>CANGEE010000006.1 GCA_947452635.1 Comamonadaceae bacterium | reverse complement strand
GGCGCGACAGGCGCATTCGGCGAGTCGTAGCGGGTGGCGTGCGGGTGAAACTCTTCAAACGTCAATTCTTCGCCATGCGCTATTTCAGGGGCACGCAAAGTCGCCACCTGCCGCATCTGCATACGGGGCCAGCGTGCATCGGCAACACTCTCCCAGCCTGTGCAAGGGCCCAGACCACAGGCACAGGGACTGGCTGGCGGGGCTGTGAGCGCCAGGTTGTGGAGTGCAGCAGCGTCTAAAAAAGGGGTTGTCATGGCGGATGGTGTGGGGCGGTGTGGCTAGCGCGTGTCGCTGAGGAATTGCAACAAGCACTGGTTCACGGACTGGGATTGTTCTTGTTGCACCCAATGTCCCGCACCCGCAATGCGTTGACACAAGCGCATATCGGTGCACACGGCTTGCATCTTTTCAAATGCGCCCGGGGACTGGTAGACCCCCCAGTCGGCCTGACCGGCAATGAATGCGCTGGGCACGCGGATGGATTGGCCGCTGAACTGCGACAGCGCAATGAATTGGTCACGGTCCGTCGAGCAGCGGTACCACTGCAGTCCGCCTTGAAAGCCGCGCCGCGTGTATTCGCTGGCGTAGACCGCGAGTTCTGCATCAGGCAACCATCGACAAGCCTGAATCTGTGTCGGTGAAGGCATCTCAGGTGCCACCGCTTGCGGCATGCTGGCCTGCAATGGCATGACGTAGTAATGCGGCAAAGTGGCCAAAGCCTCGGCTTTCCAGGCCGGCAAGGCTGCGGGCCGGTTGTGCGGCCAGTCCGCACTTTTGACATGGTAGTAAGCGCGAAGAAAATCATGCACACCTTGGGGCGCGTGCCACATCGCCGGATTGGCTTGGGCTTGTGCGTAATACCACTGGTAGTGCAAGCGGGGTGGCTGCAGGTGGTGCAGCGCATCGACTTCATGCGTCAAGGCCTCATGGGTTTGAGCGGCGGTGGCGGGGTCGGCCGGGCCACCAAAGGGGGCGCTCATCATCACCACGCGCTGGAACACATCGGGCCGGGTCAAGGCACACCAAGCGGCAACCGGCGAGCCAAAATCATGGCCAATCACCACATGGGCTTGGCTGTAGCCCAAGGCTTGCACCAGCGCCATTACGTCATCCACCAAGCGCAACATGCCGCTGGCGCGCCAATCACCCTCGTAGCGGTCATCGCTGCCGGTGGTGCGGCCATAACCGCGCTGATCCGGTGCGACCACATGAAAGCCCGCTTGCGCCAAGGCAGGCAATTGGTGCCGCCAACTGAATGCCAATTCAGGAAAACCATGTAACAAAAGCACCAGCGGCTTGGGCGGCGCGCCCGCTTGCGGCCTGCCGGCCTCCAGCAGATGCATCTGAAGACCTGTGGCAATCGGCAGGTCGCGCGATTGCACGCCATCGGGCAGTGGCAATGGGGCCAGTGAATTCATAGGGCGTGTTTCTGGCAAGAAGAATGAAGGCCTGTCATGCGGCCCGACCCGGAACTTGCGCTTTGGCTCCGCCCAGATGCACTCCCCCATCCAACAGCAGGAGTTCGCCGGTCACGGTGCGAGCGCCGGTGGTGAGCCACACGATCGCTTCGGCCACGTCCTCGGGGGTGCTGGCACGCTCCAGGGGCGCGATGGATTCGGTCAGGGCCTTGACCTTGTCGAAACCGGCTTGCCCCAAACCATCCACGAACCAGCGCGAGGTGATCAAACCGGGGCACACCGCATTGACGCGGATGTCGGGCGCCAGTGCACGTGCCAAGTACAGGGTCATGGCATTCAAAGCGCCCTTGGAGGCGATGTAAGGCACCGACGAGCCGATGCCCAAGGAGCCCGCGATGGACGACACATTCACCACCGAACCCTTGTGCGCTTTCAGGTGCGGGGCGCAGGCGCGCACCATTTGAAAAGCCCCCACACTGTTGACCGCGAAAATCCGGGAAAAGGTGTCCATGTCCAGCACATCCCAATTGGCCGCGCCGGTGAAGGTGCTGATGCCGGCGTTGTTCACCAGCGCATCGATGCGGCCCCAGCGATCCACTGCCGCTTGCGCCAGCGCCTTGCAATCGACGTCGCTGGCCACATCGCCTTGCATCAGCAAGGTGTCGGCACCGGCTTGCTGGCAAGCGGCTTGGGAGGCCTGGGCCTCGGCCTCGCTGCGGGAATAATTGATCACGACATGGAAGCCGCGTTTGGCCAGCATCAGTGCCGTGGCGGCGCCGACGCCGGTGCCTGATCCTGTGATAAGAGCTACTTTGCGATCGGTCATCATGACTCCGGTTTGGGGTTGGCTTGTAAAAAATCAAAATCTACGCCTTGGTCGGCTTGCGTCACCGACTGCAAAAAAAGTTTGCGGTAACCGCGCGGCGCGCTAGGTCTGGAAAGGGGCAAGGCGGCCATGCGGCGCGCCATTTCAGCGTCATCGATCAGCAAAGCGATCTCCCGCTTTGCCACACTCAAGCGAATGCGATCGCCGTTCTGCACACAGGCCAAAGGGCCGCCCAGGGCCGACTCGGGCATCACATGCAGCACGATGGTGCCAAAGGCGGTGCCACTCATGCGGCCATCCGAGATGCGCACCATGTCCTTGACACCCTGCAAAGCCAGTTTTTTGGGGATCGGCAAGTACCCGGCTTCCGGCATGCCCGGGCCGCCCAAAGGCCCGATGTTTTTCAGCACCAACACATCTTCGGCTTGCACATCCAAGTTCAGGTCATCGATGCGCAAAGCCATGTCCTCTAAATTCTCAAACACCACCGCCCGGCCTTCGTGCTCCATCAGCGCCGGGCTGGCCGCCGATTGCTTGATGATGGCGCCGCCCGGGGCCAGATTGCCTTGCAAATAGGCAATGCCGCCTTGGGGGTAAATGGGCTTGTTCAGTGGACGGATCACATCTTGTTGGAACGGCGCGCCCGCACGGTCAATTTCTTCACCCAAGGTACGTCCGGTTACCGTCATGGCGTCCAACGCCAACAAGGGCTTAAGCTCGCGAAGCAAGGTGCCCATGCCACCGGCGGCATGGAAGTGTTCCATGTAATGGTCGCCCGAAGGTTTCAAATCCACCAGCACCGGCGTGTTGCGCCCCATGCGGTCTAACTCGGCCAGATCGATGGCAATGCCCATCCGGCCAGCGATCGCCGCCAAATGCACGATGCCATTGGTCGAACCGCCAATGGCCAGCAGGACCACCATGGCATTTTTAAACGCGGCAGGGGTCAGGATTTTGTCGATGGTCAAACCACTTTGCGCCATGCGCACCGCTTGCACCCCGGTCTCTTCGGCCACGCGCATGCGGTCGGCCGTGACGGCAGGCGGCGATGCACCGCCCGGCACGGTCATGCCCAAGGCCTCGGCAATGCACGCCATGGTGCTGGCGGTGCCCATGACTGAGCAGGTGCCCACACTGGGCACCAGGCGGTTGTTGACCTCTTCGATCTCAGCGCTGTCGATGTCTTCGGCGCGAAAACGCCCCCAGTAGCGCCGGCAGTCGGTGCAAGCGCCCACCACTTCGCCGCGGTGCGAGCCGGTCAGCATGGCCCCGGTGATCAGTTGGATGCTGGGCAGACCGGCCGAGGCCGCGCCCATCAGCTGCGCAGGCACGGTTTTGTCACAGCCGCCGATCAACACGATGGCGTCCATGGGTTGCGCGCGGATCATCTCCTCGGTGTCCATGGACATGAGGTTGCGCAAATACATGCTGGTCGGCTGCGCAAAACTCTCGCCAATCGAGATGGTGGGAAAGTCCATCGGCAAGCCGCCGGCCATCAAAATGCCGCGTTTGACCGCTTCAATGAGTTGCGGCATGTTGCCGTGGCAGGGGTTGTAGCTGCTGCCGGTGTTGGCAATGCCGATCACCGGCCGGTCTAAGGCGCTGTCGGTGTAGCCCGCCCCTTTGATGAAGGCCTTGCGCAGAAACAGCGAAAAGCCCGCGTCACCGTAGTTCGTCAAACCGCTGCGAAAACCCTCGGTTGGGCTGGGCGTGGATGCTGGATTTTGGGCAGATGGCGGTTTCTTGGAATCGGGCATGGGGTACTCAGGGCAGGTGGATGGAACAGCACAATGCGACGCGGGCAATGCAATCAAGTGGACTTTTCAGGATAAGCTGTCGGCTTTCCAACCATTGTCTCTCTTGTTTTTGAAAGATCGCTCTCATGGCCAAAGCATATTGGATCAGCGCCTATCAATCTGTCACCGACCAGGCTGCCCTGGCTGCCTATGCCCAATTGGCAGGCCCTGCTTTGACGGCCGCGGGCGGGCGCTTTTTGGCGCGCGGCGTGCCTGCAGCGGTCAAAGAGCAAGGTCTGGCAGCGCGCACGGTCTTGATCGAATTTGACAGCTTGCAAGCCGCCTTGGCCGCTTACGACAGCCCCGGCTACCAAGAAGCCTTGGCGGCTTTGGGCACGCAGGCAGCGGTACGCGATATTCGCATCATCGAGGGCGTTTGAGTTCAGACCATGATTGACCATCTTGATCATTTGGTGCTGACCACCTGCAACGAAGCGGCCTGTATCGATTTTTACACCCGCGTGCTGGGCATGACGCTGGACAGTTTTGTCGGTGGTACCCCGGCGGTGACGCGCCAGGCGTTTCGCTTTGGTCGGCAAAAAATCAATCTGCATGTGCGGGGCAAGGAGTTTGAACCCAAGGCCCATTTGCCGGTGCCGGGTGCCTTGGATTTGTGTTTCATGGCCTCCGAGCCACTCGACGCGGTGATCGCCAAGCTCCAAGCCGCGCCTTGGCCCATCATCGAGGGTCCGGTGCTGCGCACCGGGGCGGTGCACAAAATCAGATCGGTCTATGTGCGCGACCCTGACCTGAATTTGATCGAAATTTCAGAGCCCGCCTGAGCCTCGGGCCCTAAGCCGGTCAGCTTCAGTCGGCATACACACCGGCTGAACGGATCACCGGTCCCCACTTGTTGATCTCTGACTGCAACCAGGTGCGCAAACCCTCAGGGGTCTGCTTGCTTTCGGGGACGATTTCGGCACCCAGATCGGCCATGCGCGCGGCAAACGCCGGGTCCTTCAAGGCGGCACGCACCGCAGCACCGAATTTGTCCACCACGGCAGCCGGTGTGCCTTTGGGGGCGTAAATGCCGTGCCAAACAATCACCTCAAAATCCTTCAAGCCGCCTTCGGTCAGCGTGGGCGCATCAGGCAAGGCGCGGATACGTTGTTTAGTGGTCACCCCGTACAACTTGACGGTGCCGGCCTTGATGTGCTGGGTGGTTTGGGTGGTTTGATCGCACAGCAAATCGACCTGCCCGCCCAGCAAGGCATTGAGCGCAGGCGCTGTACCCGAAAACGGCACGGTGGTCAGATCCGCCGCCATGGCTTGCTGGAACAGCATGCCGCACAGGTGCGACACCGCGCCCAAACCCGCATTCGCCAGGTTGATGGATTTGGCATTGGCCTTCACATACGCGCTCAACTCCTGCATGTTTTTGGCGGGCAAGTCTTTGCGGCCCAACAAGGTCATGGGCACATCGACCGCTTGGCTGACGTATTCAAAGTCGGTCATGGGGTTGAACGCCAGCTTGCGGTACAGCGCGGGGGCGGTGGACATGCCGTTGTGGTGAATCAAAAAGGTGTAACCGTCCGGGCTGGCTTTGGCCACATAGCCTGCAGCCAAGGTGCCACCAGCGCCGAGCTTGTTTTCCACCACCACGGTTTGACCCAAGGTTTTACCCATGGTCACGGCCAAGGTGCGGGCCACGATGTCGGTGGGCCCGCCTGCGGCAAAAGGCACCACCAAGGTGATGGGCTTGGTGGGATAGGTTTGCGCCATGGCCAGGGCACTGCCCAACAAGCCCGCGCTGACCAGGGCCAATGAAATAAAGCGTCGGTGCGACAAATGCATGGTGGGTATTCCTTGAAGCTGCAATCGGAGAGCCAATTCATCGTGAGGGGCAAACGCCAGCACGGCAATGGGAACTTCCCTTAGAAGTCCCGCCCAAGCGCTTCAGCGGCGGGGATCGCCGCCTGGCCCCCAAATCGAGGTGGGGCGGGTGGCCAAGGGCCGTTCGAAAGCATGGCCCTCTTTCACTTGCGCCAAGAAATCCGCCAGCAGCTGGTTGAACAGCATGGGTTCTTCCAGGTTGATGGCGTGGCCGCTGCCTGGTAACACTGCCAAGACGGCAGTCGAAATGGTGCGCTTGAGCAGCAGCGAAGGCTCCAAGCAAGGCTCGTCCTCGTCGCCAGTCATGATCAAGGTGGGCACATTGATCTGTGCAATCTGATCCGTCAAGGCGTACAGGCTGGGGCGCTCGCCCTGGTAGCCCCGCGAGGTCAGGGCCGAACCCACCGCCGAATGGCCGGCCAAGTGATGGTTGAACTCATCGTAGCCACGCGGGTCTTTGGCTTTGAATTGCAAGCGCGAAGGCCCCATGCCATAGGTGCGGGCCAGGTGATCGGCGCCCAAGGTTTCGATGTCGTGCGCCAAGACTTTGGACTGGGCCTTGAACTCGGCGTGCACCGCCGGGTGCGAGCCGGTGCCGCATCCTGCCAAGGTCAGTGACAAAGCCCGGGAGGCTGGCCCCTGCGTGGCGTGATGCAGGCCCAAGTGCAGACAGGCAAAAGCGCCCATGGACAAGCCGACCAGGTGCGCCTGCGCGATCTGCAAGCCGTCCATGACCGCCAGCACATCGCGCCACACCCTCGCTTGAGAATAGTCTTGACCGGGTCCAGGCACATCCGAGGGCGGGTAGCCGCGCGCGCTGTAGGCAATGCAGCGGTAGCGCCGCGCAAAGTAGCGCATTTGCGGCTCCCAGCTGCGGTGGTCACCGGCAAATTCATGCACAAAGATCAGCGGCGTGCCGCTTCCAGCTTCTTCGAAATACAGTTGAACACCATCGTCTGTGGTCACAAAAGGCATACGCGCATCCCATGCAGGAGTTGAAGAATCAGTATAGAAATGCCAAGGCCAAGCCACTGTCGCCTTGGCTTCATGGACAGGCCCAAACTGCGCTTCAGAAGGCGGCATCCAAGATGCGGCGCACGTCTTCAGGGCCGTGAATTTTGCGCGGGTTGGTGTGGATCAAGCGGTCGTGCATGGCTTTGTGCGCGATCTCGTCCAACTGGTCCGCGCGCACACCCACTTGGCGCAGGGTGCTGGGCAAGCCCAATTCAGCCACCAGCGCGGCCACCGCCTCACCTGCTGCTTGCTGCGGCACGCCCAAGGCCTCGCTGACGCGTTGTTGCTGGGCGGCATTGACGCTGTGATTGAAACGCAGCACATGCGCCAGCATCACGCACGAGGTGTAGCCATGTGGCACGCCCGCTGTGCCGCCCAGGATGTGGCCGATGCCGTGACTGGCTCCTTTGTGCACGCCCGCACTGGAGCCGATGATGGACATCCAGGCGCCCAACTGGCAGTCGAGCCGCGCGTGTAAGTCCGCAGGGTCTTTTTTGACCGCGCGCAGACCGCGCCCGAGCAAGCGCAAAGCCTCAAAGGACGTGGCTTCGGACAGGGGTTGCGGGTTGATCGAACACAAATCCTCCACCGCATGGTCCAGCGCACGGATGCCGGTGGACAGCCACAGCCACTGCGGGGTGTGCAGGGTCAAAGCGGGGTCCAGGATCACCGAGCGCGGCGAAGCTTTCGGATGTAAGAAATTTTCTTTCATCCCTTTGACCGTGTCGGTGCATCCCGCCAGGGCGCTGAACTCGCCCGCCGACAAAGTCGTGGAAATCACAGAGCAAGGCACCTCGGGCGCAAGAAACGCAGGCCGCTCCACCCGGCCATCGGCATGCACCCGGGTGGCCAGGCGGTCCAAGTCTTGGGCGTCCTCAATGCCGTTGCTCATGCACAGCGTCACCATCTTGCCCGCATCGGTGATCGAGCCACCCCCCACCGTCAAAATCCAATCGGCACGCGCCAACGCCGCTTGCTGCGCGGCTTGGACGACCGCGTGGCGAGGGGTGTGCGCGGGCATCTCATGGAACAAACCGGCAGCGCGTGGGCCCAGCACGTCCATCAGTTGCTTCACCGCATCGGTATCGCGGCTCAAACTGGCGCTGGCCAAGACATAGACACGCTGGGCATCCACGGTCTTCATCTCCTGCGCCAAGGCTTGCGCAAAGGGCGTGCCGTAAATGATGCGCTGGGTGTGGGGATAGCTGTAAATACCGGATCGCAGCATGGAGCACCTTCATTCAACATCCACAAAACCAAGACCGCCATCATCGCGTAAACACGTACAGCCCGAGTCACCCAGATGTCTCTGGGAGCCTTGACATCCGGGCTTGAAGCATCAAGATGCGGTCACCTTAGTGAGATGGTTGGAGACCGAAAACACATGCATGATTTTGTTTTTCCTGCGGTGACCATGCCCGACAGCGCGCCCGCGTTGCGCCAGCAAGTGCGCGATTTTCTGCAACGCGAAAAAGACGCGGGCAGCTTCACACCGCGCCTGAATTCGTGGTCCGATGGCGATGCGGCTTTCAGCCGCAAGTGCGGCCAAGCCGGCTACATCGGCATGGTGTGGCCGCGCCAGTACGGTGGCCATGAACGCACCGCACTGGAGCGTTATGTGGTGATGGAAGAAATGCTGGCCGGTGGGGCGCCAGTGGGCGCGCATTGGGTGGCCGATCGGCAAAGTGGCAACCAGATTCTCCAGCATGGCAGCGAACGGGCACGGCAAATGATCTTGCCGCAAATTGCCGCCGGTGAGTGCTTTTTTGCCATCGGCATGAGCGAGCCCGATTCCGGCTCCGATCTGGCCGCAGTCAGCAGCAAAGCGGTCAAGACCGAGGGCGGCTGGAAACTGTCGGGCACCAAAGTCTGGACCAGCAGCGCCCATCGCGCCCACTACCTGATCGCCTTGGTGCGCACCGCGCCCAAAGAGGACAATCGCCACGCCGGCATGACGCAATTCATTGTGGACCTGCAATCGCCCGGCTTGAAGCTCAGCCCGATCTTGAACATCTATGGCGCGCACGACTGGAACGAAGTCGTGTTTGACGACTGCTTTGTGCCCGACGACATGGTGGTCGGTGAAGTGGGTGGCGGCTGGAACATGGTGACCAGTGAGTTGGCGTTTGAGCGCTCCGGGCCCGACCGTTTTCTGAGCACCTACCAACTGCTGCTGGCCTCGATGGAGGCCTTGGGCGAGCAGCCCGATGCCCGTGCTGTCAACGAAATCGGCCGCTTTGTTGCCCATCTGACCACTTTGCGGCGCATGTCCACCTCGGTGGCCGGCATGCTCACCGAAGGGAAAAAACCCATTCTGGAGGCGGCTTTGGTCAAGGACATCGGCACCGCTTTTGAACGAGAAATTCCTGAAATCTTTCGTCAACTCATCCCCAGCGAACCCGTGATGGACAACGACAGCACTGACTTTGAAGCCTTGCTGGGCATGGGCATGCTCAAAGCCCCCGGCTTCACCATCCGCGGCGGGACCCGCGAAATTTTGCGCGGCATGATTGCCAAAGGACTGGGGCTGCGATGAGCGATATACGTGACGATCTGGAAAAGACGGTGGACCGCATTTGCGAAGCACACTGCAGCAAGGCGGTCTTCATGGCCAGCGAAACAGGCAGCTGGCCGCAAGCCCTGTGGCAAGCGCTGGAGGATGTCGGACTGCCGCAAGCCTGCTTGACTGAAGCCCATGGCGGCAGCGGTCTGCGTTTGGCGGACGCCCTGTTTGTGCTGCGCCGCACCGCCTTTCATGCTGCACCTGTGCCGCTGGCCGAAACTTTCATCGCAGGCCGACTCTTGGTGGCGGCCGGCTTGAACGTGCCCAGCGGTGTCTTGTCGGTCAGCGTGGCCCATGCCCAAGACCATTTGCAGCTGACAGGCGAACCCCATGCCTACACACTGACGGGCCATGCCCACCGAGTGCCTTGGGGCCTGGCATGTGACCACCTGGTACTGGTGGCCGAACGCAATGGCCAATCCTTTGTGGTCCAAGTCGACCGTGCGCAACTGGCGCAAGCCCGGCACGACACGGTGAACAACCTGGCCGGTGAACCGCGGGTGCAGTTTGATTTTGACCATGCCACCATCGCGGCCATGGCCCCTTTAGAAGGTGCCACAGAGCGCTTGCGCGGCGAAGGCGCTTTGATGCGCGCGGTGCAAATGGCCGGTGCGCTGCAACGCGCCTTGGCCTACTCGCTGCAATACGCCAATGAACGGGTGCAGTTCGGTCGGCCGATTGGCAAATTCCAGGCGGTGCAACACATGCTCGCCGTCTTGGCCGGCCATGTGGCGGCCACGGCGGCGGCGGCCGATGCGGCGATTGAAGTTTCGCACGACGCCCCAGAACCATTTGCCGTGGCGGTGGCCAAGTCCCGCGCAGGTGAGGCCGCTGGCAAAGGGGCCGAGATTGCCCACCAAGTGCATGGTGCCATGGGTTTTACCCGAGAACACAATCTGCATCACCTGACACGCCGGCTGTGGGCTTGGCGCGATGAGTTTGGCAATGAAACCCATTGGCAAACCCGCATTGGCGAGATGGCTTTGAGGCAAGGGGCAGACCAGCTCTGGCCTTTCCTCACCCGCTTGTGAAGTGCCTATCCATGAGGAGAATGACCATGCTTTCAAAACAATGGCAGATTGGGGCTGGTGTCGTGCTGGCCTTGTTGCAAGTCAGCAGTGCCTGGGCGCAGGACAAAGAATTCCCAACCAAACCTTTGCGCATCTTGGTGCCCTTCACCGCTGGCAGCGGCTCGGACACCACGGCGCGCTTCTTTGGTGATCGCCTGGCCAAACAACTGGGACAAACCGCGGTGGTCGAAAACAAGCCCGGTGCCAGCGGCATCATCTCGGTGCAAGCCTTGCTGGCACAACCGGCCGATGGCCACACCATTTTGTTGGCCAGCAATTCGCCGATTTCGGTCAACCCGGTGAGCATCAAAAACCTGCCCTACAACCCGATGACCGACCTCACGCCTTTGGCTGGCTTGTCACGCAATATGAACGTCTGGGTGGTGTCGGGCAACTCCAAATTGAACAGCTTGAAAGACGTGGTGGAGTACGCCAAAAACAACCCCAACAAGCCCTTGAGCCTGGCCAATTACTCGGCCGGCTACCGCTTGTCAGGGGAGTGGTTCTCGCACATGGCGGGCATCAAGTTCAACCACATCACCTACAAAGGTGGCGCCCAAATTTTCACCGACCTGATGGGCGATCAGCTGGATGTGGGCATCGCCGATTTGGGCGGTGCGGCAGCACTCATCAAAGCCGGCAAACTCAAAGCCATCGCAGTGTCGGGGGAAAAAAGACATCCCGATTTCCCCCTGGTCCCTACCTTCGTGGACAGCGGCTTTGCGGAGTTTGTGAATTACTCGTGGACCTCTTTTTACGTCAAAGCCGGAACCCCTGAAGCCATCAAAAAGAAACTCACCGACACCTTGGTGAAACTGCGCGATGCGCGTGAAGGCATGGACTACAACCGCGCCTCGGGTGCAGACAGCATGCCTTATTTTGGCGAGAGCATGCAGAAATTCCAGCAAGACGAATTGGAGCGTTTCACACGCATTGCCAAAATAGCCGGGATCCAACCGGAATGACGCTGAAGTCAAACTCCATGTACCGCGCTGACCTGCTCGCAGGCCAGCGGATTTTGATCACCGGTGGCGGCACCGGCTTGGGCAAAAGCATTGGCCAACGCTATGCGGAGCTCGGCGCTGACTTGGTCATCTGTGGTCGCCGCCCGGAGGTCTTGGCGCAAACCGCACAAGAGTTCCAAGACCTTTATGGCGTCCGCATTGAAACCCATGTGTGTGATGTGCGCGATGCCCAAGCCGTGCACGCCATGATGGAGGCCATCTGGGCCACCGCCCCATTGGATGTGTTGCTGAATAACGCCGCAGGCAATTTTTTAGCCCGTACAGAACAATTGTCGACCCGCGCTTTTGATGCGGTGGTGGACATCGTGCTCAAGGGTTCGGCCTATTGCACCATGGAGGTAGGTCGGCGCTGGATCGCTGCGGACCACAAGGGCACCGTCATGTCCATCCTGACGCAGTCCGCTTTGACCGGCATGCCTTACACCGTGCCCTCGGCCATGGCCAAAGCCGGGGCCTTGGCCATGATCCGCAGTCTGGCCGTGGAATGGGGGCCTTATGGCATCCGCACCGTGGGCGTGGTGCCGGGCCCCTTCCCCACCGAGGGCGCGTGGACGCGTCTGATGCCGCAAGAACGCATTGGCCAAGCCCCGATTGAGCAGGGTGTGGCCTTGCGCCGGCTCGGTCAACACCATGAATTGGCCGATTTGTGCGTGTATTTGATTTCCGACAGCGCCGCCTTCATCACCGGTGAAGCCGTGGTCATCGACGGCGGCCGCTGGCTGCAAGGCGCGGCCGGTGCCTCGGCCCACCACATGCAGCAATGGTCAGACAGCACCTGGGACAGCCTGCGTCCGAAGAAAGCCAAGCCATGAGTTCGACCCCGGACATGTCGCACGGCCCGCTGACCGGGATTCGCATCTTGGATTTGACCTCGGTGGTCTTGGGCCCGCTGGCCACTCAAATACTGGGGGACTATGGTGCCGAGGTGATCAAGGTCGAAAGCCTGGAGGGCGACCTGATGCGCACCAACGGCGTCAGCCTCGCGCCCGGCATGAGTTCGATTTTTTTGACCATCAACCGCAACAAGCAATCCCTGGCCTTGGACCTGAAGTCCGAAGCTGGCAAAGCCATTTTGCGCCGCTTGATCCCCGGCGTGGACGCGGTGGTGCACAACATGCGGGTCTCGGCGATCGACAAATTAGGCTTTGGCTATGAAGCCGTGCGCGCGCTCAACCCCGGCATTGTGTACTGCGCCGCCACCGGCTTCGATCAAGACGGCCCCGACAAAGACCGGCCGGCATTTGACGACATCATCCAAGCCGCCTGCGGCCTGGCCAGTGTCAACAGCTTGGGCAAAGACCGGCCCGACTACATCGCCACCCTGGTGGCGGACAAAACCGCCGGCATGGCCCTGGTCAATGCGGTGCTGGCGGCCCTCTTGGCCAAGGAACGCAGCGGCCAAGGCCAGTACGTGGAAGTGCCGATGCTCGAAACCCTGGTGGCCTTCACCCTGGTTGAACACATGGGCGGCTTGAGTCGCAACCCGGCCACCCAAGCGGCCGGTTACAGCCGCGTGCTGGCCGGCGGGCGTCAACCCAGCCCGACACGCGATGGCTATATCGCCATGCTGCCTTACACCAACGCGCATTGGGAAAGCTTTTTCAAAGACGCAGGGCAAGAGGCCCTGGGCCAGGCCTTGGGCGTGACGAATCGCATCACCCGCAACGCCAACATCCAAGCGCTGTACAAAGCCTTGCACCAGATCACCGCCAGCAAAACAACGGCCGAATGGCTGGCCATTTGCGACCGCTTGGACATACCGGTCACCCCGCTCTACAACTTGGACGACTTGCCCTCGCACCCGCAACTGCAAGCGGTGAAATTGTTTGCCGAGACCGAGCACCCCGATGTGGGACCGATTCGCTATGTGCGCCCACCGGTCAAATTCTCCGAAACACCGGCCAGCGTGCGCCATCAGGCCCGGCGTCTGGGCCAAGACACCGAAGCGATCTTGACCGACCTGGGCTACAGCCCGCAAGAAATCGCTGCACTGCAGGCGCAAGGCGCCATCGTCAACGGCCAGTGAGCCCCCTTCAAAGCACACTTATCACACAGGAACCCCACGCCATGAGTCACCCCGATTTGAAAATCACCCACGAAGGCCATGTGGCCTTGATCGAAATTTGCCGCCCACCGCACAACTTTTTTGACTTCGAGTTGATCCAACAAATCGCCGACAGCCTGGAGGCCTTGGACGCCAACCCGCACTGCCGCGCCATCGTGTTGGCCTCTGAAGGCTCTGCGTTTTGCGCCGGTGCCAATTTCAACAGCCCTGACGACAAAATCAGCCGCCCCGAAAACCCGGGCACCAACCCGCTGTACTTTGAGGCGATCCGCATTTTTGCTTGCAAAAAGCCCATCATCGCCGCCATCCAAGGCCCTGCCGTGGGCGGTGGCTTGGGCCTGGCTTTGGTGGCGGATTTCCGCGTCACCTGCCCAGAAGGGCGCTTCAGCGCCAACTTCAACCGCTTGGGTTTTCACCCGGGTTTTGGCTTGTCGGTCACTTTGCCGCGCTTGATTGGTTTGCAAAAAGCCAATCTGCTGTTTTTCACTGGCCGCCGCATCAACGGCCAAGAAGCGCTGGAGATGGGCCTGGCCGATGTGCTGGTGCCCTTGGCGCAGGTGCGCGCCGAGGCCATGCAGTTGGCGCAAGAGATCGCCATCTCGGCCCCCCTGTCGCTGCAGTCCACGCGAGCCAGCTTGCGCCAAGGTTTGGTTGAACAGTTGCAGCAAGCGGTGGCGCATGAAAGTGCCGAACAAAACTGGCAATTCAAAACCGAGGATTTCAAAGAAGGCGTCAAAGCCATGACGGAGCGCCGCGCGCCCCAATTCCAAGCGCGATAAGCACACACCACAGTTGGCACCTCATGCACGATTTGATTATTCGCAACGCCCAGATTTTTGATGGTTCAGGCCTGCCCGCCGTACTGGGCGATATCGCCGTGTCGCAAGGGCGCATCACCCACTTGGGCCAGGTGGCCGGCCCTGCCCACGAAACCATCGATGCCCAAGGCCTGGCGCTGATGCCCGGCATTGTGGACTTGCACACCCATTACGATGCCCAAGTCACCTGGGACCGCACCCTGTCCCCGTCGCCTGCCTTGGGTGTGACGACGGCGGTGATTGGCAATTGCGGCTTTGGCATTGCGCCCTGCCCTGCGCCGCTGCGCGAGACCATGCTGAAAAATCTGTCGGTGGTCGAAGGCATGGATTTGCCATCCTTGCTGACCGGTGTGAACTGGGAATTTGAATCTTTTGCCCAATACATGGACCAATTGCGCCGCATCGGGCCCTATGTCAACACCGCTGTGTTTGCCGGGCATTCGGTGATCCGCACCGCCGTCATGGGCGAGGCCGGCTCGACCCAAGCCGAGGCCACGCCGGCGCAACTGCAAGCGATGCAAAGCCTGGTGCGCGAGGCCATGGCGCAGGGCGCGATCGGTTTTGCCTCCTCGTTTTCGCCCAACCACAGCGGCTATGGCGGCATGCCCATGCCCTCCACCATTGCCTCTGAAGCAGAATTGCGCGCCCTGACAGCGGTCTTGGGAGACCTGCAAAAAGGCGTCTTCATGATGGCCACCGGCACCCGCGCCAGCCCCGATGTGATGGAGTCCATCGTGCAAGACACCGGGCGGCCCGGCTACATCTCCACCGTGCTGACGATGTACAACGAGGGCAACCCGGATCTGGGCCCGACCTATTACGAGCGCTGTGCGCAGGCGCTGGCCCGCGGCCATGAGTTGTACATCTTGACCAGTTGCCAGCCGCTGTCTTTTGACTTCACCCTGCAAGACCCTTATGTGCTGCTCAGCCACGCGGCGTTTGACCCGGTCAAAAGTGCCAGCGTGGACGCTTTGCCGGATTTGTACCGCTCGGCCGCGTTTCGCGACGCCTTTCGCGAAGATCTGCGCCAGCCCAAAGCCGGTATTTTGTTCCTGGGCAACTGGCGCCACATCGAAGTGGGGCAAGCCAGCCAGCCCGAGAACCAAGCCCTGGTAGGCCAGAGCATCCAAGCCATTGCCGAGCAGCGCGGCCTGGACCCGGTGGATGTGTTTTTCGATCTGGCCTTGGCCGAACATCTGAAGCTGCATTTTGTCGGCAAGTTTTTCAACAACAACGACGAGGGTGTGGCGCCCAGCCTGAAACACCCGGCCAGTGTCATCACCCTGTCCGATGCCGGTGCCCATTTGACTTACATGTGTGACGCCGGTTTTGGTCTTTACTTTTTATCGCACTGGGTGCGCGAGACCGGGCATTTCACTTTGAGCGAAGGTATTCGCCGACTCACCAGCGAGCCTGCTGATCGCTTTCGCATTCCACAGCGTGGCCGCTTGCAAGTGGGCTTGCCCGCCGACCTGTTGCTGTTTGACCCCGAGACCGTCGGCATCTCCAAACCCCTGCCCCGCCAAGATTTACCCGGCGGCGGCACGCGCATGGTGCGCACGGCCACAGGGGTGCATGGCGTTTGGGTCAATGGCGTCAAAGTCCATGACGGTCAAGACTACATCGATCACCCACACGGCCCAGGCCAAGTGCTGGACCAGTTCAACACCTAAGGAATGACCATGAAATTCATTTGCCGCATGCTGGTCGCTTGTGTGCTGGCCGCTCTGAGCAGCGGGCTGTGGGCGCAAAGCTGGCCGAGCAAACCGATCCGCATGATCATCGCCTTCCCGCCCGGCGGGCCGACCGATCTGGTGTCGCGGGTGTTGGCACAAAAACTGTCAGAGCAACTCGGTCAACAAGTGTTTGTCGACAACAAACCAGGCGCAGGTGGCAATATTGCAGCCGAGCTGGCCGCCAAAGCCGCGCCCGATGGTTACACGGTGTTCTACAACACTTCAGCCATCGTGATAGGTCCGGCTTTGTATGGCAAGGTGAATTACGACACCTTGAAAGACTTTGCACCTGTCTTGCTGACCGCCAGTGTGCCTTTGGTGCTGGTGGTCAACCCCCAATTGCCCGCCAAATCGGTGAAGGAATTTTTGGAGTTGGCCAAGACGCGGGCAGGCACGCTCAATTACAGCTCTTCTGGCACCGGCACCATCACCCATTTGGCCAGCGCCATGGTATCGACCCAGACGGGCATTCAAACCCAGCACATCCCCTACAAAGGCAGCGCCCCGGGCCTGGTGGATTTGGCTTCGGGCCAAACCCAATTCATGATCGACACCATGAACACGGTGCTGCCCTATGTGCGCGACAACCGCTTGCGCGGCTTGGCCGTGACCAGCAGCAAGCGCTCGGCGCTGATGCCCGAGTTGCCCACCCTGGCCGAAGCCGGCCTGCCCGGCTTTGAAGCGGCGGCCTGGCAAGGCATTGTGGTGCCCGTGGGCACGCCGGTGGAGATCATTCAAAAACTCAATGCCGAAACCAACAAAGCACTGACGCATCCCGACATCCGCGCCCGTTTAGCAGCCCAAGGGGCGGATATTTTGGGTGGCACCGCTGCCGAATACGCCGCTTACTTGCGCAGCGAAATGCCGCGCTGGGCCAAGGCGGTGAAAGATTCCGGCGCCAAAGCGGAGTGAGCAGCGCAGGGGCTTGGCGAGATCCGGCTCAGCGGTTGGTCGCACCACAAGCCTGCAAGGCCTCAATCGCCTCGGGCGTCAGGCCCGCCTCCCTCAAGACCTGCACGCTGTGCTGCCCCAGGGCGGGTGCCGGTTGTTGTTGAGTCGAGGCAGGAGTGTCCGAAAAACTGACCGGCACGCCAATCTCCAGCATCGCCCCCTCGGTCGGATGCTCAACCCGTTGCAACATGCCAACCGCCCACAGATGTGGGTCTTGCAGCAAACTGTCCACATCGTGCATCGGCATGCACGGGATATCGGCTTGGTTCAAGCGCGCCATCCAGGCCTCGGTGGTATCGGTCTGCAGGGCTTGGGCCACCATGGCGTACAGATCGTTGATGAGCTGACTGCGGGCACCGATGTTGGCAAATCGAGGGTCTTGGGTGAACAAAACGCCCTGCCCGATCAAATCCAAAAATGCGGCCCAATGCCGATCGGTGTAGATCAGCACACACAGATAACCGTCGGTGGTGGGGTAAGGGCGACGCTCCTGGACCAATAAGCGCGCATAACCCGTCGGCCCCAGCGGCGGCAGGTACGAGGCCCCCGCCATGTGTTCGCCCAAGACATACTGCGTCAAGGTTTCAAACATCGGCACCTCCACCGCTTGCTCCATGCCTGTTTGATGGCGGGCAATGACAGCGGCCAAGATGGCATTCGAGGCCATCAATCCCACCGTCCGGTCGGCCAAAGTCAGCGGCACATAGCGTGGCTCACCGCCACTGGCTTGGCTCATCAAGCTGGGCACCGCGGCCACCCCTTGGATCAAATCGTCGTAGGCGGGTTTGCCAGCATAGGGGCCTTTTTCGCTGTAGCCATAAAGACCGGCGTAAATGATGCGCGGGTTGAGGGCTTTGAGCCGTTCATAATCAATGCCCAGGCGCCGCATGGCTTGCGGCCGGATGTTGTAGACCACCACATCGGCGGTGCTCACCAATTGAAAAAAGGCTTGCAGCCCTGCTGGGTTTTTCAAATCCAGCACCAGGCTGCGTTTGTTGCGGTTCACATGCAGAAAGTTCGACCCCATCTGCGGGTGACGCATCGGGCCGATGCCGCGCACCGTGTCACCTGCAGGGGATTCGATTTTGATGACATCCGCCCCCATGTCGGCCATGAGCTGGGTGGCGAAAGGCCCCATCAACACACTGGATAAATCCAAAATCCTCAGTCCGCTCAATGCACCACTCATAGGGTCTCCTGCTGTCTGCGCACAAGCAGTCTATGCCTGAAGTCAAGATGGTGCTGCCGCCGAAATGACGCGCCCCCTCAGACCGCACAGGCGGTGACGCCTGTGTGATAGGCCTCAGCGTCTCGGCTCGTGTGCAAACTGAAGAATGGGCCCCATAATCATGGCACTCCTTGACTTGAGCGCACACATGACGCCACTTGATTTTTCCTCTTTCCACACCGCCATGCAAGCGCAGGTTGACCAAGCATACCTGCCCTGCGTCTCCACAGCCCTGTTCCAAGGCGGCCAGCTGGTCGATACCTTTTGCACCGGTTATGCCGACAAGGAGGCTGGTGTGGCGCTGCGCGAGGACCATATTTTCCGGATGTTCTCCAGCACCAAATTGGTCACATCCTGTGCCATCTTGATGTTGGTGGAAGAGGGGCGCATTCGCTGGGACGATCCGGTGGAGGCCTTCATCCCCGAACTCGGTTCTCGCTGGGTCTTGAAGCCTGGTGCCCAGCGCATCGATGAAGTCGAACCGGCCCACACGCCGATCACCATCCGTCACCTGATGACCCACACCTCTGGCTTGTCCTACGGCATTTTTGACCCGGGCACGCTGATGTACAAGGCCTACAACCAGTCGGCGGTGATGCACCCAGGCCACAATTTGGCACAGATGATGACGACCTTGTCGGCACTGCCGCTGTCTTTTCAGCCCGGCACGAATTGGGAATACTCGGTCGCCACCGATGTCTTGGGGCGCGTGGTGGAAGTGGTCTCGGGTGAATCCTTTGGCGCATTTCTGTCACGCCGCATTTTCCAACCCCTGGGCATGCACGACACCGATTTTTGGGTGCCACCCGCCAAACAAGACCGGCTGTGCGCTTTGTATGTGGGCGTGGATTTGTCAGACCCCCGCAAACCCGGACTGTTGCGCGCCGATGACAAGCCCTACCCGGGCGCGTATCTGCACAAAGGACCGCGTGAGTCCGGCGGCGGTGGCCTGGTCTCCACATTGGGCGACACCATCAAATTCATGCAAAGCCTGCTGCCGGGTGGGCCTGCATTGCTCAAGCCCGAATCCATCGCCCAGATGTGCACGAATCAACTGGCATCTGGCCAGTGCGTGCAGTTCCCCAACATGCCGCGCTTTGAAAGCAAAGGCTTTGGCCTGGGCTCCTCGGTGACCATCGGCACCAGTCCGCTGGAGCCCGCGTCGGTGGTCGGCGAAGTGGGATGGGGTGGCTTGGCAGGCACCATCTGGTGGATCAACCCGCGCATCGGCATCGCCGCCGTCTTGATGACCCAGCGTTATTTTGGCTTTGGCAATCCCTATTCGTTCGAGTTTAAAAAGCAGGCCTACAAAGCATTGGGTTTCCATTGATTTCGGCCACCTTTCAAGGCATGTGTTCGGCCCTGCGTCGACAGAAAACAGGACACGGCCAGTGATTGCGGCCTTCATCCAAGCCACGCTGCTGTCCCTGCTGCTGGGCTCGGTCATTGGTCTGGAGCGGCAATGGCACCGGCGTCTGGTGGACCTCAAAACCAATGCCCTGGTGTCCTTGGGTGCGTGTCTGTTCATTTTGGTGACGCAAAACGGCAGCGATTTTCACGACTATGTGCGCATGGCAGGCCAAATCGTCGTGGGCGTGGGCTTCATTGGCGGCGGCCTGCTGTTTCGCGAAGGGGCCCAAACCCGTGGTATCAACACCGCTGCCACCCTGTGGTGCTGTGCGGCGGTGGGCATTTTGTGCGGCATAGGGCGTGGCACTGAAGCGGCGATTGCCACCTTCACCATCGTCGCGGCCAATACGCTGCTGCGGCAAGTTGCGCAATTTTTGAATCTCAAAATGGGAGCCGCTGACAGCCTGACCGAGTCGGTACAAATCCATCTGGAATGCCATGTCCAGGACGTCCCCAACATCCAAAGCCACATCGCCACTTATTTTCAGGCGCAGCACCTGGAAATCAAGGCCGGTGCCTCACAGCGACTCGACCACGAGCGCGCGCGCGTGAGTTACACCGTGCTGTTTGAGCATGGTCAATACAACCCAGGGGGCATGGCCATGCTGCAAAATTTGCACCCGCCAGGGGTGCTGAGTTTGTCTTGGGTCTTGCTCTGAACGCTGCGCACTGTCCACCCATTTTTGAATCTCATCTCAACCCTCGCATGCCCGCTGCGCCAGTCACGCCATCCCCCAGCCCAGTGCTGCATGCGATTGCGCTGTTTGAAGCCATCAAAGGCTTGGCGGTGCTGGCGGCCAGCTTGGGCTTGCTCAGCCTGATGCACCATGACCTTCGCGCCCTGGCCTATGCGCTGATCGGTCACTTCCATTTGGACCCGGATGCGCATTACCCCCGCATGCTGTTGGACGAGGCCCGTTGGCTGCAGCAAGCCAATTTGCGTGAAATTGTGTTGTTTGCCACGGCGTATGCGGCGCTGAGCTTCACCGAAGCCTATGGGCTGTGGCAAGACCGCCGCTGGGCAGAAGGCTTGGCGGCGGGTTCCGGCGCGATTTACCTGCCCATCGAAATCAGCCACCTGCTGCACCACCCCGCATGGGCCAACGCCTGTGTGCTGGCCTTGAATGTGGTGATGGTGGCCTACATGGTCGCTCGGCTGTGGCGGACACAAAAATCCCCACCACCGGCTGAGCTGCTCGAGCGCACTGGCGTCTAAGCCCTCAGGGGTGGGTGCCCTTGAGCGCTTGGGCCAGCGCGGGCTCATAAGCCCCATCGACCAAGACAAACAACATGCGGCACACTCGGTCAGACCGATTGGCCCAGGCATGGTTGGTGCCGCGTTGAATCACCACGCCGCCGCGCTGCAAAGCCACTTCCGAGTCGTCCAGTACCAGCACGATCTCGCCTTCCATCACCACCCCGTAGTCCACGGTTTCGGTGCGGTGCATCAAAGGGTGCGGCGAATTCGCCTGCGCGGTGGACGCTGCGGCGTCGCCGATTTCAGCGAAAGCCGCCCGCGTGCTGTGCACGCCACCGCGCAAAAATTCGGTGGTGTCCGGCGGTATGTCGACAAAGCGGATGCGCGTGCCCAAGGCAGGCGGCGGCAGCATCAAAGGGGCCAGTGTCGGATCGTCGCCATTGCTCACCAAACAAGGCGCGCCTTGGGTGCTCCAGACTTCGTGAAACACCGTGCCCGGCAGGGCTGACAGCTCGATCACTGTGGGCAATGCGCCGTTGTGCGACACCACGGCTTGGCCATGGGCGTCGTGGCCAGTCACCACGCGGTGGATGGGGGACAAAGCTTGGTTCATGGTTGGACCGAGGGCAGAACCTCGCCTTGGCATTCGCCAAAACCAATGCGCACCGCACCAGCGCGCTCGCAGCTGCCGCGCAGCACCACCGCATCGCCATCGCTTAAAAAGGCGCGCTGTTCGCCCGTGGCCAAGGTGATGGGTTTTTGCCCGGCTTGCGCCAACTCGATGATGGCCCCTGCTTCTTCAGGCGTTGGACCCGAGATGGTGCCGGTGCCCAGCACATCGCCCGCATGCAAATTGCAGCCGCCCACGGTGTGCTGCACCAGCATTTGCGACACGCACCAGTGTTGGTGCTTGAAATTGGTGCGCGAAATTTCTTCCGCGGCCAGCCCCTGGCTGCGCATCTGCGCGGTTTGCAAGGACACGCTCAAGTTCACGTCGATGCCGCCGTGCGCACGCAGGTCCTCGCCATCCAAATAAGCCAGGGGTTGCGGATGGGCCGCATCACGTGTGAAGGGCAAGCGAAACGGGGCCAAGGCCTCCATGGTGACAATCCAGGGCGAAAGCGAAGTCGCAAAGTTCTTGCCTTGGAAGGGGCCAAGCGGTGGCATCTCCCAAAATTGAATGTCGCGCGCCGACCAGTCGTTCAACAAGCCCATGCCGAAAATATGCGACTCGGCTTGCGCCATAGCCACCGGGCTGCCCCAGGCATTGTCTTGGCCGACGTAGATGGCCATTTCCAACTCATAGTCCAGCCGCTGGCAAGGGCCGTAGACGGGTTGCGCCTGGCCGGGGGCCATGGCTTGACCCATAGGCCGGTGAAAAGCGCTGTTCACCCGCAGACTGGAAGCGCGGCCATGGTAGGCGATCGGCATCCAGAAAAAATTGGGCGCCACATCACTGCCGCGCCCCACGGCGATGCCGACATTGCGCGCATGGTAATAAGAGGTGTAGAAGTCGGTGTACTCGCCTACCTGCACCGCGGTGGCCAGCTCGACACGGCTCAGCGCATGCAAAGCCGAGCCGACTTCGCGCTGCACTGCGGCCGAGGCATCGGCGCGCAAGGCCAAGAACAAGGCCACCCGCAAGGCATGCCAGGCCTCAGGGCCTTGGCGCATCAAGTCGCGCAAGTCCTGCGCGGCCGCTTGGACGGCACGCGTGGCCAAGACGGTGTCTACACCAGGCCCTTGCAGCCATTGGCTGTGAGAAGCCAAATGCGCCAAGTCCAGTACCTGATCGCCCACGGCCACGCCACAGCGCAACGCTGCTGCGCTGTCGGGGCGAAAACGCCCATAGGGCAGGTTCTGGATCGGAAAGTCACTGCCGTTGGCACTGGCCAGCCAGCTGCTCGCTTGCGGGTCGTGGGTCAGATTCAAAGTGGGGTTCGTCATGGTCAAGTCCTTTACACCGAGGCCATCAAGGCATCGTCAAAAATCGCCACAGCCCGCGTCCAGCCGGCCGAGGCACCGCGAATTTTGTGCGGGAAGCAGCTGATGAAAAAGCCGGTGGGTGGCAGCACCTCCAGGTTGTGCAACTTCTCGATGTGGCAGTAGCCAATGTCGCGCCCGGCTTTGTGCCCTTCCCAAATCAGCGAAGCATCTTGGGACTGGCCGTACTTTTGCGCCGTGTGCACAAAGGGCGCGTCCCAGCTCCAGGCATCGGTGCCGGTCAAGCGCACGCCGCGCTCCAGCAAATACATGGTGGCTTCATAACCCATGCCGCAGCCACTGGCCACGTAATGGGGCTGGCCGTAGCGCAGGCCCGCAGCGGTGTTGACCACCACGATTTCCAACGGTTTCAGCGTGTGGTCAATGCGTTTCAGTTCTGCCTCGACATCGGCGGCAGTAACCACATAACCGTCGGCGAAATGCCGAAAGTCCAGCTTCACGCCGGGCTGAAAGCACCACTCCAAAGGCACATCGTGGATGGCAATTGCCGGTTTCTTCTCGCCCAGCGCTTTGTCCATGGTGGAGTGAAAGTGGTACGGCGCGTCCAGATGCGTGCCGTTGTGGGTGGACAGTTGCACCATCTCCACCGCCCAACCCTCGCCATCGGGCAGGTCTTCTTTTTTCAGGCCCGGGAAAAAAGGTGCGATTTGTTCAAAGGTGTTCTCGTGGGTGAAGTATTCGATCTTGGGCGCAAACGCCGGCGGGTCGCTGAGCACATCGTTTTCCAAATAAATCGACAGGTCGACAAATTTACGCGTCATGAAAGTCTCCTTAGGTCAGGTGAAAAAGCAGATGAAAAATCAAGCGCGCTGCCAGCGCAGCAAACGGTGCTCCAGACCCGCCAGCAAGGCATTGCTGACAAAGCCCAAAGCACCCAACAGCACAATGCCAGCGAACAGCTCGCTGGCGCGAAACGACCGTGCAGCCAACAAAATCGCCTGGCCCAAACCAGGCTGCGAGGCGATCATCTCGCCCACCACCGCGACGATCAAGGACACGGTCATCGACAAACGCATGCCGGCCAAGATATCGGGCAAGGTCGAGGGCAAACCGATCTTCCAGGCAAAGTCCAGGCGCGACAGTTGCAAACCAGCCGCCACTTCTTTCAGGCGCGGCTCCACCTGCGCCAAGCCTTGCACCGTGGCCAGCAACACTGGCCACATGGCCCCAAAAGACACGACAAACAGCACCATGCCCGGGCTCAGGCCAAACAGAGAAATGGCCAGCGGCAACACCGCCGAAGCCGGCAAGGGCCGCAAAAATTCCAAAGTTGGTGCGATCCATTCGCGCGCCGTGGCCGACATGCCAATCAAGCTGCCCAAGGCCACGCCCATCAGCGAAGCCAAGCCCCAGCCAAGCAACATGCGCACCGAAGTCTGCCAGCTGGCTTGCGCCAAGTCCGCCGCGTCCTGGCCGGGCTCGGCGGAAAAACCTTGCACCAAACTGGCCCACGTGGCCTCGGGTGTGGGCAAGAACACGCGGCTGATCCAGTCGCCATGACTGGCCAGCCACCACAGCGCCAAGCAAGCAGCCAACACAGCGATGGACTCCCACCACGCCAGGCATTGCCGCAGCACCGAGTTCAGCGTCTTCATGCCGTGCCCCGGTCCATGACCACACCACCCATGCGCCCATGCACCCAGTGCTGGGCGCGCAAGGTCAGCGCATTGATCAGCGTGCCCACCACGCCGATCCAAAACAACCAGGCCAGCATGCGCGCAGGCTCCATGCTTTGCTGTGCAATCATCATGGCGTAGCCCATGCCGTTGGGATTGGCGGCAATCTCCACCGTCACCGCCACCACCAAGGCCACCGCCACACCCAGGCGCAGCGCCACAAACAAGCGCGGCACCATGGCCGGCAAGACAATCCAAGTGGTGCGCTGCCAAGCCGTCAAACCCAGGGCGGCAGACACCTCCAACAAACGCGGCTCGACCTGGCGCGCGGCCGCTTGGGTCAAGATCAGCATGGGCCAAAAAGTGGCAAACGCCACCACGCTCAGCTCCATGCGCACGCCAAAACCAAACACCAGCATGGCCAAAGGAATCAGCGCCACCGAAGGAATCGGCCTGAGCACCTCCACGGTTAAAAACCCCATGCGCGCCGCGCGGGGCGACAACCCCAGCAGCAAGCCCAAAAGCAAACCCCCACTGGCGCCCACCATCAGCCCCAGCGCAGCCGTGCCCAAGGTGAAGGCGGTGACGCGCCACAAGCCTTCGTCCGAGGTCAGCCACAGCAAATCCCACCAGGTGCGGGCAGCCTGCAGCGGTGTGGCCAGGGCATCGCTGCTGTCGGCCACACTGCGCACCGACCACTCCAGCAGGCCGAGCACCAGCACAGGAAAGACCCAAGGCCGCAGTCGCGTCCACATCTCAGCCATGCCCCAAGTGGTGATATAGCTCGCGACGCAGGCGCAAAAATTCGGGATGCTCTTTGACCCCCAGGTGATCACGCGGATGCGCAATCGGCACGTCGATCATGGCCGCCACACTGGGCAGCTCAGGCGTGGGATGGGTGCGCAAAGCGATCACCCGATCACCCAGGTAAATCGCTTCTTCCAAGTCGTGGGTGACAAACAAAACGGTTAAACCTTGCTCGCGTACCAAACGCGCCAACTCGTCTTGCAAAGCTTCGCGGGTCATGGCGTCCAGCGCGCCAAAGGGCTCGTCCATCATCAAGACATCGGGCGACTGGGCCAAGCAACGCGCAATCTGCACCCGCTGCTGCATGCCGCCTGATAACTGGAGAGGGAATTTTTGCGCGTGCGCTTGCAGGTTCACTGTCTTGAGCACCGTTTGCACCCGGGCCGCTCGCTCATGCACAGGCACTTGCGCTGCTTCCAAGGCCAGCATCACATTGCCCTCGACTGTGCGCCAGGGCAACAAGGCGCGGGTGTAGTCTTGGAACACAAAAGCCACCTCGCGCGAAGGCCCTTGCACCTTGTGGCCTTGTCGCAAGACCGCCCCGGTGCTGGGTTGCACCAATCCGGCTGCGGCGCGCAGCAAAGTGGTTTTGCCGCAGCCTGAAGGGCCAATGATGCAGACGAACTCGCCGCGCGCCACTTCCAACGAAGTGGGCGAGAGAATTTCGCGCCCGCCCAGGACAATGCCCAAGCCTTCCAACGACAGCAAAGCCATGGCTCAGCGGCTTATTTGGCGAGCAAAGAAGGCACGTTGGGAGAAGCCTTGAGCATTTTCTGGTCGTTCATCATCTCCACCCAATAGCTCAGCTGCTTTTCCACAATCACCGGCGAAGGTGGGCTCAGCTGCATGCTGGCCAAAATCTCAGGCGGCAGCTTGATGAACTTGCCAATGTGCGCGCGCACAGTGGCATCGTTGGCGGGTTTTTTGATGAAATTGGCGGCCTCGATGATGGCCGCTTGAAAGGCTTTGACGGCCTCTGCATTTTTGGCCACCCAGTCGCGCCGCGCGGTGTACAAAATCGTGGGCATGCCATCAGGCTGGAAGGTGGTGTAGTAAGACGCCACATAGCCTGTGCCACTGGCCAGAATGCGGGCCATGAAGGGGTCACCAGTGACCACGCCGTCGATCGAGCCAGCGCGCAGCACATCGCTGTGCTGCGGGAACGACACCTCGACAAAATTGACCTTGGCCGGATCGACCTTGTTGAGCTTGAGCCAAGCGCGAAAACTCACATGCAAATACGCCCCCAAGCCAGGCACGCCGATTTTGCGACCTACACAGTCTTGCGCGGTGCGAATACCACTACCCGCACGCGCCACAAAGCCCACGCCGGTCAGGCTCTTGCTGGTCATGCCGCCGCCGCCCACCACCACATGGTCCAAGCCGCCATCCACCGCTTGCAAATAGACCGAAGGCGTGGGCCCGCCGATTTGCAACGAATCCGATTGGATGGCCGCAGGAATCGACGGATTGAGCGGAATGAATTTGGGTTCGACATCGAGACCCCGCTTGCTGAAATAGCCCTCTTCTTTGGCCACAAAGACCGAGGCGAAATCATTCACTGCGGTGAAGCCAAAGACGATTTTGGTGGGCGTTTGCGCTTGCACGCTTACCGCACTGACGCCCAGCGCTACGGCGGACCAATTGAGCAGCTGTCGACGTGAAAAACCTTGAGATGAAGTCATGAAAGTCTCCTTTTTTTGACGGGGGGGTGAAACGATTGCACGGCGCCCCGAATGCCGTGCACGATGAACTGAACCAAATGCGATTGAACCTGGCGGTCGTTGGGCAGGCATTGACCATGTGAGAGTCGCGCCACACGCTGGTCACCCAAGTGGTGCAATAGCACGCCCAAACTGAACTGATAGCACCAAGCGGCCGTGCCACGGGACACCCTCGCCTGCGGATGTTCATGACTCAATATCGCTTGCAAGGCGGTGATGTAAGCCTCGGCCATGGGGTCAAAAAAGTCACGCAACACCCGGTCGGACTCGTCGCTTTGCGGGCTCAAGCCCTTGGTCATCAGCAATGCATAGGCTTCGCCCTCTGGGCTGGCACGCAAACGGATCACAGGGGCCACAAAGGCTTCGACCATGCGCTGCAATTTCAGGCGCGAGTGCGGCAGCATTTGCACCGCCTGCAGACCTTGCATGCGTTCCTCGATGGTGCCCGACCAATGCGCAAAGATGGCGTGGAACAAATCCTGTTTCTGACCAAAGTGGTAACCCACCAAGGCCAGCGGCACCTGCGCCTCTTGCGCGATCTGCCGGATCGACACCGCATGAAAACCAAACTGGGCAAACAAGCGCTCGGCCGCCAACAAAATCTGCCCTTTGCGGTCCACACGCGACGCACTGGCGTCTTGGCGCGCACCTGCGCGTGGACGCAGACCAGAGAGCATTGGCGTGGGCCTGAGCGTGGCAGTCATGCGGGTGATTGAACAGATGTCCAATTAAGTTGAACATTCGTACAAACCCTGTCGACAGCGCAGCTGCGGACCAGGACAACCACTGGCCCTTCGGCCATGCTTCCCAAATGATTCAAGGGCTGACCATCACCGGGTAATCCCTTAAAGACACTGAGCCAGGCGACACCGCAGTGACATCAAACCCGCAGGCGCTTGACATACACTGCTGCAACTTTCAAAAAGGAGTGAGACACCGATGTCCATGGTTCAGCTGGCGCTCAAGCGTCCCTACACGTTCATCGTGATGGCCATTCTGATTGTGTTGGGAACGCCGTTCGCCTTGAAGAACATGGCGACCGACATCTTTCCCGAAATCAACATTCCCGTCATCAGCATCATCTGGAACTACAACGGCCTGCCCGCGCAGGAGATGGGCCAGCGCATTGCCGGGCAAACCGAACGCGGCTTGACCACGGTGGTCAGTGACATCGAACACATCGAGTCCACGTCCCTTGCCGGGGTGACGGTGGTCAAAGTCTTTTTCCAACCCGGCGTCAACATCCAGACGGCGATCGCCCAGGTGGTGGCTTCGGTGCAAACCCAGGTGCGGCAACTGCCCCCGGGCATCACACCGCCGCTGGTGATCAAGTACTCGGCCTCCAGCATCCCGGTGATGCAACTGGCCTTGTCCAGCCCCACCCTGGCTGAAAACGCGCTGTTCGACGTGGCCGTCAATGGCTTGCGCCCGCAGCTCATCACCGTGCCCGGTGTGGCCTCGCCCTTTCCTTATGGCGGCAAGGTGCGGGTGATTTCGGTCGACTTGGACACCGAGGCCTTGCAAGCCCGAGGCCTGTCGCCCGCCGATGTGGTCAACGCGGTGAACACCCAGAATTTGATCTTGCCTTCAGGCACGGTGAAATTGGGCGAGACCGAATACACCGTGCGCATGAACGGCTCGCCGGGCGCCTTATCGGGCCTGAATGATTTGCCGGTGCGCACCATCGGCAGCAGCACCACCTACCTCAAAGACGTGTCCTATGTGCGCGACGGCTTTCAACCCCAGACCAATGTGGTGCGGCAAGACGGCTTGCGCGGGGTGATGATTTCGGTGCTGAAAAATGGCGGCGCATCGACCCTGGACATTGTCTCCAACGTCAAAGCCCTGTTGCCCAAAGCCGTGCAGTCACTGCCCCCGGATGTGAAGGTTTCACCCCTGTTTGACCAATCGGTCTTCGTGCTCGCCGCCATTGAAGGCGTGGTGGTCGAAGCCCTGATTGCGGCGGGTCTGACGGCGATGATGGTGCTGCTGTTTTTGGGCAACTGGCGCAGCACCTTGATCATTGCGCTGACGATTCCCTTGTCCATCTTGGCGTCCATCTTGGCACTGTTTGCGCTGGGCGAAACCCTGAGCCTGATGACCTTAGGAGGGCTCGCCTTGTCGGTCGGCATTTTGGTGGACCAGGCGATTGTGACGATTGAAAACATCGAGCGGCACATGCACATGGGCAAACCGCTGATCCCCGCGATCGAAGTCGGGGCCGAAGAAATCGGCTCGGCCGCGCTGGTCTCGACCCTGTGTATTTGCATTGTGTTTGTGCCCATGTTTTTCTTGCCGGGCGTGGCGCGCTTTTTGTTCGTGCCCTTGGCCGAGGCTGTGGTCTTGGCCATGATCGCGTCTTACTTTTTGTCGCGGACCTTGGTGCCCACCCTGGTGATGATGTTGATGAAGGACCATGGCGCTGTCAGCGAAGGCAAACCTTCCCTGCTGCAACGGGTTTACCGCAGCTTTGACGCCCAATTTGAAAAAGTACGCCGGGTCTACACCCTGTCCATCTCGGCCGCGTTGACACACCGCGGTCGCTTCATGGCCTTGTTCTTTGGCTTTTGCGTGCTGTCCTGCGGTATCTATCCGTTGCTGGGTCGTGACTTTTTCCCGAGCGTGGACGCCGGTCAAATTCGCTTACACATGCGCGCGCCGACCGGCACCCGCATCGAAGAGACCACCCGCCTCGCCGATGCGGTGGAGCGCGTGATCCGTGAAATGATCCCGGAAGATCAGCTCGACACCATTTTGGACAACATCGGCCTGCCCAACAGCGGCATCAATTTGTCCTACAGCAACGCCGGCACGATTGGCACCATGGACGCCGAGATCTTGATGTCGCTCAAACACGGTCATGCGCCCACTGACAAATTCATCACCCAGTTGCGCAATGAGTTACCCAAGCGCTTTCCCAATGTGGAGTTCTTTTTCCAAGCGGCCGACATCTCCACCCAGATTTTGAACTTCGGTTTGCCCGCCGCCATTGATGTGCAGTTTTCCGGCTCGGATGTGGTCGGCAACACCGCGCTGGCCTCCGAGTTGACCCGGGCGATCCAGAAAATCCCGGGCGCGGTCGATGCCCATGTGCATCAACGCTTAGACGGTCCGGTGGTGGACTTGCAAATGGACCGCACCCGCTTGCAGCAGTTCGGCCTGGGCGCGACCAATGTGGGACAAAACGTGCTGATTGCCCTGTCGGGCAGTTCGCAAACCGCACCGGCGTTTTGGCTGAATCCGCAAAACGGCGTGGTCTACAACGTGGTGGTGCAGTCGCCGCAATACAAAATTGACTCCCTCGACGCCCTGCTGGGCTTGAACATCGGCTTAGCCCCGAATGCCAACAGCGGCGCCAACGGCGTGGCCCTGCCCACCACCACACCGCAATTGCTGGGCAATGTGGTGGAGGCCAAATCCGGTCGTCAAATGCCCATCGTCTCGCGCTACAACATCCAACCGGCGGTGGACGTGTATGTGAGTGTGCAGGGCACCGATCTGGCCAGTGTGGCCAAGCAAGTGCAGCAACTGGTGGACGAGATCAGCCCCAAGCTCAAACGCGGCAACCAGGTCACGCTGCGCGGCCAGGTGCAAACCATGCAATCGTCCTTCATTGGCTTGGGTGTCGGTTTGGCCATGGCGATTGTCTTGGTCTACCTGCTGATCGTGGTCACCTTCCAGTCGTGGATCGATGCCGCCATCATCATCACCGCCCTGCCCGCTGCTTTGGCGGGCATCGCCTGGATCTTGTTCATCACCGGCACGACCTTGAGTGTGCCGGCCTTGACCGGGGCCATCATGACCATGGGCGTGGCCACGGCCAACAGCATTTTGGTGGTGTCGTTTGCCCGGCAACGCCGGGATGAAGGCGTGATGCCTCTGGCCGCTGCTCTGGAAGCCGGTGCCACCCGGATTCGCCCGGTCATGATGACCGCCCTGGCCATGATCATCGGCATGATCCCGATGGCGCTGGGTCTGGGTGAAGGTGCTGAGCAAAACGCGCCACTGGGCCGCGCCGTGATTGGCGGCCTGTTGTTTGCCACCGTCTCCACCCTGTACTTTGTGCCGGTGGTCTACGCCTCCATTCACCAACGCTTGCTGCATCGGCAAGCCCAAAAGCAAGCTTTGAAGCATGCGCCCGCTGTGGCGCAGGAGAACTGATCCATGTCCGAAGAACGTCATTCCTCATTGGCCATTCATTCCACCGGCGTCGACGACCCGCATGAATTGGTGCAGCGCCAACAAGTCATTCGGCGCAGCAAAATCACGGCGGCCGTGGTGGTCTTGCTGTTGCTGGCTGGCGGCGCGCGCACCGTGCTGAGCCAATCGCGCAACATGGACCAACTCAAAGCCGATGTGCAAACCCGCAGCCAAATCTACGTCAAAACCACCGTGATTGCGGTGCGTGATGCAGCGCAGACCGTGGCTTTGCCGGGCAGCTTGCAAGGTTATGTGCAATCGCCCATTTACGCACGGGTGCCGGGCTACATCAAGCGTTGGCACAAAGACATTGGTGCCCGCGTGCGCAAAGGCGAGGTGTTGGCCGAGTTGGAAACGCCAGAAACCGACGAATTGCTGTCCCAAGCCTTGGCTGCAAGGCAACAAGCGGCCGCCAGTTTGGAACTTGCCAAAAGCACCGAAGCGCGCTGGATCGCACTGCGTGCCAAAGACGCGGTGTCGCAACAAGAAGTGGACGAAAAACGCAGCAACAGCACCCAAGCCCTGGCCAATTTGGCCGCAGCTGAAGCGAATATGCAGCGCCTCAAACAATTGAGCAATTTCAAAAGCCTGGTCTCGCCCACCGACGGCGTGATCACCCGCCGCAACGTCGACACCGGTGATTTGGTTGATGCGGGCGCGGTCGGCGGCCTGCCACGTGCCTTGTTCGTGGTCACGCAAACCGACCCGCTGCGCCTGTATGTGAACGTGCCCCAAACCTATGCCCAGCAAATCAAACCTGGCCAAACCGTGACGGTGCGGCAGACCGAATTGCAAGGCCAAAAATTCGAAGGCAAACTGGCCCGCACCGGCGCGTCGATTGATCCGCAGACACGCTCCATGCAAGTGGAGATCAGCCTGGCCAACAAATCCGGTATTTTGCTGCCCGGCGCTTTTGTCCAGGTCGACATGCCGCTGCAAAGCAAAGCCAGCCTCACCATCCCCAACAACGCCCTCATTATTCGCGCCGGCAGTGTCAAAGTGGCCATGGTCGATGCCGACAAACGCGTCAAAATGCAAGTCGTCACGCTGGGCCGCAACCTGGGCGAGCAAGTTGAGGTCACCAGCGGCCTGCAAAGCGGCACCCGCTTGGTGCTGAACCCGCCTGACGCTTTGACCGATGGCGATGTCGTGACCTTTGCCGCCGATGCGCCCAAAGAGGCTGCAGGTGCTGAAGCCAAATCCAAGGATGCCGCTGCTGCGGCCAAGGACAAACCGTGAAAGCGCAGCCCACCCTGACCCGCACTGCAAGTGCTGGGCTGTCCAAGTTGGCCTGGGCCCTGGCTTGCGCCGCCCTGCTGTCCGCCTGCGCCGCAGGGCCCGCTTACGTCAAACCCGCAGTGGACATGCCGGTGAGCTGGCAACTGCAAGCGCCCTGGCGCACCGCGCGCCCCGCCGATGGTGTGCCCAAAGGCCCTTGGTGGGAACGCTTTGGCGATGCGGATTTAAACGCCTTGGAGCAGCGTGCCCTGCAAGCCAACCAAACCCTGGTGGCGGCTCAAGCCCGGCTGGTGCAAGCGCGCGCCGTGGTGAACCAAAACGCCGCCAGCCAATTGCCCCAAGTCAGCCTGGGCACCAAAGTGTCAGAGTTGCGCATTTCCGCCAACCGGCCCTTGACCAATTACAACGCCCCCAACTGGGGCACCCTGCAAAACGACTACACCACCGTGTTGTCGGCCAGCTACGAAGCCGATCTGTGGGGCCGGGTGCAAAGCCTGGTCGATGGCGCCACGGCCTCGGCCGAGCAGGTGGCAGCGGACCTGGAAAACACGCGTTTGGTGTTGGGTGCGGATGTGGCCCTCAATTATTTCAACCTGCGTGCCATCGATCTGGAATTGGATGTGGTTCAACGCGCTTTAGCCTTGCAGCAATCGTCGCTGGCCTTGGCCAACCACCGCCATGACAATGGCAGCGCCTCGGGTTTGGATGTGGCACAGCAACAGGCTTTGCTGGACACGACGCTGACGCAGGTCGATATTTTGCAACGCCAGCGGGCCCAGTTTGAGCATGCCCTGGCCACCCTGACAGGCACACCGGCACCGAGTTTCAAATTGCCGCCCCGATTGGCGCCTTTGATCCCGCCGGTGATTCCAGTGGGCATTCCGTCTGATGTGCTGGAGCGCCGCCCCGATGTGGCCTCGGCCGAGCGCGCCATGGCAGCGGCCAATGCCCAGATCGGGGTGGCCAAGGCCGCTTTTTATCCGAGCGTGATTTTCGGGCCCAGCTATGGCAATGACAGCCGCAAGTTCGCCACCGTCTTCAGCGGGCCCAGTGTGCTGTGGTCCATGGGGGTGTCGGCCACACAAACCCTGTTCGATGGCGGGCGCATCAGCGCCAACGTGGACTTCAGTCGTGCCGGCTACGACATCACGGTGGCCAACTACCGCCGCGTGGTGCTCACGGCCATGCAAGAGGTGGAAGACGGTTTGAGCAGTGTCAGCGCCCTGGACCGGGCCATCACCCAAGCCCAGCGTGCGGTCGAGAGCAACCGCCGCGTGATGGCGATTGCCCAAGTGCGCTACGAAGGCGGTGTCTCCAACTACCAAGACATGATCACCGCGCAACAAGCGCAACTCAGCAGCGAGCGACTGGCCACCCAATTGCTGGGCCAACGTCAACAGGCCTCGGTGTTTTTGATCAAAGCGCTAGGGGGTGACTGGGACATGGCCCCCACCCCCCAGACCAGCACCGCGCAGGCGGTGAAAACCGCACCGCCGTCCGGGCCATGAAGCGCTGCGGGCGCTTCACCTGGCTCGCCGTCCTGCGCTGTAACCCAGGTGTCTGCGCTTAGGGGTTAACGTGGTGTGCCGCCCGGCAAAACGTCTTTACGATGGTCTGACATCCATCTTCAGCGGTCCCACCGATGCCCAAAGTCATCATCACCTGCGCGGTCACAGGCGCCATCCACACCCCGTCCATGTCACCGTATTTGCCGGTGACGCCTGAGGAGATCATCGAAGCTTCGGTCCAAGCGGCCGAAGCGGGCGCGGCCATCATCCACTTGCATGCGCGCGACCCGGTCACCGGCAAACCAGACCAAAGCCCTGAAGCCTTTGGGCGCTTTTTGCCACAAATCAAAAGCCGCACCAACGCGGTGCTCAACCTCACCAGCGGCGGCTCGCCGTTCATGCAGATCGATGAGCGCATCCAGCCGTCGATGCGGTTTTCGCCCGAAGTGGCTTCGCTCAATCTGGGCTCTTTCAATTTCGCACTGTTCCCGATGCTGGGGCGCTTCACCGAGTTCCAGCACGCCTGGGAGCGCGAGCATCTGGAAAACAGCCGCGACCTGATCTTTCGCAACACCTTCAAGGACATCGAATACGCCTTGCGCGCCTGCGCTGAAAACAACACCCGCTTTGAACTCGAGTGCTACGACATTGGGCACCTCTACAACCTGGCGCACTTTGTCGACAAAGGGCTGATCCAAGCACCGTTTTTCATCCAGTCGGTGTTTGGCATCTTGGGCGGCATCGGCCCGCACCCCGAGGACGTGATGCACATGCGCCGCACCGCCGACCGCCTGTTTGGCGACCGGTACCAATGGTCGGTGCTCGGCGCGGGGCGTCACCAACTGCGCATCGCCGCCATGGGCGCCAGCATGGGCAGCCATGTGCGCGTGGGCCTGGAAGACAGCCTGTGGTTGGGCAAAGGCACGCTGGCCAAGAGCAACGCCGAACAGGTCAGGCAGGTGCGCCAAATCATCGAAGGCCTGGGTCTTGAGATCGCCACGCCCGACGAAGCCCGCCAGATCCTGGCGCTCAAAGGCGCACAGCAGGTCAACTTCTGAGTCTGGATTGCGCAGCGCAAACCACACACCGCCAAAAGCCCACTTCACACCGCCCACTTTCACCGTCAACCTGCTTGCATCTACACCACCGGAGACCTCACCATGAAACGCCGTCATTTGCTGACCCTGGCCGCTGCCACCCTGCTCAGTGCCGTCCCCAGTGCCTTTGCGCAGTCTGCGGGCTACCCCAATCACCCCATCAAATTGGTGGTGCCATTTGCCGCCGGCATCTCGCCCGATGTGGTGGCCCGCCTGATCGGTGACAAACTCAGCGCAGCCCTGGGCCAACCGGTGGTGGTCGACAACAAACCGGGGGCTGGGGGCATGATCGGCGCCGTGGCTGCGGCCAGCGCGCCAGCCGACGGCTACACCTTGTTTTTCAGCGTCAAAGCCACCCACGCCATCGCGCCCAATGTGTACCGCGACCCCAAATACAACCCGCCGCGGGACTTCAAGGCCGTCAGCCAAATTTTGCAAGTGCCCCATGTGCTGACCGCCACCCCCAAAGCCCCTTACAACACCATGAAAGAGTTGGTGGCTTACGCCAAGGCCAATCCGGGCAAGATCGACTTTGCCTCCCTGGGCGTGGGCTCGCAGCCCCATGTGGCGCTGGAGGTGTGGTCGCAGCGGCTGGGCATCAAGCTCAACCACGTGCCCTACAAAACCAACCCCTCGCCCGATGTGATGAGCGGCCTGATCAGCCTCTCGGTCGAAGCCTCGACCACCGCCATCCCGCTGATCAAGGCTGGCAAGGTCAAGGCCCTGGGCATCTCGGGTGCGCAGCGCATCCCGGGCCTGCCCGACGTGCCGACCATGACCGAGTTTGAACCCAATTTGGACGTCAACGGCGTCATCGGCAGCTCGTGGCATGGCATTTTTGCCCCTGCAGGTACACCCAACGAGGTCATTGCCAAGCTCAACGCCGAGATCGTCAAGATCGTCAAACTGCCCGAAATCCAAAGCCGTCTGATTGACCTGGGTCTCACCCCCACCGGCACCAGCGCCGCCGCGCTCGACACGGTGGCCAACTCCGACTACGCCTTTTGGAACAAGGTGATCAACGACCTGGGCATCAAGGCCGAGTAAGGACATTCCTCTTTGAGCACCAGCACCACGCCCACCCGCGCCAAACCACCGGCTTCGCCCCTGCACCGTGTGGGCATGCTGGGGGTGGGCATCATGGGCCGGGCCATGGCCGCGAACCTGGTCCAAGCGGGCTTTGAGGTCAGCGGCTACGACCCCGACCCCAAGGCCATGAAGCGGCTCAAAGCAGCCGGTGGCACGGCCCGTACATCGGCCGCTGATCTGGCCTGCGCGGTGGACGTGCTGATTTGCGCCCTGCCCGGGCCGCAAGCGCTGCACGATGCGGCGCAGCAGATCGCCGCCTGCGGCCACCGTAAGCTGCTGGTGGTGGAAACCAGCACGCTGGACATTGCCGACAAAACCGCCGCACGCGACACCCTGAAAGCCCAAGGCATTATCATGCTCGACTGCCCCCTGTCGGGGACGGGCGCGCAAGCGGTGCACAAAGACCTCACGGTTTATGCCAGCGGCCCCAAGACGGCAATACGCCGTTTGCGGCCGGTGTTTGCAGGTTTTTCAAAAAATGCGTTTGACCTCGGTCCCTTTGGCAACGGCATGAAGATGAAGCTGATGGCCAATTTGCTGGTGGCCATCCACAACGTGTCTACCGCCGAGGCTTTGCTGCTGGGCCAGCGTTGGGGCATCGCCCCGCAAGACGCTGTCAAGGTGCTCAGCGACGGCGCCGGCGGCTCACGCATGCTGCAGGTGCGCGGTCCGCTGATGCAAGATGCAGGCTGGACCAGCGCCACCATGAAAGTCAGCATCTGGCAAAAAGACATGCAACTCATCGCCGCCGCGCTGGCCCAGGCCCAAGTGCCCGCGCCGCTGTTTGCTGCCACCGTACCTCTTTACAACGCCGCCATGGCCCTGGGGCACGCCGAGCACGACACGGCGGCGGTGTTTGATGTGTTGACCCGGATGTCGTCTGTACAGCCCTAGCCCCTGCCGCAGCCCGAGCCCGCCGCTGTACCTGTTCTGACACCCAACTGAGCAAGCCTGCGCACTCGCCACGCCCAGCGCGGCGGAGGTTCACTGGCCGAACAGCTTGGCCAGATGTTGCCAAGCGCGCAGCAGCAAGCCCGACCGTTCCACTGCGGTTTGCGCCACCAACGGGGTTTCGCCCACCGGCTTGCCGTTCGCCGTGGCCACCAGTTTGCCCATCACGGCGCCTTTGGCAACCGGTGCCTCCAGGCCGGGTTGGAGCACAACCGTGGTCTGCACCGTCTGGCCACGCGGCACGGTCAGCATCCAGGGTGCGCTCAGCACGACGGCCACGCTGTTGGACTGGCCAAAGCCAACCGGGGCAGTGGCGACCACCGCTGTCGGCTGGATGGGCGTGGCTTTTTCAAATTGGCTGTAGCCCCAACCGAGCAGTTCGCGCGTTTGGTCCGCCCGCGCCTGGGCGCTGTGGGTGTTGAGGATGACCGAGATCAGGCGCATCTCACCGCGCTTGGCCGAGGTGACGAGGCAAAAACCCGCTTCTGCAGTGTGGCCCGTTTTCAGCCCATCCACGCTGGGGTCGGTGTACAGCAGGGCGTTGCGGTTGCCTTGCTTGATGCCGTTGTATTTGAACTCGCGCTCCGCGTAAATGGGATAGTACTCGGCACCGTCGCGGATGATGGCACGCGCCAGGATGGCCAGGTCACGCGCAGACGATTTGTGTGCAGGATCGGGCAAGCCCGTGGGATTGACGAAGGTGGTGTTCGTCATGCCCAGGCGCTGCGCCTCGGCATTCATCAGTTTGGCGAAACCCGCTTCGGAGCCCGCCATGTGCTCGGCAATCGCCTTGGAGGCGTCATTGCCCGACTGCACGATGATGCCGCGCAGGATGTCGATGACCGTGGCCTGGCTGTTCAGTGCCAGGTACATGCACGACTCGGTGTTGGTGCCACGGCACCAGGCGTTCTCGCTCACGCTGACCAAGTCGGTGGGCTTGAGTTTGCCCGCGCGCAGCGCTTGTTCGACGATGTAGCTGGTCATCATCTTGGTGAGCGAAGCCGGTGGCAGGGCTTCGTCGGCGTTGGCCGAGGCCAGCACCTGGCCGGAGTCATAGTCCATCAGCAACCAGGCTTTGGCCGGCAATGCTGGCGGGTTGTCGGCCAAAGCAACTTGCGCCGCCAAGGGCGGCAAGGCGTTCGCATCCGCCGCCGACTTTTTACCGACTGCGGCCTTAGGGGGTGCGGCGGACTTGCTTGCAAGGTGCTTGGCGGCGGGGTGTTTGGCGGCAAATGCGGCCGAACTGGGCACCAGCGCGGCGGCGGCGATGGCGAGAAGGAGGCCAGGGAGGAAGGGCGATTGGATGTGCATGGTAGAGATTAAATGAATGCCGATTGTCGCCGATCAGCAGCCACGCCCCTGCCCCATCGCACACCCCCAGGGCCCAAGCCTGAAGTGCAAGCGGTGGGGTCCGGGTCTGGCGCTGGGCGCGCACCGGCGCAAGCGGCCACAGCGACAAGGGCCGTGTCAGGCCAGCAGCGCGCCCACCCGCGGCCAAGTGGCCACCTGCCACAGCGCATCGACTGCATGGCCCATGGCCTGTGGCGTGGCACCGCCGCTGAAAGCTGCCAGTCGCAGGGCTTTGTCAGTGATCTCTTGGCGGCTCAAGGTGTTGCCCGGGTCGCCCTTGGGCTCGTCCACGCGGCCGTGCAACTCGCGGCCATCGGTGGTGATGACGGTGACCTTGCCAATCCAGCGCTGCGGGTAGGCGCTGTCGACCTCGGTGTCCAGCACCATGCGGACGCGGTCGCGCAGTTGTTGGGTGGTGCTGGATAAAAAGTGCTGGTCAAACTCCACCAAACCGGCATGGCCGTATTGCGCCACCAAAGCCAGCACCGTGCCCATGGAAAACTTGCTTTGGTGCACCGTGGTCGGCTGCACCACCGGGCCGAGCACGTCGATCGCGCCCTGGTGCACATGGGTGATCACCTCGGCCAGATCGGCGACTTGCAGACCGTGGGTTTGCATCACCTGCAACAGTGCATCGGCTGCCGGATGGGTGTGGCGGCAGCTGGCGTGGTATTTGAATGAAGTCTCGGCCGTGGCCCAGCGCGTGCCCAGCCCATCGACCAGCTTGGCGGGCTGGGCATCGCTGCTCATGCCAGCGGCCATGCCCTGCGGTCCTTGCAAAATATCGGCCGCGCCAGTGAAACCGTCTTGCGCCAAATAAGCGGCCATCAAGCCTGCGCCTGCGGCATGCGCGGTATGCAGCTGTTTGCTGTCGGCAGCGGTGCGCAAAAACTCCCACAACCCCGCCGACTGCGTACCGGCAGAGCCGAAAGCGTGCAGCATTTGCTGTGCATTCAAACCCAGCAAATGCCCCACTGCGGCGGCGGCAGCCAAGGTGCCCGCCGTGCCCGTGGTGTGAAAAATCCGGTAGTGCGAACGCCCCAAAAATTCGCCCACGCGAATGCCCACTTCGTAACCCACCACACAGGCGGTCAGCAGTTGTGCGCCACTGGCGCCCATGGCTTGCGCCACCGCCATGGCCGGCGGAAACACCACCGTGGCCGGATGGAACACCGAACCGTTGTGCACATCGTCTTGCTCGGCCACATGCGAGGCCGCTGCATTGGCCATGGCGGCCATGTAGGGCGAGCTGCGCGTGCCGTTGACGATGACTTCGCTGGCACCGTCACTGGCACCCATGGCGCAGGCGAAACGGGTCAGTGTTTCGACCGGACGGGCGCCATGCCCGGCCACGGCTGAGCCAAACCAGTCGACCAGCAGGTCTTCGATCTTGCGCACTACGGGCGCGGGAATGTCTTCAAAGCGCAGACCGGCCGCAAAGGCGGCGAGTTGGGCGGTGTTAGATGAGGCAGTCATGCTGTGTCCTTCTCAATTCAAATGGCATGCACTTGGCGCAGAGCTTCAATGTCTGCAGCCTGCCAACCCAGTGCTTGCAAAATCGCGTCGGTATGTTGCCCAACTGCGGGTACAGGGTCCATGCGGTAGTCATAGCGGTTGTTGCGCCCGGGCGGCAGCAGGGCCGGGATGTCGCCAGCGGGCGAACCCACGGCTTGCCAACGCTTTCGCGCTTGCAGTTGCGGATGCGCCCACACGCCGGCCATGTCGTTCATGCGCGCATTGGCGATCTGCACGTGGTCCAAGCGGGCTTCCACCTCGGGTGTGGTCAATTGGGCAAACACCGCATGGATCAATGCCTTGAGCTCAGCACGGTTTTGGTTACGCAAAGCATTGGTGTGAAAGCGGGCATCAGTGGCCAAGGCAGCGTCGCCCAAAACGCCTTCGCAAAATGCCTTCCACTCGCGCTCGTTTTGCAGACCCAGCATGACGGTGCCGCCATCCCCCGCCGCAAACGGGCCATAGGGGTAGATGCTGGCGTGCGAGGCTGCAGTGCGCGGCGGCGGCGGCGCGCCTTCAAAAGCGTAATACAGCGGGTAGCCCATCCACTCACCCAGGGCTTCGAGCATGGACACGTCAATGTGACTGCCCTGCCCGGTCTTGCCACGAAGCAACAGCGCCGACAGGATGTTGGTGTAGGCGTACATGCCCGCCGCGATGTCGGCCATGGAGTTGCCAGCCTTGGAAGGTTCCTCTGGCGTGCCGGTGATGGAGAGCATGCCGGCTTCACTTTGGATCAGCAGGTCATAGGCTTTTTTGTCGCGGTAGGGGCCGTCTTCGCCATAGCCGGAGATGTCACACACAATCAGCTTGGGGTGGGTCGGGCTGAGGGCTTCAAACGACAAGCCCATGCGCGCCGCCGCACCCGGGGCCAGGTTTTGCACCAGCACATCGGCCTGATTCAACAGCTGGCGCAGCACCGCCATGGCATCAGGGTGTTTGAGGTCCAGCGTCAGGCTTTCTTTGGAGCGGTTGGTCCAGACAAAGTGCGAGGCCTGGCCCCGCACCCGGGTGTCGTAAGCGCGGGCAAAGTCCCCCGCGCCGGGGCGCTCGATTTTGATGACGCGCGC
>CANGEE010000005.1 GCA_947452635.1 Comamonadaceae bacterium | reverse complement strand
GACGCGGGCTTGGGGGCCCAGTAACTGCAACAAGGCTTTGCCCAGCGTGGTCTTGCCACATCCCGACTCGCCGACCAGCGCCAAGGTTTGCCCATGGGCGATCTCAAACGAAACCCCTTGAACCGCATGAAAATAAGAGGGCTGACCGAACCAAGACCCGGCCAGTTTGTAAGACACGCACAAATCCTGGACTGTCAAGATAGGGGTCGCGGGTGAATGGGGGCGCTCGTCTTGGAGGTTGACAGCACCATGTGTTTGCTCAACTGCGGCTTCAGGCAAAACAGTGACAGGTATCTCCTGCGTTCGCAGACAACGCACCTCATGGGCAAGAGAAACCGATTGCATGACAACGGGTTGTTGCCGGCATGCCTCGGTCTGCCAAGGACACCGGGGCGAAAAACGGCAGCCTGTGAAAGATTGGGTCAAAGGTGGCACCGTCCCTGAGATGGCGGCCAGGGAGGCGCCTCGCGAATGCGGCCCGGGCAGTGCTTGCAACAGCAATTTGGCGTAAGGGTGACTGGGACGTTGAAAAAAATCAGCAGTGCTGGCCAGTTCCACGATTTCACCGGCATACATCAAGGCCACATGATCCGCCATGTCGCTGACCACCGCCAAATCATGGGTGATAAGGAGCATGGACATGCCGCGTTCGCGTTGCAAGGATTTGAGCAAATTCAAAATTTGCGCCTGAATCGTCACATCCAATGCCGTGGTTGGTTCATCGGCGATCAGCAAATCGGGCTCAGCTGCCAGCGCAATGGCGATCATCACACGTTGCAATTGACCTCCCGACATTTCAAAAGGGTAACTGTCAAAACGCCGTTGCGCCTCGGGTAACCCCACCCGTTCCAACCATTCAATTCCCCGTTTCCGGGCCTGCGCTGCACGCAAACCGGTATGGCGGTATAGCACTTCCAGAATTTGATCACCCACCGTCATGACCGGATTCAAACTGGTTGAAGGCTCCTGGAAAATGATGGACATCCGCCTGCCGCGCACAGCGCGCATTTGATGCTCAGTCAGGTCAAACACATCCATGTCGCCCAACTGCACATGGCCTGCACGTATCACCGCGTTGTCTGGCAATAAACGCAACAGCGACATGGCGGTCATGGACTTGCCGCAACCCGACTCCCCTACCAAGGCAAAGGTTTGTCCTTGGTCAATGGACAAGCTCAAAGCATCGACGGCACGCGCCACGCCTGACTCGGTGGACAACTCGACGCTGACATCCCGCACTTGCAATTGAGGGCGCGATGCGCAAGGCGTGTCAGGATGAACGCTCATGCCACCTCCGCTGACAAAGGGGTTGGGGTCGAAAATGCCGAAGCGGGGGTGTTGCCATGCAAACGTGTACGAGGATCAAACGCATCGCGAACCGCGTCTGCCAACAAATTGGCGCTGAGCACAATGAAGAACATGAACGCAAAGGCCGTGCTCAAGGTCCACCAAACAATGGGGGTGGCTGCCAGTTCGGCTCTGGCGGTGTTGATCATCACGCCAAAGCTGGCAGTTTTAGGATCGACCCCAACACCCACATAGGACAAAACCGCCTCTGCCATCACGAAACCAGAAAATTGCATCACGGTATTGATCAGCACCAAATGCATCAGATTGGGCAAGATGTGCCGCTGCAAAATGCGGTGGGTCGAAACGCCCATCGCGCGCGCCGACTGGATGTACTCCAGTTCGCGCAGTTTAAGGGTTTCACCGCGCACCAAACGGCACAGTCCAGTGAACGAAGTCACACCCAAGATCATGCACAAAAAAAACAACCGGGCATCGGAGCGCTCCAGCGCTGTGCCCCAAAAGCCCTGGTTTTGATCGATGAACACTTGCAGCATCAACACCGAAGCTGCGATCAACAAAACATCGGGGATAGAAGCCAATAAGGTGTAACAGTACTGTATGACTTCGTCGACCCAACCGCGCAGATATCCGGCCAACACACCCAACAGCAAAGCCAGTGGCAGCACGACCAAGGTCGTCAAGGAACCAATCACCAAGGCCGTGCGCACACTCTTGAGGGCGAACACCAAGACCGAATTTCCGGTGCGATCAGTGCCAAACACATGGTAGTTTTGGGACAAGACCAGCACCCAAGTCAGGACGACCATAAGACACGCCAGCGTCAAACAAATGGTCCGCCAAGGCCAGTAAGTTTGTCCTTTTCGCAAGCGATGCCATACCCGCGCCAAGGGTTGCTGGCTTTGGCGAGAAGCCCAACCCAACCCAGTGACGACAAGGACCGCGATCAAACACAGCGCAAGGCCAAATGCTTGCAAGCTGCGCAGGGCCACATCGCGAGTCAACTCTTGTGTGGGCTCATGCAAATGGGCACCGCCAAATTTCAAGCGCGGGTAGTCGCGCATTTTTTGCCCGTCTCGCTCCACCGTTTCTTTGCGAAAACCGTTGGCCGACAAGGGCGCAGAATAGCTGCGTTCGCGCGCCTTGGACAAAGGCGCCAAAACGGTGTCTAAAGCAGAAACCGCTTCCGAGGCGTAACGGGTGGGTTGCCCCGGTAACGATTCAAGGCGCGGACGGTAATGAATCGAATCGAGCAGGGCAATGATGACAAAAAAGAGCAAAACCAAACCACTGGCCATGGCCACTGGACGTCTCAAAGCCAAGCGCCAATTGGCCAAAAGGTGTCGATCACGTCGAATGCGCCAAGTATAAAAAACGCTGCCTAAGAGGCAGACAAAAATGAACAAATCGGTCAGAAGAAAAACAGGCTGCATGGCTTTACTGCAAACGAATTCGGGGATCGGCCAGGCTGTAACTGATGTCCGTCATGATCAACCCCAGGATGTAGAGCACAGAACCAATGAACACCATGGCACGGACTACGGCAAAGTCCTGCGCCGCAATCGCTTCAATCAAATAACTGCCCAAGCCGGGGATGGCAAAGAAAGACTCGGTGATCAAACTGCCCATGAACAACAAAGGTATCACTGCGACCGAGGCACTCAAAATGGGGATCAAGGCATTGCGCAGCACATGGACAAACAAAACCCGTGACTCTGACAATCCCTTCGCGCGTGCTGTGCGCACATAGTCCTTGCCAATTTCCTCCATGAACAAAGCGCGGTTAAACCGAACCTCGCCCCCCAAACGGGCCAAGATGCCGACGCCAATCGGCAACACCATGAATCGCCATGCTTCAGCACCTGTCATAAAACCCGAAACAGGCAACAACTGCATGACCCGCGCAAATACCAATTGCCCCACCACAATGAAGAACAAGGAAGAAATGGACATGAAGATGACGCACAGCACCACGCCCCAGAAATCCAAATAACTCGCCCTGAAGAACGCCAATCCCAAAGCCAATGCAATGGAAATACCCAACCCCATGACAAATGTGGGCAGCGCCAGGGCCAAGCTGGGACCTGCGCGACGTGTCACTTCGGAGGCAATATCGCGACCGCTGTCGGCACGCCCGAAATCAAAAGCAAACATGCGCAAGGAGCTGTCCACAAACAAGGTGTTGGTTAATTGCTGAAGACCTGCATCTTGATCATTCCAAAATAAAGGACGGTCGTAGCCGCGTTCGGCTTTCCACTTTTCAATCGCATCGGGTGTGACTCTTTTGCCCCCCAGTTGCATGCGCGCCATGTCATCCGGGGTGTTGACTTTGAAGAACAGCACAAAGGTCAGCAAGTTGATGCCCACCAAAACGGCCAGGCCGTAAATGATTTTTCGGACTAAAAACTTCAACATCAAGCCCCCTTTGCGTTCACGACTGCGCGCTGATTCTGGCGTTTTTTCCAACCTCGCCAAGCGGGTAAAGCCAACAGCGCCATCAGCAACGGCGCCATGGCCAAGGGCCAAGTTACGGCTTGGTTCCATTCTTGAACCTTGGCTTGTCGCAGCGCCGGATCAATCCGCAAATAGGCCAATTGATCGCGGATGATGTTGGAGGGCTTGCCGTTGTAAACCCACTGGTGATAAGCCCCACCAAACTCTTCAGACCACCCGTTGAGCAATGGCGCATCTTCTTGCGATATTGAAATCATGCGTTTGATGATCGCGGCGCGTTCAGGCGAGTCGTCAAGGTCTTTCATCTTGTCAAAAAGCTGGTCGTATTCGGCGTTGCTGTAATTGCTGGCATTTTCCCCATCAAATTGGACTTTGGCGTTGGGGCCGTACAGCAAGAACAAAAAGTTTTCAGGATCGGGATAGTCAGCCAACCAACCCCAAAAGAAAAACTGCGCAGACCCTTTGCGCATTTTGTCCTGAAAGCGGTTGTAGTCGGTGCTGCGCACTTCCAGTTCAATATTGAGTTTGGCAAACTGCTTGGCCACCCAATCGAGGCGCGCCTTATAAGCCGGCCCCACACCTTGGCTGTCGTAGTTGATCACCAAGGGCTGACCTGTTCGGGCATCGCGCCCATTGGGATAGCCCGCTTCGGCCAGCAAGGCTTTGGCCTTTTCAATGGATTTGCGCTGAATTTTGCCATCAGCCCTTTTTTCATAAATAACGGGGTTGAATGGCGTTTGATCGTGACCAAAAAGACCGGACACCACCACACTTTGGTTGACCTCGGCGCGGTCCTCTTCAAACACAGAGATGTATTCTTCAAAATCAAAAGCAATGGACAGTGCTTGGCGCAATTGCCGATGGCGCAATTTTTCTTCTGGGGTCTTGCCCGCGCCCACGACCGGATCGAGCCAATTGAATCCAAAATACCCGAAACCCACTTGGATGGTGCTGGGCAATTGGATCTTGCGCTCCAGCAACTCCTTGGACATGCCAGTGCCATCCTGGATGGAGACTTGGTAACCGATGCCCGGGTCACCCCTCTCCAGCTGGGGGACATCGTAATAACCTTGAATGAACTTGGTCGCGACTGAAGTGCCTTCTTTTTCAATCACCGACACGACCTTGTCGATGAACGGTAATTGCTGACCGCAATCCTTTAACAAGCCTTTGGCTTGGTCACCTGGCTCCCCCTCACAGGGGTAGGTGACCTTGCGGAAATTTGGATTGCGCTCCAACACCATGCGCGCATTGGGAACATAGTCCGTCAACATATAAGGCCCGGTACCGACCGGCCAAGTGTCGGCGGTCAAATTGCGCTCACTCATGCCAGGCTGCGCATAAAACGCGTCCACCTCCCAGGCCACAGGGGCAAAAAACGTCATTGCCAACCAGTATTTGAACTGGGGGTATTTGCCATTCACGCGGATCCGCAAGGTGTACTTGTCAATGACTTGCACGCCATCTAACGCATGCGCGCGAAAATCCAGCCAGGGCAAATGACCAAAAGGTCCCAATTCACGGGCTGATTTTCCAACTTTGGCCAGATTATTGAACGCTTTTATTTTTTTTCCATAGTCGGCCAAACCCATGATTTTTTCGGACAGAAACCCAAATGCAGGCGACTGCACGCGTGGCGTGGCCAGTCGTTTGATGGCATACAGATAGTCTTCGGCCACCAACTCACGCGTGCCCATTTTTTCAAATTGGTAGGGAGTGCGTTTGCCCTCCAATTGCGCAGCCGCGAGCTTCAGATAAAGAGGTTGGTCATGGGCATCTTTGGCAAATGCGGGGTGCGGTTGAAACAGAATGCCCGGTGTGATGTGGAGTTCAAAATCACTTTCGGCAATTTGAGATGCGGGTGTTTGCGCAGGAACTTCTCGGCCCTGTTTGTCGCGGTACGTGACGCGTGGCAAGGCGGTCAAGGTGCGCGGCTGCAATTCATATGGCCGCTTGAGGTAGTGGTACTTCAAAGGCGGCTCGTACACCGCGTAAGTCCAAGGCGTTTCGTTGTTGCTGTAGGACGAAGCGGAGTCCAAATGTTTGGGCGACTCCGAATAGGACGTGAACAACACATTTTGACCCAGCCATGCCGGCGGCACGGGCGTATTGGAAATTCCACATGCACTCAATAAGAGCAAGGTGCATAAAGCGGCGTATGCAATCCTCAGGCGTCCAATGAAAAAAGATTTCATGATTTCAGTGTACAGATATATATGCTGTTTTGCGTCATGGCCAAGCCCTCACAGGCCATGTCAAAATGCGGGGGTTGCAACACTTTAAAAGAGACGTCATGGGCTTTCTGACTGGAAAAAAAATACTCATCACAGGTGTTCTGTCGAACCGATCCATAGCTTACGGCATCGCCAAGGCTTGCCACGCGCAAGGAGCCGAATTGGCTTTCAGCTATGTTGGCGAACGATTCAAAGACCGTATCACCGAATTTGCCGCGGATTTTGACTCCAAACTGATCTTTGATTGTGATGTCGGCAGCGACGCGCAAATTGAAAAACTGTTCACCGACCTGTCGGCCACCTGGCCCAAGCTCGACGGTTTTGTGCACGCCATTGGCTATGCACCGCGCGAGGCCATTGCAGGTGACTTTTTAGAAGGCTTATCGCGCGAAGGCTACAAAATTGCGCACGACATCAGCGCCTACAGTTTCCCGGCCATGGCCAAGGCCGCCCTGCCCTATCTGAATGACAAATCGGCCATTCTGACCCTGACCTACTTGGGTGCGATTCGCACCGTGCCCAACTACAACACCATGGGTCTGGCCAAGGCCAGTTTGGAAGCCTCGGTGCGCTATTTGGCCGAGTCTCTAGGCAGCCAAAACCGGGGCTTGCGCGCCAATGGTATTTCTGCTGGCCCAATCAAAACATTGGCGGCCAGTGGCATCAAAGGTTTCGGCAAAATTTTGTCGGTGGTGGCCGAAGCCTCACCGATTCGACGCAACGTCACCATTGAAGATGTCGGCAATGTCGCCGCATTTTTGCTGAGCGATTTGGCCGCTGGCGTGACCGCCGAGATCACTTATGTGGACGGCGGCTTCAGCCAGGTGGTGGGCGGTATCGCAGAGCCTGCCACTTCTGGCGCGTGAACGTGACGCGCATTCTCTGCGGGTCCACCCGTTGCATGCGGGTGGACTGAACTGAGCCCTCGCTCTTTCGTTTTCAGGCCTTCACACAATCGGCAAAGTAACGTGTTTTGCCATCCTCGTCCTTGATTTCGACCAGTCCGTGGATATCGGTCTCGAAACCGGGGCACTTTTCATTGAACTCACGAGCAAACTTGAGGTAGTCCACAATTTTCTTGTTGAACACCTCGCCAGGAATCAACAAGGGAATTCCGGGTGGATAAGGTGTCACCAAGCCCACCGTGATGCGGCCTTCCAGATGATCGATCTCCACCCGCTCGGTCTTGCGCTGGGCAATATGGGCATAGGCGTCTGAGGGGCGCATGGCCGGGGCCAGGTCGGACAGATACATGTCGGTGGTCAAAATGGCGATGTCGTATTTGGCGTACATCTCGTGCACGTGTTGACACAGGTCGCGCAGGCCCATGCGCTCATAACGCGGGTGCTTTTGACAGAACTCCGGCATGATTTTCCACATGGGCTGGTTCTTGGCGTATTCGTCCTTGAACTGCTGCAAGGCGGTGAGCAGCGAGTTCCAACGGCCCTTGGTGATGCCGATGGTGAACATGATGAAAAAGCTGTACAGACCTGTTTTTTCCACCACCACGCCATGCTCAGTCAAGAACTTGCTGACGATGGACGCCGGAATGCCTGTCTTGTCGAATTTGCCATCCAGGTCCAAGCCGGGCGTGACAATGGTGGATTTGATCGGGTCCAACATGTTGAAACCGTCGGCCAGTTGCTGACCAAATCCGTGCCACTTGCTGGCTTTTTTGCGTGGGTCGTTGCGCAAAATCCAATCGTCAGCGCGGCCAATGCCTTCGTCGGCAAATTTCTCAGGCCCCCAAACTTTGAACCACCAGTCTTTGCCGTACTCGGCATCGATCTTGCGCATGGCGCGGCGAAAGTCCAGCGCCTCCAAAATGCTTTCTTCCACCAGCGCCGTGCCGCCGGGGGGCTCCATCATGGCTGCGGCCACATCACAGCTGGCAATGATGCTGTACTGCGGTGAGGTCGAGGTGTGCATCAAGTAGGCCTCGTTGAACAGAGGCCGGTCGAGTTTGACGCTTTGCGCATCTTGCACCAACACATGGCTGGCCTGGCTGATACCGGCCAAGAGCTTGTGAATGGACTGGGTGGCATAGACCATCGACTCTTTGGGCCGTGCGCGCTTTTTGCCCATAGCATGGTAGGGGCCATAAAACGGGTGGAACGCCGCATGCGGCAACCAGGCTTCGTCAAAGTGCAGGTTTTCCACATAACCGTCGAGCATGCCTTTGATGGTTTCGGTGTTGTACAACACCCCATCGTAGGTGGACTGGGTCAGCGTCATCACCCGCGGCTTGACTTTTTTCGGGTCCACGCCTTTGAGCAAAGGGTTGGCCTTGATCTTGGCCATGATGGCCGCAGGCTCGAACTCGCTCTTGGGAATGGGGCCGATGATGCCAAAGTGGTTGCGCGTGGGCTTCATGAACACGGGCACGGCACCGGTCATGATGATGGCGTGCAAGATGGACTTGTGGCAGTTGCGGTCCACCACCACCACATCACCGGGCGCCACGGTATGGTGCCAAACGATTTTGTTGGAGGTGCTGGTGCCGTTGGTGACGAAAAAGCAATGGTCCGCGTTGAAAATGCGCGCGGCGTTGCGCTCGCTCTCGCCAATCGCACCGTTGTGGTCGAGTAACTGACCCAGTTCTTCCACCGCGTTGCACACGTCCGCACGCAGCATGTTTTCACCGTAAAACTGGTGGTACATCTGGCCCACAGGGCTCTTCAAAAAAGCCACGCCGCCCGAGTGGCCGGGGCAGTGCCATGAATACGAGCCGTCTTCGGCGTAATCCAGCAGCGCCTTGAAAAACGGCGGTTGCACGCCTTCCAAATAACTTTTGGCCTCGCGGATGATGTGACGCGCCACAAACTCGGGCGTGTCTTCAAACATGTGGATGAAGCCGTGCAATTCGCGCAGGATGTCGTTGGGCAAATGGCGCGAGGTTTTGGTCTCACCATAGATATAGATGGGGACATCGGCGTTTTTGCGCCGCACTTCGTCAATGAAAGCGCGCAAATTGATCACGGCCGGGTCCAGGTCCGGACCCGGGGTGAATTCTTCATCGTCAATCGACAAGATGAAGGCACTGGCGCGGCTTTGTTGCTGCGCAAACTGCGACAAGTCCCCATAGCTGGTCACGCCCAGCACCTCCAAGCCCTCGCTCACTATCGCATCGGCCAAAGCTCGAATGCCCAAGCCCGAAGTGTTCTCGGAACGGTAGTCTTCGTCAATGATGACAATGGGGAAACGAAATTTCATGCACAGCTCCAACAGCAGGGGCAAAAATGAGAATCAGGGGCGAAGTGTAAGGACTATTTGCGACGGAATTTAGGCACAATGAGAGTTGAATTAAAAAGGACTCATTATTCAAGGACTTCCTATGGCTTTATCGACGGTGTGGTGGTTGCTCGTTGGAGGGTTGATGGCCACCGAGTTACTCACCGGTTCTTTTTATCTGTTGATGCTGTCGATGGGCGCTGCAGCTGGTGCATTGTCAGCCCACGGCGGATTGAGTTTGATCTGGCAAATGGTGGTAGGCGCATCGGTGGGCGGTTTGGCCGTCACGGCTTGGCATTTGAAAAATGCCCGGCGTCAGTTCTTGCGCGACGTTTCCAGCAACCAAGACATTCATTTGGATCTGGGCGAATCGGTTCAGGTGGCTGAATGGGACGCGCAAGGCCTGGCCTTGGTGAAGCACCGAGGTGCACAGTGGACCGCCATGCTGGCACCAGGCCAGCAGCCAGAAACAGGGACGCACCGAATCGTTGAGATGGTGGGTAACCGCTTGGTGATCAACAAAATTTAAATTCACGTCTTTAAGGGAACCTCATGGAAATCGCCATTCTTTTCGTTGTTATCGTCACGCTCTTCATTTTCAAAACCGTCAAAGTGGTGCCCCAGCAAAACGCTTGGGTGGTTGAGCGCTTGGGCAAATACCACGCCAGCTTGACGCCCGGGCTGAACTTTGTCGTCCCCTTTGTGGACAACGTGATTCAAAAGCACAGCTTGAAAGAAATCCCCCTGGATGTGCCCAGCCAAATTTGCATCACCCGTGATAACACGCAGCTGCAAGTGGACGGCATTTTGTATTTCCAAGTCACCGACCCCAAGTTGGCCAGCTACGGCTCTTCCAACTACGTCATGGCCGTGACGCAACTGGCGCAAACCAGTTTACGCAGCGTGATTGGCAAACTGGAACTGGACAAAACCTTTGAAGAACGCGACATCATCAACGCCCAAGTGGTCGCAGCGATTGATGAGGCGGCCCTGAACTGGGGTGTAAAGGTCTTGCGCTATGAAATCAAAGACCTGACGCCGCCCAAAGAAATTTTGCATTCGATGCAATCGCAAATCACAGCTGAGCGCGAAAAACGCGCCTTGATCGCAGCCTCCGAAGGGCGTCGCCAAGAGCAAATCAACATCGCCACGGGCGAGCGGGAAGCTTTTATTGCCCGCTCAGAGGGCGAAAAGCAAGCGGCGATCAACAAAGCCCAAGGCGATGCGGCCGCCATCACCGCCATGGCCGACGCCACCGCCCATGCGATTGAACGCATTGCGGCAGCCATTCGACAGCCAGGCGGTGAGCAAGCGGTGCAGTTGAAAGTGGCTGAGCAAGCCGTCCAAGCCTACGGCAAAGTCGCAGCTGAAGCCAAAACCACTTTGATCATTCCAGGCAATATGACCGAAGTTTCAGGCTTGATTGCCAGCGCCATGAAAATGGTCCGCGCAGGCCCAGCATGAGGTCTTATGCAGGCTTGCGACTGCTATAATCAATGGTTTAGGAACGGTGGATGAGTGGTTTAAGTCGCACGCCTGGAAAGCGTGTGTGGGTTCATAGCCCACCGCGGGTTCGAATCCCGCCTGTTCCGCCAAAACCAAAAAAGCCTCGCATGTGCGAGGCTTTTTTTCGTCTGCTGTATCCGGCTGTCAGCGCACCACTGCAATTTGATCGCGTTTGCCGGCTTTGTAGGTGTACAAAGTCAAGGCGCCATTTTTGATATCGCCTTTGGCATCGAATGTAATCGTCCCGGTCACGCCTTTGTAGCCTGCGGTTTTGGCCAATTCAGGCAAGTACTTGGCAGGTTCGCTGGATTTAGCGCGCACCATGGCGTCAACCATCACATTCAAAGCATCAAATACATAGGGCGCGTAGACTTGTACGTCCACATTGAAACGGGTTTTGTAGCGGGCATAAAACTCTTCCATGCCTTTCTTTTGCTGTCCTTCCACACCGCCGGCTTCAGCACAGATGACCTGGCCGTCGGCCATGGCATCGCCAGCCAATTTGGCCAACTCCGAAGAACAAATGCCATCACCGCCCATGAATTTGGCGTTGATGCCCAGCGATTTCATTTGGCGAATCATCGGGCCGGCCACGGCGTCCATGCCGCCAAAGAACACCACATCGGGTTTTTTGGCCTTGATGGTGGTCAAAATGGACATGAAGTCTGAAGCTTTGTCCGTGGTGAACTCGTGGCCCACCAACTTGCCGCCTGCGGCCTTGACCGCTTTTTCGAACTCTTCTGCCACGCCTTGGCCGTAAGCGGTGCGGTCGTCAATCACCGCAATGGATTTGCCTTTGACCTCATTGACCGCGTAACGGCCCAATGTGCCGCCCAAATGCACATCGTCCGCCACCACGCGAAACGTGGTTTTGTAGCCGCTGCGGGTGAATTTGGGGTTGGTGGCCGAGGGGGAAATTTGAGGAATACCGGCATCGCTGTAAATTTTGGATGCAGGAATCGAGGTGCCCGAATTTAAGTGACCAATCACGCCACTGACTTTGGAGTCCACCAGTTTTTGTGCCGCCGCTGTGCCCTGCTTGGGGTCGGCAGCATCATCTTCGGCCACGAGTTCGAATTTCACGGCTTTGCCGCCAATTTTCACGCCCTTGGCGTTCAACTCTTCGATCGCCATGCGCGCCGCGTTTTCATTGTCTTTGCCTAAGTGGGCAATGGCGCCGCTGATGGGCGCCACGTGGCCAATTTTGACCACTTCTTGAGCGAACGCAAAACCCGAGACCAAAGCCAAAACAGCCACCGAAGTTGATTTGATTTTCATTTGCATAAGCACTCCAAAAAATGATGACCTTGAATAAAAACAAGTGAATACGATAGCGCAATAAAGGCGTTTGCAGCCACAAAACACATCCTTGAACGTAATTTTTTTAAATGCTGCAGATAAAAACCAAGTTTTGGCTTTCCAACAGCCTTCAAGCGCTGGGTTTTAATTTCAAATCGTGGCGAATTAAGTTGTAACCCATGTCCGTGTATTGTTTCCAACGCAGCCGGGCTTCAGCGCGGTCGGAGGGGTCATCGGTCACCACCTCAATCAATCTCTGAAACTGGTCAAATTGAGCCGGCACCTCAGGCCCTAAATTTACGGCGGTATGTACACCGGACAGCAAGGCCAACTCGGGCGCCAAGACAACGGCCGAGTGGGCCGCGGCAAACGCATCGTCTAAGCCCATGCAATGCGAGATGAAATCTGAAGGCGACAGCGCCCACAAAGCGTTGTCAAGTCGGCTCAAGACATCGATCTCGGCCACCACAAACAAGCGCTGACCTTGGGACACGCCTTTACGCAGCAGCCTGCAGGCGTAGTTCAATTTGTGGGGCGCATTGAAATGAAATTCAATTTGCATCTTGCAGCCCCCAAAGTCAAGCGTTGACTTTGCGTCGAACAGCCGATTTGGCTGGCGCCGCGGACCGACCTGCTTGCGCCAACAAATAATGGATCAACAAACCCACGGGGCGACCCGTGGCCCCTTTGGCCGCACCACTTTTCCATGCCGTACCCGCAATGTCCAGGTGCGCCCAGGGAAATGCCTTGGCAAAACGTTGCAAAAATTTAGCCGCAGACACCGCCCCACCGGCGCGACCCGCCACGTTGGCCACGTCAGCGAAATTGCTTTTGAGGCCTTCCGCATAGGCTTCGTCCAAAGGCATACGCCAGCACAAGTCCATCGCCTCTTCACCGGCCAGGTGCAAGGCTTGCGCCAAAGCGTCATCAGAGGCAAATAAGCCTGATCTGACGCCACCCAAAGCGATCACACAAGCCCCCGTCAAAGTGGCAATATCGATCACGGCAGCGGGCTTGAATCTTTCGGCATAGGTCAAGGCATCGCACAAAACCAAACGCCCTTCTGCATCGGTATTCAAAATTTCAATGGTTTGGCCGCTCATGCTGGTCACAACATCGCCGGGCTTTACGGCCAGACCATCAGGCATGTTTTCACAGGCAGGAATCAAGCCCACCACATTCAAGGCCGGCTTGAGCAAGCTCAAGGTCTTGAAAACACCCAACACGCTGGCCGCACCGCTCATGTCGAACTTCATTTCGTCCATTTCGGCGGCGGGCTTGATGGAGATGCCGCCGGTATCGAAAGTAATGCCTTTGCCCACCAGCACCACCGGTGCCAGGGATTTGGCAGCGCCTTGGTAGCGCATCACGATGAAACGCAAAGGTTCACGCGAGCCCTTGGCCACCGCCATGAAGGATCCCATGCCCAAATGAGCCACTTCCTTGGGACCCAAGACGTCACAGCTGAACTTCCCCCCCTGGGCAACACTTTGGGCGGCCAAGCCCAATGCGGTCGGCGTCGCGTGGTTGGCAGGGCGGTTGGCCCACTCTTTGGCAAACTCCACGCCCACGACGGTGGCTTTGGCGACGTCAAAGGCTGTTTGCACAGTGGCATTGCAATGCGAAACCCCGATTCGAACGCTTTTGAGCTGGCGTGGTTTCGGCTTCGATTGGGTGCTGGTGTACACATAGCTGGCCTCTGCGAGGCTGATGACCAAAGCCTGAAGGGCAGACCCTTCCAATGGAAAAGGGCACGCAACGGTTAATTTTTTGACTTGCCCGGACTTGATCCGGGGCATCACCGCCACCATGGCGGCTTTGATGTGCGCGGCAGTGCCCTGCCCTGCACCCACCAAGAAGAGTTGGGATGCCGTCACGCCCGCCGTGCGGTAAGCGGCCAGCCACTGTCCGGACTTGCCATCGAAGTCTTTGGCCTGTATGGCATGGGCCATCAATGCAGAAATAGCATCTTGGCCCGGCTTGAAGGCTTCGGGTACAAGCACCATCAACGCGTCGGATTTGTCCTGACAGGCTTGAGCGAGCGAGAGTTGGCAGATTTCGAGGTTCATAATAGATTCTTTAGCAACACAGCAATGTTATTCCATTCCACCCTTCGCAAGGACTTGTCACGCAGTTTTGGTGCCACTGTGGTGGTGCTGTCGACGATTGTGATGACCAACGTTTTAATCCGAACCTTGGGCCAAGCCACGGTGGGCGGCGTCAACCCTTCGGAAATCATGCTGGTGATGGGGTTTTCGGTGCTGGGGCATTTGACCACCATCTTGACGCTGAGTTTGTTCATCTCCATTGTCTCCACGCTGTCGCGCATGTATGCAGACAGCGAGATGGTGATTTGGTTTTCGAGTGGCCAAGGCTTGGCCTCCTTCGCCCCCCCTATTTTGCGTTTTGCTTGGCCTATTTTATTGACCGTCACGGTACTGGCCTTGGTGGTTTGGCCCTGGAGTAACCGTCAAGCGCAAGACCTGAGTGACCGTTATGAACAACGCAACGACATTGAACGCGTGGCACCCGGTCAGTTTCAAGAATCTGCGGGCGGTAAACGGGTCTTTTTCATAGACAAAGACACACCAGACAACAAAACAGGCACCAATGTCTTTATTTCAAGCAATGAGGGTGCCGTCGAAAGCATCACATCGGCCAAGCAAGGCCTCATAGAACTGAAAAAAAACGAACGTATTTTGAACTTGAGTGCAGGCCAGCAAGTGCTGCACAACACCCAGACGGGTCAGGTTCGCGTGATGGATTTCGAGCGCTATGAAGTGGTGATTGATTCGGATGTCAAAGCCTTATCGGTCAATGCGCCCAGCATGACCTCTACACTGGCGCTGATACAAGACCCCCAGCCGCGCCATTTAGGCGAATTGGCTTGGCGCTTGGGTCTGGGCATGGCAGCCTTCAATCTACTGCTTTTGGCCTTGGCCGTGGCCACGTCCAATCCACGCGTGGGCCGCAGCTACCATACCGCTCTTGCCTTGCTGATTTTCATTGTGTACTACAACATGATCAACGTTGGTCAAAGCTGGATCAGTACCAGCCGTGTGAGTTTTTCTGGTTTTTTACTGGCCCTGCATGGCGGTGTTTTGGTTTTGGCATTGATGTGGATCGCTGCCCGACACTTCAATCTGTCTTGGCGCCATCTGCTTTCGCGTCCTACGGCCAAAGCCCTCACTGCCGCATGAAAACCATACGCAGACTCATCCACGGCGAGATCATCAAAGCAGTCAGCTTTGTGGCTTTGGGCTTTTTGGCCTTGTTTGTCTTTTTTGATATCGTGGACCAGTTGCAAGCGATCAATCGATTGGCTTCATCGGGTTACCAGTTCAACCATGCGCTGTTGTACGTGACTTTGCTCGTACCTGGTCATCTTTACGAATTGCTGCCCTTGTCGGTTTTGATAGGCAGTATTTTTGTCATGGCGCGATTTGCGCAGAGTTCTGAATTCACTATTTTGCGGACTGGCGGACTGGGCCCTTGGCAGGCGCTGGGTTCGCTGTTCAGTCTGGGCTTGATTTTTGTAACCCTGACTTTTTTCATTGGCGACTATGTGGCACCACTGGCCAACCGCCATGCGCAATTGCTGAAAGCCAAATTCCAAGGCAGGATCACCGTGGGCCAAACGGGTGCTTGGCTGAAAGAAAAGCAAAAAGATTTGAATTTTGCAGTGAACGTCACGGCTTTGAACAGTGATGGCCAATTGGCTCAAATCCGAATCCATGCCTTCACGCCACAGGGCAGGCTGCAGTACATCACCAGTGCGCCCACGGCGAGAATGGCAGACGGCGAGTGGGTCTTGTTCAACGCTGAGCAAAGGCGGTACAACTTGGATGCCAAGCCCACCGCGCGCATCGACATTCAACGTTCAGCCCAGTTGCATTGGACTACTGAAATTTCCATGGAAATGGTCGCTGCTGCGTTGCTCAGCCCCGACCGCATGCAAACGCTGGACTTGTTTCAATACATGCGCCACTTGGATGCCAATGGTCAAAATGCCCAGCGTTACGAAATCGAGTTCTGGCGCAAGGTTTTTTACCCATTGAGTTGTTTGGTCATGTTGTCATTGGCTTTGCCATTTGCGTATTTGCATTTCCGATCCGGGCACATCACAGGCTATGTCTTTGGCGGTGTGATGGCCGGCATCAGCTTTTATTTGCTGAACAATGTGTTTGGCTTTATGGGCAATTTGAACAACTGGCAGCCGTGGTTGACCTCGGCGGCCCCCGCGCTGATTTACAGCGCCATTTCACTGACCACTTTTTGGTGGTTGGTCTTGCGGCAATGACATGACTTCCCCCTCCAAACCGTCCCCCAAGGGGATTATTTTGTTCGCCCACGGCTCGCGTGATCCGCTTTGGAAACTACCGATCGAGGCGGTGGCGCAGCGCATTCAGGCGCGTCAATCTGACGCCCAGGTGGCCTGCGCCTATTTGGAATTGACCACGCCAGACCTGCCCAGCGTGGCTGGGCAAATGATTGCCTCAGGCCTGCAAAGCCTGCGCATCGTGCCGATGTTTTTAGGTGTTGGGCGACACGCACGGGAAGACCTGCCGTTGCTGGTCGCCCAATTGCAAGCCGACCACCCGCAGGTGCAATTTGAATTGCAGGCGGCGGTGGGCGAAAACCCTTTGTTGATCGACCTGATGGCGCAAATCGCCATAGACCCATAAAGCATAATAAGAAGATTCTTTATGGCGATTTACAGTGAACCTGCATCAATTTAGATTTGTCCAAGAGGCTGCGCGTCGCAACCTCAACCTGACCGAGGCCGCCAAAGCCCTGAACACCTCGCAACCGGGCGTGTCCAAGGCCATCATTGAGCTGGAAGAAGAGTTGGGCATCGACATCTTCGCCCGCCATGGCAAGCGGCTTAAACGCATCACCGAGCCGGGGCTGCATGTGTTGCAAAGCATTGAAATCATCATGCGCGAGATCGGCAACCTCAAACGCATTGGCGAACAATACAGTGCGCAAGACAGTGGCACCCTGTCGATTGCCACCACCCACACCCAAGCACGCTACGTGCTGCCACTGCCAGTAGCCAAATTGCGGGAAAAATACCCCAAGGTCAATATCAGCCTGCACCAGGGCGCTCCCGACCAAGTGGCCAAAATGCTGCTCGACGACACGGCGGAAATCGGCATGGCCACCGAGTCCTTGGCTTCGTATGACGAATTGATCACCCTGCCCTGCTATGAATGGCAGCACATGCTGGTGCTGCCTTTGGACCACCCTTTGGCGCGCCAAGAAAACCTCACGCTGGAAGATGTGGCCAGAGAGCCTCTGATCACCTACCACCCCTCGTTCACCGGTCGAACCCGCATTGATTCGGCTTTTGCGCATAAAAAACTGCACCCGCGCATCGCGCTGGAAGCGATCGACTCGGACGTCATCAAAACCTATGTGCGTCTGGGTTTGGGCGTGGGCATTGTGGCCGAAATGGCGGTCAAGGACGATCCGGTGAAAGACCTGGTGATTCGGCCCATGGGCCAATTGCTGGGCATGAACGTGGCCCGCGTCGCCTTCAAACGCGGCGCTTATTTGCGCAATTTTGTTTATCAGTTTGCTGAAATGCTGAGCGACCGCCTGACCCCCGCGCTGATCGCCAAGGCCATGACCGGCCATGTGGCTGACTACGAACTGTGATCTTTAATTTTTCCTGAAGTCTTGTGGCATGACCCCTCACACCCCTACCCTTGTGTCCAAACACCCCCAGATGGGGACCACCATTTTCACCGTCATGTCTGGCTTGGCGGCTGAGACGGGCGCGGTCAACTTAGGCCAAGGTTTCCCCGACTTTGCCTGCGATCCCCAATTGACCGAAGCCGTCAACGGCGCCATGCAAGAGGGCCTGAACCAATACCCACCCATGACCGGGATTGCCCCGCTGCGCGAAGCGGTCAGCGTCAAAATTCAAAACCTGTACGCACGCCACTACGACCCGGTCAGCGAAATCACCGTCACCGCTGGGGCGACGCAGGCTATTTTGACCATCATCTTGGCGGTGGTGCATCCCGGTGACGAAGTGATTGTGCTGGAGCCCTGCTACGACAGCTATGTGCCCAACATCGACATGGCCGGTGGCGTGGTGGTGCGCGTGCCGCTCACACCGGGCACCTTCCGCCCGGACTTTGACAAGATTCAAGCGGCCATCAGCGCGAAAACCCGCGCCATCATCATCAACTCGCCGCACAACCCCAGCGGCATGATCTGGAGCCAGCAAGACATGCTGCGCTTGCAAGACATTTTGGCACCCACCAACGTGCTGCTGATCAGTGACGAGGTCTATGAGCACATGGTCTATGCGCCCAATCGCCATTGGAGCGCCGCGCAGTTTGACGGCTTGGCTGCACGCGCCTTCATTGTGTCCAGCTTTGGCAAAACCTACCATGTCACCGGTTGGAAAATCGGCACCGTGGCGGCACCCGCCTCACTCAGCACCGAGTTTCGCAAAGTGCACCAGTTCAATGTGTTCACCGTCAACACGCCCATGCAATACGGCCTGACGCGCTTCATGGCTGACCCCAAGCCCTATCTGGACTTGCCCGCTTTTTACCAACACAAACGCGACTTGTTCCGTGCAGGCTTGGCAAAAACCAAATTCAAACTGCTGCCTGGCGAAGGCACTTATTTCCAGTGCGTGGACATTTCAGAACTGGCCGTGCCAGAAAAGAATCTGAGTGAAGCCGAATTTTGCAAATGGCTGACCACCGACATCGGCGTGGCGGCGATTCCGCTGTCGGCGTTTTACGCTGACAGTTTCGACCAGCGCGTGATCCGCTTTTGCTTTGCCAAGCAAGACGAAACTTTGAACAAGGCCCTGGGCCGACTGGCGCAGTTGTGAAGATCAATCGTCGGTGTTGTCGTCCAGTCCTGGGAACAGCACCGAGGTAAAGCCGAACTGGCTGAAGTCCCGCACCCGCATCGGGTACAGCTTGCCCATCAAATGGTCGCATTCATGCTGCACCACCCGTGAATGAAAGCCATCGGCCGTGCGCGCAATGGCCCGGCCCTGCACATCAAAGCCGCTGTACCGGATACGCTGCCAACGCGGCACCATGGCGCGCATACCGGGGACGGACAAGCAACCTTCCCAGCCCACTTGCTCTTCACCATCCAAGGGCGTGATCACCGGATTGAGCAAGATGGTGCGCGGAATCGGCAACTCCAGCGGATAGCGCGGATTGACCTCGCCGCTGCCAAAAATCACCACTTGCAAATTGACCCCAATTTGCGGCGCAGCCAAACCCGCGCCGTTGGCGGCGGCCATGGTCTCCAGCATGTCGACCACCAGGGCGTGCAACTCGGGCGTGTCAAATTCAGTGACGGCAGGCGCGATGCGCAACAAGCGCTCATCGCCCATTTTTAAAATTTCACGTACGGTCATGTTTGACTTTCTGGCGCGGTTTGCGCGCCTGGATGTGGAGCGGTGGTTTCAGCCAAGGTAGCCAACAGTTTGATCAAAGCGTCCTCGTCCAACACCGGCACGCCCAATTCGCGCGCCTTGTCCAGCTTGCTGCCAGCCTCCGCGCCAGCCACCACATAGCTTGTTTTCTTGCTCACCGAACCCGCCACTTTGGCACCCTGCGCTTCCAGCAGGTCTTTAGCCTGATCGCGGCTGAGGGTGGGCAAGGTGCCCGTGAGCACAAAGATTAGGCCCGCCAGCGGTTGCGCCACTTGCGCAGCAGGCTCGCCTTCGGGCCAGTGCAAACCGCAGGCACGCAATTGCGCCACCACCTCGCGGTTGTGCGCTTGGCCAAAAAAAGTGCGCAGGCTGTGTGCCACCACCGGGCCCACGTCATTCACCTGCAGCAAAGCTTCTTCGTTGGCATCCATGATGCGGTCTAAGCTGCCAAAGTGGCGCGCCAGTTCTTTGGCTGTGGCCTCGCCCACATGGCGAATACCCAGGCCAAAAACGAAACGCGGCAAGGTCGTGGCTTTGGACGCTTCCAGGGCCGCCACAATGTTTTGCGCCGATTTGTCGGCCATGCGTTCTAACTGCGCCAAACCGGCAAAACCCAGGCGGTACATGTCGGGCAGGGTTTTGACCACACCGCTGTCCACCATCTGGTCCACGAGTTTTTCGCCCAGGCCTTCCACTTCCACCGCGCGGCGCTGGGCGAAATGCAAGATCGCTTGCTTGCGCTGTGCGCTGCAAAACAAGCCGCCGGTACAGCGGTAATCGGCTTCGCCTTCTTCGCGCACCGCGTCGCTGCCGCACACCGGGCAGCTGTGCGGCATGGTGAACTGCGGCGCGTCCCCCACGCGTTTGTCCAACAAAACCGAGACCACTTCAGGAATCACGTCGCCCGCGCGGCGAACGATCACCGTGTCGCCCACCCGCACGTCTTTGCGCCGGGCCTCGTCTTCGTTGTGCAAAGTGGCATTGGTCACCGTCACGCCGCCCACAAACACCGGTGCCAATTTGGCCACCGGTGTGAGCTTGCCGGTGCGGCCCACCTGAACGTCGATGGCGAGTACGGTGGTCAACTCTTCTTGCGCCGGGTACTTGTGCGCCACCGCCCAGCGGGGCTGGCGGCTGACAAAGCCCAGCTGTGCCTGCAAGGCCAGATCATTGACCTTGTAGACCACACCATCAATGTCAAAAGGCAAGCTGTCACGCTGTTGCGCAATCTGCTGGTGGTATCCGATCAAACCCTGTGCGCCCTGGACGCAGGCGATTTGATCGGCCACCGGAAAGCCCCAAGCTTTGAAGGCCTGCAGCATTTCGTAATGGGTGGCAAACTGTGGCCCGCCTTCGCTCACCGGCGTCACATCCCCCAGGCCATAGGCAAAAAAACTCAAGGGGCGCTGCGCCGCAATGCCAGAATCCAATTGGCGTACAGCACCAGCTGCGGCATTGCGCGGATTGACAAAGGTTTTTTCGCCTTTGGCGCCTGCGGCGATTTTGGCGCGCTGGCGTTCATTCAAGGCGTCAAAATCATCGCGGCGCATGAACACTTCACCGCGCACTTCCAGCACCGGGGGAATGGGTCCATGGCCCCCCGCATGCAGCTGCAGTGGAATTTGACCGATGGTGCGGATGTTGGCGGTCACGTCCTCGCCGCTTTCGCCATCGCCGCGGGTGGCCGCTTGCACCAGCACGCCTTGTTCGTAGCGCAAGCTCATGGCCAACCCATCGAACTTCAACTCGGCCACATACACAAGCGCAGGGGCAGCATCGTCCAAGCCCAAGGCTCGGCGCACTCTTGCATCAAAAGCCTGAGCGCCGGAGGACTCGGTGTCGGTTTCGGTCTCGATGCTGAGCATGGGCACACGGTGGCGAACGGTGGCAAAAGCATCGAGGACTGTGCCGCCCACCCTTTGCGTGGGGGAGTCAGGGGTGATCAGCTCGGGGTGCGCAGACTCCAGCGATTGCAACTGCTTGAAAAGTCGATCATATTGGGCGTCAGGAATTTGCGGCGCATCCAACGTGTAGTAAAGGTAACCATGGTGATGCAACTGTGCTCGCAAATGATGCATTTGCGCTGGAACCGATGACAGGGATGATGGCGCAACAGGCTCGGGGGTGTCCCCAAAAAGATCCAAAGTGCTCATACCCTAAGTCAGATCACTCAGGAGAACAAACGACGGGCTTGGGGCGAACCGGCCGACAGTTCACGCGCATCCAGAGCGTCATACAACTGTTCCAGATCGACTGCGATGGCATCCAGCGCCGCTTCGCTGAGCACATGGCCGCCGCCGTCGGTCACCACACCATCCATGGCCTGTGCCAACAGCAAAGCGGCATCTCGCAATTGGCGGAAAGGCGCTTCCGTGCGGCTGATTTGCGGCACGTCCAAGCTCAGGTCAAATTCGCGAATGGCAGACAACGCGGGGTCATCGGCCATCGCAGCCTGCGTATCAAAAGACAAGGCCAAGACCGGAGGCAATCCCAGCACCGCCGAAGGCAGCACCATGCGCCCTGGAATGACGCCAGCGACAAACCCCAAACGCGCTGCATGTTGATGGATATAACCCGGGCTCCAAGCGGAGGCCTTGGCGCACAAAGTGAAACTCAGTTGAGCATCATGGGCATTGGCAAATTGGTCCAGCTCACGACCGCGAGCCACTTCTTCGAGCATGTCGGGAAACACCGTGTCGCCGTTCAATTGATCCGCCACGGCTTGGGCTTTGATGACGAACTCAGAGAATTCAATTTCATTGATGGCGCCAACCCGGTTGGCCAGCTGCACTGAGGCTTGCACCGCACTGTACCTGCGACCCGCTTGTGGCGATTCCCATTCACCCGTGATTTCGTTCAAACCCTCGACGGCAAAGGGTTTGGTGCCCACACGGCGGGTATGCGGCAGCGCCGCCAAAATGGCATCACCTGAGACCAACGACTCCACTTCAATGGGCGTGATGGCATCGATCAAAGCATCAATCGCTGGTTTTTTTTCCGGCTGAGGCAAACTGCTCAACTCATCCACCAAGACAGGTTCAATGTGACCCGATGCTTCGGGCGTCAAGCGTTCCTCAGGTAACGCAGTGGGCAAGACATCGGCTTGCCGGGGTGCGTTTTTACGGGAGACCCAAAGGTTATAAGCCAAAACGGCCAGCAGCGTCAGGCCACCAATGACCCACATACTGATTTGCAAAGAAGTCATGCTTGGAATGATAAATGAGTGGGTAGTTCCAATGTACTCGGCATTCAAAGGTCAGCCATCGACACAGCAGACTCCATGTCGACCGCGACAATGCGCGAGACGCCCTGCTCCTGCATGGTCACACCAATCAGTTGTTCTGCCATTTCCATGGCGATCTTGTTGTGGCTGATGAATAAGAATTGCGTTTCTTTGCCCATGCTGGACACCAGCTTGGCGTAACGCTCGGTGTTGGCGTCATCGAGCGGCGCATCCACCTCATCGAGCAAACAAAATGGGGCGGGATTGAGTTGGAAAATGGCAAACACCAGGGCAATCGCGGTCAAGGCTTTTTCACCACCTGAAAGCAAATGAATGGTCTGGTTTTTCTTGCCCGGAGGCTGCGCCAGGACCTGCACACCGGCATCCAAAATCTCGTCACCCGTCATCACCAAACGGGCGTTACCGCCGCCAAACAACTCCGGAAACATGCGGCTGAAGTGCTCGTTCACAATCTGGAAGGTACCGCCCAATAAATCACGGGTTTCGGCGTCGATTTTGCGAATCGCGTCTTCCAAGGTGTTCATGGCCTCGGTCAAATCGGCGGTTTGCGCGTCCAAGAAGGTCTTGCGTTCGCGCGCCGTGGCCAATTCATCCAATGCCGCCAAATTGACTGCGCCCAAGGCGCTGATCTCGCGGTTCAAGCGATCGATTTCAGACTGCAAACCAGTCAAGCGGACCGCGCCTTGATCAATGGATTGGGCCAAGGCCTCCAGATCGGCTTGCGCATCGACCAACAGTTGGGTGTATTGCTCCACGCCCAGGCGTGAGGCTTGCTCCTTCAATTGAAGATCGGTGATGCGTTGGCGCAGCGGATCCAACTCGCGCTCAAAGCTGAGCCGGCGTTCATCACTGGCGCGCAGTTTGGCGGTCAAATCATCGTATTCGCTGCGGCGTGCGCCCAAGGTCTTTTCACGCTCGAGCTTCATGTTCAAAGCATCCTGCAACCCCCCTTGCGCGGCGGCATCGTGCAAGCGAGACAGCTCGTCTTGCGCGCGTTGCGCCTCTGCGCTCAGGCTTGCGGATTGCTGCACAGCAGTTTCAATGCCACGATTCAATTCAGCACGCCGTGACGCCAAGCTGCGCTGCGCGAATGCAGCTTCTTGGGCCTGACGCTCCAAGCTGCGCTGCTGTTCGCGGCATTCCGACAACCGGCGTTCAGCGTCCATCACCCGATCGTCCAACTGTGCGTGGCGCTCTTGGCTGTCGGCCAATTGCATGTCAAGTTCTTCAAACCGGGCTTGCGCGGTCAGGCGGCGCTCTTGCAAGTCTTCCAGCAAGGCGTCGATTTCGGCCACATCCCCATCAATTTGTTCACTGCGGGCACGGGTTTGCTCGGCCAGTTGCGACAAGCGCAAAGTTTCGACTTGCACCTCGTGTGCACGGGCTAGGGTTTCAGTGGCTTCGCGCCGAATGGTCACCAGCTGCGCGCTGGCTTGTGCATACGCCGCTTCTGCGCGAACAAGGCCTGTTCGGCTTTCGTCACTGATGAGGGCTTGGGCTTTGAGTTGTTTGTCGAAATTCTCAATGTCTTGCGCGCGTGCCAACAAGCCCGCTTGCTCTGAATCTTGGGCGTAAAAACTGACGCTGTGCAACGTGATGGCGTGACCACTTTGCACAAACAAAACCTCGCCAACTTGCAACTGCTCGCGCCAAGCCAAGGCGTCTTCCAGGCTGGGTGCGGTGAAGCAGCCCTGCAACCAAGCCCCCATCAAGGCGGACAGGCTGGCATCATTGAGTCGCAGCCAATCGACCATCTGCAGGCAGCCGTCCGGCAAGCCCTGACGGTTGGAGGAAAGGCCAGCGGCAGGCGGGCTGAAGAAAGACAATTTGGCCGGTGGCGCATCATTTGCAAATGCACGCACCATGTCCAAGCGCGAGACTTCAAGTGCCGACAGGCGTTCGCGCAATGCCGCTTCCAGGGCGTTTTCCCATCCCGACTCCACATGGATACGGCTCCACAAACCCTGCAGCCCATCTAAGCCATGTTTGCTCAGCCAGGGCTTGAGCTTGCCGTCTGTTTTCACCTTTTCTTGCAAGGCTTTGAGGGCTTCGACCTTGGCGGCCAAATCTGCCATTCGGGCTGATTCGGTGTTCACCGCGTGTTGGCGGCTGCGGCGCTCTTCGTCCAACTGCGGCACTTGCTCTTGCAACGCTTGCAATTGGCCATGGGCCACTGCAGCAGCAGCATCGGCTTGCGTCAATTGCGCACGCAGACTCTGCAATTGCTGCTCGTCCGGCGCGGCCAAGGCATTGCGGTCCATGGTCAAACGTTCACGGCGTTGATTCAACTGGCGTGATTGCTCTTCGGTGTTGCGTTGATCTGCAGCCAAGACTTGGATTTGTTGCTGCACTTGACCCACGCTGGCGCGCTGCTCGTTCGCCTTGCTTTGCGCTTGTCGGAATGCCTCTTCCAAATCCGGCAAGGATTGCGCTTGGTCCTCCACTTGGGCGGCCAGGGTCATCGATTGGTCCTCGGCCGTGACCGCCTGCTCGGCCAGGCTTTCCATTTCCATTTGCGCATCCGCCATGCGGGTAGCCCATTGCGCCGCTTGTTCTTGCAGTTGGACCAAGCGTTGCTCGGCGCGTTGACGGCCTTCCACAACAAAACGAATCTCGGCCTCCAAGCGCCCGACTTCGGCACTGGCCTCATACAAAGCGCCCTGCGCTTGGTTCACCTGATCGCCTGCGGCGTAGTGCGCTTGGCGAATGGTTTCGAGATCGGCTTCGACATGGCGCAAGTCGGCAATGCGTGACTCTAAGTCGTTGGCGGCTTTTTCCACCTCCGCCTTCAAACTGCCTTGTCCCGCCTCAGCCTCGCTGCGCTTGATGAACCACAGTTGTTGCTGTTTGAGCGTGCTGTCGGCCTTCAGGGTATTGAAACGCTGCGCCACCTCGGCTTGCTTTTCCAGCTTTTCCAAGTTGGCATTGAGCTCGCGCAAGATGTCTTCGACCCGGGTGAGGTTCTCGCGCGTGTCTGACAGGCGGTTTTCAGTTTCACGGCGACGCTCTTTGTATTTAGAAACGCCTGCGGCTTCTTCCAAAAACAAACGCAATTCTTCAGGGCGTGATTCGATGATGCGGCTGATCGTGCCCTGGCCAATGATGGCGTAAGCGCGTGGGCCCAGTCCGGTGCCCAAGAACACGTCTTGCACATCGCGGCGTCGCACCGGCTGGTTGTTGATGTAGTAGCTGGAGTTGCCGTCGCGCGTCAGCACACGCTTGACAGCGATCTCGGCAAACTGCCCCCATTGGCCGCCAGCGCGGTGATCGGCGTTGTCAAACACCAGCTCGACGCTGGCGCGGCTGGCCGGTTTACGGGTGTTGGTGCCATTGAAAATCACATCTTGCATGGACTCGCCACGCAACTCGCTGGCTTTGGACTCGCCCAGCACCCAGCGTACGGCGTCCATGATGTTAGATTTGCCACAGCCATTGGGCCCCACCACGCCCACCAGTTGCCCTGGCAAGACGAAGTTGGTCGGCTCAGCAAAAGATTTAAAACCCGCAAGTTTGATGGAGTTGAGGCGCACGGCAATCCGAAAACACTGAAAAAGTACGTATTTAGCGCGGTGCAAGTCGATGCAAAGCGATAAAAATGACACTGCAAGCCACAGGCGAGCAGAAGCTTTATATTAACCCAGAGCCAGGACCATCGCGCCCTGGATTGCGAGGTGCACCATCCATCATGGTGCAGCGCCCAATCCCCGATAATCGTGACATGAATCCCCTCCTCGCGACCCTGCAGCCCTATCCCTTCGAGCGCTTGCGACAATTGTTTTTGGGCGTCCAGCCCAACCCGACTTTGCGTCCGATCAGCTTGGGCATTGGTGAACCCAAACATGCGACACCACAATTCATCAAGAATGCCATGGTCAAAGCTTTGGACACGGGTTTGGCAGGTTATCCCGGTACGGCCGGGGAAATACCTTTTCGCCAGTCTTGCGCCAACTGGGTGCAGCGACGCTACGGTGTAGAACTGAATCCGGCGACCCAGGTTTTGCCCGTGAACGGCACCCGCGAGGCTTTGTTTGCCCTGGCGCAAACCGTGATCGACCCCACGCAGCCAGGTGCCACGGTACTCAGCCCCAACCCGTTCTACCAAATCTACGAAGGTGCAGCCCTGCTGGGCGGTGCCCAACCCGTTTACGTGGCCAGCGTGCCCGAGCGCAATTTTGCGGTGGACTGGGACAGCGTGCCCGCCGAGGTGTGGGCGCGCACGCAGCTGATTTTTGTCTGCTCCCCCGGCAACCCCACCGGTGCCGTGATGCCGCTGGCCGAGTGGTGCAAGTTGTTTGCGCTGAGCGACGAATACGGTTTTGTCATCGCTTCGGACGAGTGTTACAGCGAAATTTACTTCCGCGACGAACCCCCTTTGGGAGGGCTGCAAGCGGCCCAATCACTGGGGCGCAAGGATTTCAAAAGATTGATCGCCCTCACCAGCCTGAGCAAGCGCAGCAATGTGCCGGGCCTGCGCAGCGGTTTTGTCGCCGGTGACGCCAGCCTGATCCAGCAGTTCTTGCTGTACCGCACCTACCACGGCAGCGCCATGAGTCCGGTGGTGCAAGCGGCCAGCATCGCCGCTTGGGACGACGAAGCCCATGTGGTGGACAACCGCAATTTGTACCGCACCAAGTTTGCCCAAGTCACCCCGGTGCTGGCCGAGGTCATGGACGTGAAACTGCCGGATGCCGCTTTTTACCTGTGGGCGCAAGTGCCCGACGCGTGGCACGGTCAAGACGATGTATTTGCCCGCGAATTGCTGCAAGCCACAGGCGTGACCGTCTTGCCCGGCAGCTACTTGGCGCGCGATGTGAACGGCCACAACCCCGGACAAGGCCGCATCCGCATGGCGCTGGTGGCCGAAACCGCCGAGTGTCTAGAAGCCGCTCACCGCATTGCCGATTTTTGCCGCCAAGGCCGCGCCCACGCCGCCGACCGCGCTTGATTTTTCAGGAAACCTCAATGTCTCCCACTTTGCGACTGGCCGAACAACTGATTGCCCGACCCTCCGTCACGCCGGACGACGCGGGCTGCATGGACTTGATCATGGCGCAGCTCAAGCCCTTGGGCTTTGTCTGTGAAGAAATTCACAGCGGCCCCGAGAGCTTTCGGGTACGCAACCTGTGGGCGCACCGCCCCGGCCTCTCGGGCAAAACCCTGGCCTTTGCCGGCCACACCGACGTGGTGCCGACCGGCCCACTGGCGCAGTGGGACAGCGACCCTTTCACGCCCACGCACCGGGACGGTAAATTGTTTGGCCGTGGCACCAGCGACATGAAAACGTCGATCGCCGCCATGGTGGTGGCCGTGCAAGCGTTTGTTCAAGCCAACGCCAACCCCTCATTGGGTTTGGCCTTCTTGCTGACCAGCGACGAAGAGGGTCCAGCACTGGACGGCAGCGTGATTGTCTGCGAGCTTTTGAAACAGCGTGGCCAAGCCCCCGATTACTGCATTGTGGGCGAGCCCACCTCGGTCGAGCGCACCGGCGACATGATCAAAAACGGCCGCCGCGGCACGATGAGCGGCAAGCTCACGGTCAAAGGCATTCAAGGGCATATTGCTTACCCGCACTTGGCCAAAAACCCGATTCACACCGCAGCGCCGGCCTTGGCCGAGTTGGTCGGCATGCAGTGGGACCAGGGCAATGCGTTTTTTCAACCCACCAGTTGGCAAATCAGCAATATCCATGGCGGCACCGGGGCCAGCAATGTGATACCGGGTCAGGTGGTGATCGATTTCAACTTCCGGTTTTGCACCGAATCCACACCCGAGTCTCTGCAGCAGCGCCTGACCCATGTGTTGCACCAACATGGCCTTGACTTTGATCTGCAGTGGACGATTGGCGGCCTGCCCTTTCTCACCACGCCCGGCACCTTGGTAGAGGTGGTGCAGCAAGCCATTCGCAAGCAGACCGGCATCGAAACCCAGCTGTCCACCACCGGCGGCACCAGCGACGGGCGCTTTATTGCGCAAATTTGCCCGCAGGTGATCGAGTTGGGCCCACCCAACGCCACCATCCACAAAATCAACGAGCATCTGGCGCTGGGCGACATCGAGCCGCTCAAAGAGATTTACTTCGAAGTGCTGCAACTGCTGGAAGTCAGCTTGCAAGCCAGCGCCTGACTGAAGTCTTCGCATGCAACTGTCTGAACTGATCGCCGCCTCGGCCGCGCAACTGAATACGGCCTCTTTGTCGTTTGGCCATGGCACCACCAATGCCGAAGATGAAGCGGCATGGCTGACCTTGTGGCGTCTGGGTTTGCCGCTCGACACCGATGCGGCAATGCTTGTCCATGAACTCCCCCTGGAGCAGATCAGTGCCGTGCAAGCGCTGGTGCTGGAACGTATTCAATCTCGCAAACCCGCGGCTTACCTGACGCGCGAAGCCTGGTTACAGGGTGTGCCTTTTTACATTGACGAGCGCAGCATCGTGCCGCGCAGCTTCATTGCCGAATTGCTGGCCGAGGGCGATATCGACTACTGGTTGGGTGACCACACCCAGCGCGTGCTCGACCTGTGCACCGGTAACGGCAGCTTGGCCGTGCTGGCCGCGATGACCTACCCGGAGGTGACGGTGGTGGGCGCTGACCTGTCTGCCGATGCACTGGAAGTGGCGCGCATCAATCTGGAGCGTCACCATTTGGCCGATCGCATCACCTTGATTCAAAGCGACGGCTTGAAGAATGTCCCTGGCCTGTTCGATTTGATGGTGTGCAATCCGCCTTATGTCTGCACCGCCAGCATGCAGGCCTTGCCGGCCGAGTTTTTGGCCGAACCGGCCTTGGCGCTGGCCGGTGGGCAAGACGGCATGGACTTTGTTCGGCAACTCTTTGAAGACGCCCCCCAGCACATGCGTGAGCACGCTGTGTTGGTGCTGGAGATCGGTAACGAGCGCGAACACTTTGAAAACGCCTTTCCCCAACTCGAAGTGATTTGGCTGGAAACCAGTGCGGGTGATGACCAGGTGCTGCTCGTCACGCGCACCAGCTTGCTGCGTCAACACACCTCACCCAAGGCCTGAACCTGAAGGGCAAAGCCGGGCACAGATGCCCGTGCCCGGCTGCGCAGGCTAAAATCAAGCCCAACTCCTTGGACTGATGCCAAGCGCCACGTGCTGTTGTCCAGCCTGGTCTTTGCGGCCTCGTTCCTTTACGAAAATACCCCCATACCGATTCGCGTCGTCATGGCTTGGCCCTGCCCAGCCCCTGACAGACGCCAGACTGCCATGATCACCCTGAAGAACGTCACGCTGCGCCGCAGCGCCAAAGTGCTGCTTAACAGCACCACCGTCACCCTGAACCCTGGCGAAAAAGTCGGTTTGGTCGGGCGCAACGGTGCGGGCAAATCCACCCTGTTTGCGCTGTTCAATGGCACGCTGCACGAAGACGGCGGCGATTTTTCCATGCCCAAAGCCTGGCGCATGGGGCAAGTTGCGCAGAACATGCCCGAAACCGACGAGCCGGCATCGACCTTTGTGCTGGAAGGCGATACCCGCTTGGCCGAGTTGCGTCAACGCTTGGTGGCGGCTGAAGCCAGCGGTGACGGCATGGCGATGGCGCATGTGTATACCGATCTGGCCGATGCCGGTGACCATGACGCCCTGCCCCGTGCTGAAGCGCTGATTTTGGGCTTGGGATTCAGCGTGGATGAGTTGAATCGCCCAGTGAACAGTTTTTCGGGCGGTTGGCGCATGCGCTTGCAACTGGCCCGCGCACTGATGTGCCCCTCCGACATTTTGTTGCTGGACGAACCCACCAACCACTTGGACTTGGACGCCTTGGTGTGGCTGGAGGCCTGGCTCAAACGCTATACCGGCACCATGATCGTGATCAGCCACGACCGCGAATTTTTAGATGCCATCACCGATGTGACCCTGCACATCGACCAAGCCAAACTCACGCGTTACGGCGGCAACTACAGCGCTTTTGAAATCCTGCGCGCGCAGCAAATGGAATTGCAACAAGCGTCCTTCAGCAAGCAGCAGGACAAAATTGCCCACTTGCAAAAGTTCATCACCCGCTTCAAAGCGCAGGCCAGCAAGGCCAAACAAGCGCAAAGCCGGGTCAAGGCGCTGGAGCGCATGGAAAAAGTCGCGCCCCTGCTCGCCGATGCCGAATTCACCTTCGGCTTCAAAGAGCCCAACAACCTGCCTAACCCGATGCTGGCCATCAGCGAGGCCAGCTTTGGCTACATCGTGGACGAGCAGCCCAAACCCATTTTGCAAGGCATCAGCAAATCGGTGTTGGCGGGGCAGCGCATCGGTATTTTGGGGGCCAACGGCCAAGGCAAGTCCACCCTGGTCAAAACCATTGCCCGCACCATGAAACCCTTGGGCGGCACGCTGACCGAGGGCAAAGGCCTGAACATCGGCTACTTTGCCCAGCAAGAACTGGATGTGCTGCGCCCGCAAGACAACCCGCTCGAACACATGATCCGCTTGGCCAAAGAGTTGGGCCCCAACAGCAGCGAGCCCAGCCGCGAACAGGATTTGCGCAGCTATCTGGGGTCATTCAATTTCACCGGTGACATGGTCAAACAAGCTGTGGGCACCATGAGCGGTGGCGAAAAAGCCCGCTTGGTTTTGGCCATGATCGTCTGGCAACGCCCCAACCTCTTGTTGCTGGACGAACCCACCAACCACTTGGACTTGGCCACCCGCGAAGCGCTGGCCATGGCCTTGAACGAGTTTGAAGGCACCGTCATGCTGGTCAGCCACGACCGCTCTTTGCTGCGCGCAGTATGCGATGAATTTTGGATGGTCGGACGCGGCAAGGTCGAGCCTTTTGATGGCGACTTGGACGACTACCAGCGCTATCTTTTGGAGGAATCCAAGCGATTGCGTGAAGAAGCCAAAATGGCGGCTACCCAGCCCGTCGCAACGGCAACTGCGGCAGCGCCCAGCGCAAAATCCCTAGCGCCCTTCGCCCTTGACGTCGCCGCCGAACCCACCCGCCAACCAGCGACCTCTGTGACCCAACCCCCTGCCGCAGAACCTCAGGTGTTTCGCAGCCCCGAGCAGCGTAAACAAGATGCGCAACGCCGCATTGAATTGGCGGCACAAACCCGGCCTTTGAAAAAGTCATTGGCACAAACCGAGCAGCGCATGGCGCTTTTGCAAAAGCTCAAGACCGATTTGGAAAGCCAATTGGCCACACCGATGGCGACGGCAGACATCGTCAAAGCCAGCAAAGAACTTGGCGCAGCCAATGCCGAGCTGGAAACGCTGGAGAGCCAATGGCTAGACCTGTCTGAGCAGATACAACAGATTGAAAACGGTGTGACGACTGCTTGAGGTGTTCAATGAGGCCTGAGAACCCCATCATGTGCATTCCCGAAACTCGGACGTGACGCATACCCTGAAAGGCCAACGCCGACCTGTGAGGCACGTACAGAAGCGAAAAAAAACCTGTTCAGATTGCTCTGAACAGGTTTTTCAATTTTGGTGGGACCAGCGGGGGTCGAACCCACGACAAACGGATTAAAAGTCCGCTGCTCTACCAACTGAGCTATGGTCCCAACTAGCTTGACATTTCTGATTGCTTTTGACAGTCGTGTGTGTTTCGCTAAGCCTCAAATTATAGCGTCATTTTTCTCATTTACAAAAGCGCTCGAAAGAAAATTCAAAACACTGGAGACCGCGCACAAACCGAAGGTGGCGGTCACCGTCACGACGGAGCCATAGCCATGGCAATTGAGACTGCCGTCTCCTTCCACGGCGCAGGACGCATCGGGCGGGGCAACGGCTTCACGGCTGAACACACACATCACGCCCATCTTCTTGCCCTCACGGGGTGCCGCATGGAATTTGCGCAAGCTGTAGCGCAGCTGCGCCAACAAAGGGTCGTGGGTGACCTTGGACAAATCATCCACATCCACTTTATGGGCCCAGCGTTTCCCGCCAGCAGCGCCAACGCAGACCAACCCAATGGCCTTGGTTCGCGCCCATTGCGCCATGGCGACCTTGGCTTTGACTTGGTCGCAGGCATCGATCACCGCATCAGGCCCTGGCCCAGCGCCCAACAGTGCGGGCCAGTTGCCAGGCTCAACAAAGTCTTCGATGCAAACCACCTGGCAGGCCGGGTTGATCAACGCGATGCGTTCCTTCATGGCCACGACCTTGGCTTGACCTACTGTCGAACTGAGGGCTTGGATTTGGCGGTTGATGTTGGAGTCGGCCACATGGTCCATGTCAATCAGGGTGATGCGAGCGACCCCGCTGCGCGCCAAGGCTTCGGCGCACCAAGAACCCACACCACCCAGGCCCACCACCACCACATGGGCACGGCGAATGGCGTTGGCAGAGCCGACGCCATAGAGCCGATCGAGTCCGCCGAAGCTGCGGCTGGGATCAAAGTCCATCAGGCTTGTGCCTCCATGCGACGCCATTGCCAAAACAGCGTGAACCAAGCGCCCAAACCGATCGCGATGAGTGTCAAAAAACTCATCCAGCTGAGGGTGGACAGGCCGCTCAAGCCTTGACCTATGGTGCAGCCCATGGCCGTTACCCCCCCCAGCCCCATGAAGGCGCCGCCCAGCATGTGCCGTGCCAAATCCGACTTGCTGACAAAAGACTCCCAGCGAAACGTGCCTGAGCCTATGGCATGAAAAGCCGCGCCCGCAACCACACCAAGCACCGAGACCATCCCGATGGTCAGGCGTTTGGTGCCGTCGCTGAAATACAAAAAAGCATCCAACAGCGAAGCCACGGGCGCGGTGAAACTGAAAGACTCCATGCGCCCACTGGCTGTTGCTACAAAAAAAGCTTCCAAGGTTTCGGGGTGTTCAAGCCCATGGCCCAAGACCCCTGTGATCCACCACATGGCCAGCACCGCTAAGCCAACGCCTGCGCCGCCCACGACCATGGCGGGGTGCGTCTTGGCCCGTCCTTGCAACGACCAGCGCAGCAAAATGCCGCCAATACAAAACGCCGCTGCGGCGCTGGCCTGGGGCAAAGCCCACCCGGTTTGACGGGCCAGCCAACTGCCGACAAAGGCCTGTGCAGGGGCATGCATGTAAACGGTTTCAAGGGTGTTCACACGCGCAAGGGCCAACCAGCCCTTCAAAGTGGCCAAGCCCACAATGCCCATGACCATCAAGACCACCAGCGACTTGAGATTGCCAGCACCCAATCGAACCAGCGATTTGCTGGCGCAACCCGAAGCCAACACCATGCCCACGCCAAACAAAGCACCGCCCACCAGGCTCGACAGCCACAACAATGTGTCTGCGCCATAGATGCTTGCGCGCGGGTCAATCCAGCCTGCCCAGTGCATGGCTGCAAACCCCCAAATCGCCACAACTGCCGACAAAGCCCACTGTTTCAGTCGTGCATCGTCGTGCATCAGCACAGCGTCGCTGATGGCGCCCATGGTGCAAAAATGGGTGGCGTGCAGGATGACCCCCAGCGCCATGGACAATGCCAAGGTACACAGCAGCACCGCTTGGGTGCTGGTGGCCAGCTGCGCAGCGTCCATTTGTGTGTTACTTCAAACGCGCCAAGCGTTCCTTGGCGGCTTGAGCGGCCTCCGAGTCAGGGTAGGTTTTGATGAGTTCTTCCAACGTCTTGCGTGCAAGCTTGCTGTCTTTGAGTTCAATTTGGCAATTGGAAATTGCCAACATGGCTTCTGAAGCGCGGACATGTTTGGGCACCAGATTCAACAACCGCTTGAAGTGGGCCAAGGCGCCCGAATAATCTTTGTTCGCGTATTCGGCATTGCCCAGCCAAAACAAGGCTGAAGGCAAATAACCCGTGTTGGGGTAGCGCTGAATAAAACCGGCAAAGCCGATTTGGGCAGCGGCAAAATCGCCCTTGCGAAATACACCCATCACGCTGTCATAGTCACGCTTTTCAGAGGGCTCCACAGTGAAATCTGCACCGTCCAAATTCACCTTGACGGGCTCAAATTTGCGCAAACGATCGTCCAAACCCAATTGGATGTCTTTTTGACGTTGCTGCTGGTCAGACAATTCGCGCAGCAGTTGCTCATTGGCCCCGCGCAAGCGGGCTTGATCGGCTTTGAGTGCATCAATTTGCGACTGAAGATCGAGCAGCGCGCTGCGTAATTTAAATACCTCTTCGGCTTGCGATTTGTTTTGCGCGCTGCCTGAACCGCTCAGTTGCTCGATTTTTTGACGTAAATCCAAAATGGCACGGCGCGCTTCATCGTCCTCAAACAAGGCCGCCTGCGCCACTGCTTGCAACAGCCCAAATGCAGCCACGGCGCAGTAGCGCCCCATGCGAGAGTAGGTCATAGCAAACTCAGTACTTGATTTCAACGCGGCGGTTTTGGGCCAATGCGGCCTCTTCGGTACCCGTGTTCATCGGCTTTTCTTTACCAAAACTCACCGCCTCCACCTGGGCTTCACTCACACCCAAAAGCGTCAAAGCTTGTCGAACGGATTCGGCGCGCTTTTGACCTAAGGCCAAGTTGTACTCACGCCCGCCGCGTTCATCGGTGTGGCCTTCGAGTTGGGCCTTGCGTTGTTTGTTGGCTTGCAAAAACTTGGCGTTGCTTTCAATCACGGCGCGCGCTTCAGGCTTCAAGGTGAAACTGTCGTAGTCGAAAAATACGATGTTGCTGCCCGCAGGGCCTGAGCCAGCGCCAAAACCCTTGTCAGTCAAAACGCCTGCGACATTGTTTTGACCGGCATTGCTGCCCAGCCCTGTGCCATTGGCATTGGCGCTGGAATTGACGGCGCTTGCGGCCTTGTCTTCGACAGGCACATCATTGAGCTTCACACCCGAAGAACAAGCAACCAAGGCGGCCGTCAAGGCCATCAACGAAAAAGTACGGATCAACATGACTCACTCCTGAAATAAAAATTCAAAATCTTCTAAAAAAGCACACAGACTTACTGGCGGAAAGGCCCCCAATCTGGCTCCCGAATATCACCGCCCTGACCGGCCAAACGCGCCTTGATTTTCCCATCTAAAGTGCTGGTCATCAAAGCTTCGCGTCCCTGAATTTGCGTGGCATACACCAACAGCTTGCTGTTGGGCGCAAAACTGGGTTTTTCATCAGCGCTGGTATCGGTGATCGCATTGGCTTGACCGGTCGACAAATCCATCACCATCAGTTTGAACTGCCCGCTGTTGCGCGTCACATAAGCCATCCATCGACCGTCAGGACTCAAGCTGGGTGAAATGTTGTAACTGCCACTGAAGGTGACGCGCTCGACAGCCCCGCCAGCTGCAGGCATGCGGTAGATTTGCGGCGAACCGCCACGGTCACTGACAAAATAAAGCTGCTGCCCATTGGCGGCGAATGCGGGTTCGGTATCGATGCCATTGGACACGGACAAGCGACGGGGCGAACCCCCTTGCACCTCAACTTGAAACAGCTGCGATCCGCCTTCACGACTCAAGGTCGCCACCACGCTTTTACCGTCGGGCGTCCAAGTGGGGGCGCTGTTGGAGCCGCGGAAGTTGGCCACCAACTGCCGTTTACCTGTAGCCAACTCATGCGAATAAATCACTGGTTTTCGAGACTCGAATGACACATAGGCCAAGTGGCTACCGCTGGGCGACCAAGAGGGTGAGATGATGGGTTCTGGACTGGCCAAAGCAGCTTGCGCGCCCTCCCCATCCGAATCGGCCACCCACAGGGTGTAACGGGATGTGGACTTGGTGACATAGGCAATACGGGTGGCAAAAACGCCTTTGTCGCCGGTCATCTTTTCATACAACTGGTCGGCCAAACGGTGTGCAGCCAAGCGCAAGTCGCTGGCCACCACGGCCTCTTTGAACTCGCCGCGCAATTGGCCGCCCACCACATCCCACAAACGGGCGCGCACGTCGAAACGGCCATCGGCCAGTCGCGTCACACTACCGGCCACCAAAGCATCGGCGTTGCGCTGTCGCCATTGCGGCATGTCCGGGCGCGAGGATTCGTCCAGCACTTCACCTTTGGCTTCTACCGCACGAAACTGACCACTGCGCTCCAAATCTGCCACCACAATGGCTGAGATTTTCTGCGGCAAACCCTCTTCACCCTTGAAAGGCACCACCGCCACAGGCACTTGCGTCAAACCGACACCCGTGACCTCGACCCGAAATTGGGCATGCGCAGGCATTTGCCATGCCAGGCACAAGAGCATCCCTGAGGCCACAAAGCGAGAAATGCCAAACAGTGCGGATAAAAAAACCTGAGGAAAAATCATACGAACAAAAAAGTTCACGCCAAAGGCGTCTCAATTTGAGAAGAATCTAAAACCCCGATCGTACACGGTAGCGCTGCACTTTTTAAGACCTTATCCCCTCGCCCACCCGCGCAATTGTGCAAAAACTGCCCGGCAGAAAAGGGCCTGGGGTTCAGGGTGCGGCTTGCTTGCGTAAAATCAGCCCCAATGACCGATACCCCACCCAGCGCAGAAAGCAGCTCGACGCCCACCGTTTTTCAGCGCATCCAACGGTTGATCCCCTATTTTGGGCAACAACGATGGAGTTGGGCGACCGGTGTTTTGGCCACCATCGTTGCAGCAGTGACCGAGCCCTTGATCCCGGCCCTCTTTCAGCCGCTGTTAGACAAAGGATTCAGCAAGGGCGCTTTGCCGCTGTGGTCCGTACCGGTGGCCGTGATGGGCATTTTCGCGATCCGAGGTGCCGCGCATTTTGTCTCCCAGTACAGTTTGACGCGCATCGCCAATGACGGCATGCAACTATTGCGCAGCGCCATGTTCGAGCGTTTGATGCGGGCCGACTTGGCGGTGTTTTCCAAAGCATCGGCCAGCGCCCTGTCCAATACCATTGTCTATGAAGTCCAAAGCGGCGCAGGCCAATTGGTCTCGGCCATGATCGGCTTGTCGCGCGACGGTTTTTCATTGCTGGCCCTGGTGGGTTATCTGCTGTACCTCAATTGGAAGCTGACGCTGGTGGTGTTTTTGGTCACCCCGGGGGTGGCCTGGATCATGAAAGTCCTGTCCAAACGCCTGTACGGTTTGACCCGCGAAAGTCAAAACGCCACCGATGACCTGGCCTATGTGGTGGAAGAAAACGTTCTGGCTTTCAAAATGGTGCGACTGCATGGGGCGCAGCAAAGTCAAATCAAGCGCTTTGAAAAACTCAGCGACCGGCTGCGCGGCTTGGCCATTCGCTCCACCATCGCCTCGGCCTCCATGTCGCCATTGACCCAGTTGTTGGCGGCAGTAGCCCTGTCTCTGGTGCTGATGATTGCCTTGTTGCAAAGCCAAAATGGCGCCCAGGGGGCCACGGTGGGTGGTTTTGTGGCCTTCATCACAGCGATGCTGATGTTGATCGCGCCCATCAAGCGTTTGGCCGATGTGGCCAACCCCATCACCCGCGGACTGGCGGCCTTGGAGCGGGGCTTGCAGCTGATGGAAAACGTCTCTTCGGAGTCGCAAGGCCGCTACGCACCCGCCGCGGCGTCGGGTCAATCTTCCGGGGTGATCGAATGGATAGACACCAGCGTGCAATTTCATCCAGATGCTGCGCCCGCCTTGAATGGCGTTTCCCTGACCATCCAACCCGGCGAATCGGTGGCTTTTGTGGGGTCATCGGGCTCTGGCAAAACCACCTTGGCCAATTTGCTGCCCCGTTTCGTCTTGCCCAGCCAAGGCCGGGTTGTGATCGACGGTCATGATGTAGCGCAATGGCGCTTGAGCGCGCTGCGCCAGCAAATCGCCATGGTCAGTCAAGATGTGGTGATGCTCAACGACACCGTGGCCGCCAATGTGGCGCTGGGGCAAGAGGTGAATGAAGCGCAGGTCAACGCCTGCTTAGAGGCAGCGAATTTGGCCGATCACATAGCCCAATTACCGCAAGGCATGCACACCCTGCTGGGCCACAACGCCACACAACTGTCGGGTGGCCAACGCCAGCGGTTGGCGATTGCACGTGCGCTTTATAAAAATGCGCCCATTTTGATTTTGGACGAGGCCACCTCTGCCCTGGACAACGAGTCTGAACGTTTGGTCCAAGAAGCCTTGCAGCGTTTGATGAAAGGGCGCACCACCTTGATCATTGCCCACCGCCTGTCCACCATCGAGCATGCCGACCGGGTGGTGGTGATGGCCCAGGGCCGCATCGTGGAGCAAGGCAGCCATCAAGCCCTGCTGGCGAAAGGCGGGGTGTACGCCCGTTTGCACCACAAGGGCGACAGCGCTGGCATCAGCGCCGTTTGATGGCGGCCGCACTCAGAGCAAGACCACGTCGTATTCTTCGGGCCCCATGGCCGACTCGCTTTGCAGAGAAATGGGCTTGGCAATGAAGTCGGACAGCGCTGCCAAATGCGGGCTTTCCTCGTCCAGCAGCAACTCGATCACCGCTGGGCGCGCAATCACCCGAAATTCACGCGGATTGAACTGTTTGGCTTCGCGCAAGATCTCACGCAAGATGTCGTACACCACGGTGCGGGTGGTTTTGACAATGCCTTTGCCCTGACACGCTGGGCAGGGCTCGCACAGCATGTGCGCCAGGGATTCGCGGGTGCGCTTGCGCGTCATCTCCAGCAGGCCCAGCTGCGAAAACCCCCCGGCCATGGTCTTGACGCGGTCGCGTGCCAATTGTTTTTTGAATTCAGACAACACCGCTTCTTGGTGCTCCGCGCGCGTCATGTCAATGAAATCGACGATGACAATGCCGCCCAAATTGCGCAGGCGCAGTTGCCTGGCGATGGCTTGCGCTGCTTCCAGATTGGTTTTGAAAATCGTGTCGTCAAAATTGCGCGCACCCACATAACCACCGGTGTTCACATCGATGGTGGTCAGCGCCTCGGTTTGGTCGACGATCAAATAGCCGCCCGATTTGAGTTCCACCCTGCGGCCCAAAGCCTTGGCAATTTCCTCGTCAATGGCGTACAAATCAAAAATCGGCCGTTCGCCCTTGTACAGTTGCAGCCGCTCGGACGCTGCGGGCATGAACTCTTGGCTGAATACACTCAATTTTTGGAATTGCTCACGTGAATCGATGCGAATCGACTGCGTTGCCTCGCCCACCAAATCGCGCAGCACGCGCTGCAGCAAGCTCAGGTCTTGGTGCAGCATGGACTGGGCGGGTAGCCGCAGCGAGGCGTCTTTGATGCGTGCCCAGGTCTTGCGCAAATAGGCGATATCGTCCGCCAGTTCTTGCTCGCTGGAATCCTCCGCATTGGTGCGCAAAATAAACCCGCCACCGTCGCCGCCCACCAAGGTCTTCAAGCGTTCGCGCAAAGCATCACGCTGATCAGTGGGGATTTTTTGCGACACCCCAATATGGTCGTCCTGCGGTAAAAACACCAAATGCCGACCCGCAATGCTGATTTGCGTGGACAAGCGCGCCCCTTTGCTGCCTATCGGGTCTTTGATGACTTGCACCATCAAGGCCTGGCCTTCGAAGACCTGTCGCTCGATCGGCACCAGCGGCTGGGTGCTGCGCGCCGCTTGGGGCGGCGCACCTTCTGGCTGGCGCTGCCACACATCGGCCACATGCAAGAAAGCCGCACGTTCCAGCCCAATTTCAATGAAGGCCGACTGCATGCCGGGCAAAACCCGCGCCACCTTGCCCAAATAAATATTGCCGACCAAGCCGCGCTCCAAGTGGCGTTCCACATGCAGCTCTTGCACCGCGCCGTGCTCCACCACCGCCACACGGGTTTCTTGGGGCGACCAATTGATCAAAATATCTTGTTGCATAGCGCTCTCAGGGTGACAGCTGTTCAACAGGCTACGCCCACTTGACGCAGCAGCTCGGCAGTCTCAAACACAGGCAAGCCCATGATGCCAGAATAACTGCCGTGAATGCGGGCGATGTGGGCCGCCGCTTGGCCCTGCACCCCATAAGCACCGGCCTTGCCCATGGGCTCGCCACTGTCCACATAGGCTTTGATTTGTGCAGGGCTCATGCGAGCAAAGCTGACCCGTGACACGGACACCGCCGCCAGCCGTTGGCGCCCGGACTGCAGCGCCACGGCGGTCAGCACCCGGTGGGTTTGCCCCGACAAGGCTTGCAGCATGCGCACCGCATCCAAGGCGTCGCTCGGTTTGCCCAAAATGTCCCGGCCGAGTGCGACCGTGGTGTCTGCGCATAAAACCGGCGCAAGCGTCAGTCCCCGCGCCTTCATGCGGGCCACTGCGGCATCGAGTTTGAGTGCTGTCACACGCTGCACATAGTGCAAAGGGGTCTCGCCCCGGTGCACCACTTCCAAGGACTCGGCATCCTCGTCGGGCGTGGGCAAAAGCAAGGTGTGGGCGACACCGATTTGGTCCAGCAATTGGCTGCGCCTTGGACTTTGGGAGGCGAGGTAAATGAAAGCAGTCATGACAAAGCGTCCGAAAGAAGCAGGTTGAGGAGTGGCTTATTCCCGGTGGTACGGGTGGTTGGCATTGATCGACCAGGCGCGGTACAGCTGCTCAATCAACAGCACGCGGGCCATGGCGTGGGGCAGTGTCATGTCCGACAAGCGAATGCGCTCATGCGCGGCCTGGCGAAACGCGGGGTCCAAGCCGTCTGGGCCGCCAATGACCAAAGCCACGTCATCGCTTTCCAGTTGCCAGTTTTGCAAGCGAATGGCCAGGGCTTTGGTGGTGAGGTTGGTGCCGCGTTCATCCAGCGCCACAATGCGACAGCCTTTGGGGATGGCGTCTTCGATCCGTTGTCGCTCAGCCGCAAACAAAGTGTCCAGGGTTTTGGAGCCCCGAGGTTCGGTTTTGACCGCTTTGAGTTCCACCTTCAACTCAAAAGGAAAGCGCTTGGCGTAGTCCTCCCAAGCGGTTTGCGCCCAATCTGGCACGCGCTGGCCGACCGCCACGATCAGCAGCTTCATACCCAGGCTCAGGCTTTGCGCGGTGCCGTCTTTTTGGCCGGGGCACGCTTGGCGACGGGCTTGACCGCTGACTTGGCGGCTGGCCGCTTCGCTGCCTTCGCGGGGTCATTGACCTTGACCATTTTCAGGGGGGTCTTGGCTGCGGGTTTGGCCACGGTTTTTGCAGCGCTCTTGGCCGCCGTTTTCACTGCAGGCTTGGCGGCAGATTTCAAAGTCGTTTTGGCTTTGGTTTTGTTGGCCACAGGCTTGTTCGCTGACTTGTTGGCCAACGGGGCGGCCGCCTTCTTGGCGCGACCAGGCATTTGGGCCTTGACCGGTTCGGGCTCCACCCGGCGTGGTGCCTTGCCGGCGTGGTTGATCTTGGCTTCTTTTTTGCTGCTGTTTTTGCCTTCGACATCCATCGGCTTGGGCGCGCCCAACTTCAAACGCACCGGCTTGTCACCCCACAACTCTTCCAAGTTGTAGTAAGCGCGAATGGTCGGTTGCATCACATGCACCACCGCACTGCCGCAGTCGACGATGATCCATTCGCCATTGTCTTC
>CANGEE010000004.1 GCA_947452635.1 Comamonadaceae bacterium | reverse complement strand
GAGGCGGAAGGCGAGCGAATCTTACGTGGCGATTGACCTAAGTCAAATGTCAGTTTGTGTAAGTCGGCCATACTCAAAACGAATTTTTTAGAAGAGGTGAAAATGAAATTTGCCAATGCGCAAGCCACTGTTTACAACGACACCGTTGTGCGGCAGTTCGCCATCATGACGGTGGTGTGGGGCGTGGTGGGCATGTTGGTGGGGGTGGTCATCGCCGCCCAACTGACCTGGCCTGAATTGAACTTCGGTATCCCATGGCTGAGCTATGGGCGTTTGCGACCGCTGCACACCAACGCGGTGATCTTCGCGTTTGGCGGTTGCGGCCTGTTTGCCAGTGCCTATTACGTGGCGCAGCGCACCTGCAATGTGCGCTTGTTTGCCAGTGGCTTGGCCGCATTCACCTTTTGGGGTTGGCAACTGGTCATTGTGCTGGCTGCGATTTCTCTGCCTTTGGGGTACACCAGCGGCAAAGAATATGCCGAACTCGAGTGGCCCATCGACATCTTGATCACCCTGGTGTGGGTCAGTTTTGCGGTGGTGTTCTTTGGCACCATCGGCACCCGCAAGGTGCGGCATATTTATGTGGCCAACTGGTTTTTTGGCGCTTTCATCATTGCGGTGGCCTTGCTTCACTTGGTCAACAGTGCGGCGTTGCCTGTGGGCATGATGAAGTCGTATTCGGCCTATGCTGGCGTGCAAGACGCCATGGTGCAGTGGTGGTACGGCCACAATGCGGTGGGCTTTTTCCTCACGGCGGGCTTTCTGGGCATGATGTATTACTTCATTCCCAAACAAGCCGAGCGCCCTGTTTACTCGTACCGCTTGTCGATCGTGCACTTTTGGGCCTTGATCTTCACCTACATGTGGGCCGGCCCGCACCACCTGCATTACACCGCGCTGCCGGACTGGACGCAGTCGGTCGGTATGGTGTTCTCTTTGATTTTGTTGGCGCCCAGTTGGGGCGGCATGATCAACGGTGTGATGACCTTGTCGGGCGCCTGGCACAAGCTGCGCGATGACCCCATCTTGCGCTTTTTGATCGTCTCCCTGTCTTTTTACGGCATGTCGACTTTCGAAGGTCCGATGATGTCCATCAAGACCGTCAACGCACTGAGCCATTACACCGACTGGACCGTGGGCCATGTGCACTCCGGTGCCTTGGGTTGGGTGGGTTTGGTGACCATGGGTTCGATGTACTACCTGATTCCCCGTTTGTTTGGCAAAAAACAGATGTACAGCGTCAAAGCCATTGAGATCCACTTTTGGGCCGCCACCATCGGCATCGTGATCTACATTGCAGCCATGTGGATTGCCGGTGTGATGCAAGGCTTGATGTGGCGCGCCGTGAACGCCGACGGCACCTTGACCTACACCTTTGTGGAGTCCGTGAAAGCCACTTTCCCGTTCTATGTGTTGCGCTTGGTCGGTGGTTTGCTGTACCTCAGTGGCATGGTGCTGATGCTCTGGAACACGCTCAAGACGGTCACCACGGGCCGTGCCGTGGATGTTCAGATTCCTTCTCTCACCGCACACGCTTAAGGAGTGACCCGCATGTCAAATCACAATCAAACGGGCGGCGGTCTGTCCCACGAAAAAATCGAAACCAGCAACTTCTTGATGATCGTTCTGATCCTGTTGGTGCTGCTGTTCGGCGGCTTGGTGGAAATCGTGCCTTTGTTTTTCCAAAAATCCACCACCCAGCCAATTGCAGGTCTCAAGCCCTACACGGCTTTGCAAGTGGCGGGTCGCGACATTTATGTGCGCGAAGGTTGCTACAACTGCCACTCGCAGATGATCCGCCCCTTCCGCGCAGAAACGCTGCGTTATGGGCCTTACTCGGTGGCGGGCGAGTCGGTGTATGACCATCCCTTCCAGTGGGGCAGCAAGCGCACAGGACCTGACTTGGCGCGTGTCGGTGGCAAATACAGCGACGAATGGCATCGCATCCACCTGACCAATCCACGCGATGTGGTGCCTGAGTCCAATATGCCGGCTTATTCATGGCTTGAGAAGAACACCGTGGATGCAGACAGTTTGCCTGCCCACATGAAAGGCCTGCGCACTTTGGGCGCGCCTTACTCGGATGAGGAAATTGCCCAAGCGTCTGCGGATGTCAAAGGCAAAACCGAGCTGGAAGCGGTGATCGCTTACCTGCAAGTGTTGGGCATTCACCGTAAATAAGGCATTGGCATGGACATCAATACTTTGCGCGCCATCGTCACCGTGCTCACCTTTGTGGTGTTCATCGGCATCGTGACTTGGGCTTGGTCGCGTCGCAATCAAGCGGCTTTTGACGAAGCTGCCCAATTGCCCTTCCGCCAAGACGACTGAGGCCGTCCGCGATATGAACATAAAGGAATCGAAATGAGTGACTTCACAAGCAATTTCTGGTCGTTGTATGTGGCTGGCATTGCCTTGGTAGGCATCTTGGCCTGCTTGCTGCTGCTGTGGTTCAGCGGCAAAGCCAAGGCCATGACCGCCAACGACAACACCACCGGCCACGTCTGGGACGGTGATCTGCGCGAAATGAACAACCCGCTGCCACGCTGGTGGGTGGGCTTGTTCATCATCACCATCGTGTTCGCTTTGATTTACCTGGCTCTCTACCCTGGACTGGGCAGTTCCGCTGGCCAATTGGGCTGGACCTCGACCGGTCAATATGAAGCCGAGATGGCCAAGGGCAACAAAGAAGTTGAGCCTTTGTACGCCAAATTCATGGGCATGCCGCCTGAAGAAGTATCCAAAGACCCGCAAGCCATGGCGATGGGCGACCGCTTGTTCATGAACAACTGCGCCCAGTGCCACGGCTCTGACGCACGCGGCAGCAAAGGATTTCCCAACCTCACCGACGCTGATTGGCTGCATGGCGGCACGCCCGTCAAGATCAAGGAAACCTTGACCTTGGGCCGCATCGGTCAAATGCCTCCAATGGCCGCCGCTGTCGGTACACCTGAAGATGTGCGCAATGTCGCGAACTATGTCCTCAGCCTGTCAGGCAGCCCACATGACTCCTTGCGCGCTTCTCTGGGTAAATCCAAGTTCGGTGCCTGCGCTGCTTGCCACGGCATGGATGGCAAAGGCAATCCAGCCTTGGGCGCGCCTAATTTGACCGACGACATCTGGTTGCACGGATGGGGCGAGTCGGCGATCGTGAATATGGTCAATAACGGCAAGATCAATCAAATGCCTGCGCAAGCTGGCAAACTGACCGAAGGGCAGATCCATGTGTTGGCCTCTTATGTCTGGGGCTTGTCTAACAAGGGCGGCGCTGTGCCAGCACCTGTGGCCAAGTGAAGTGAAGCGATGGTGAGATTGAGTCTGGTTTGAAAAATGCTTCTGAATTGACGCCCAAAGTCATTCCCATTGTCCCGGTGGCTGCGGCCCCCGCGGGCGATGCGGACGACTCAGGTGAAGTGACATCGTTGTATGTTGCGCATCAAAAAATCTATCCCCGCAGTGTCACCGGCTTGTTTGCCCAGTGGCGCTGGGTGATGGTGGTGATCACGCAACTGGTCTTTTATGGGTTGCCCTGGTTCGAATGGGGTCAACGGCAAGCGGTGTTGTTTGACTTGGGCGCGCGCCGTTTTTACATCTTCGGCATCGTCTTGTACCCCCAAGACTTCATTTACCTCACCGCACTGTTGGTGATTTCTGCGCTGTCTTTGTTTTTATTCACCGCCATTGCTGGGCGGCTGTGGTGTGGTTATGCCTGCCCGCAAACCGTGTACAGCGAAATCTTCATGTGGATTGAACGCAAAGTCGAAGGTGATCGCAGCGCGCGCATCCGTTTGGACGGCCAGTCCTTGTCGCTCGAGAAATTGGTGAAGAAATGGTACAAACATTTCTTGTGGGTCAGTTTGTCGATGTGGACGGGTTTTACTTTTGTCGGCTACTTCACGCCGATCCGCGAGTTGGGCATGGAATTTTTCCTGGGGCGCATGTCCTCTTGGGAAGTTTTCTGGGTGTTCTTTTATGGCTTTGCCACTTACGGCAATGCCGGCTTCATGCGCGAGCAGGTGTGCAAATACATGTGCCCTTATGCACGTTTCCAAAGCGCCATGTTCGACAAAGACACCTTGATCGTCACCTACGACGCACAACGTGGTGAACCGCGCGGGGCGCGCAGCAAGAAAGCCGACTTGGCGACCTTGAGTTTGGGCGCTTGTGTGGACTGCACCTTGTGCGTTCAAGTCTGTCCCACTGGCATCGACATCCGCAAAGGATTGCAATACGAGTGCATTGGCTGTGGGGCTTGCGCGGACGTGTGCGACGCGGTGATGGACAAAATGGGCTATGCCCGCGGCTTGGTCAAATATTCCACCCAACACGCCATGCAACAAGGCTGGAGTCATGCCCAGGTGGTTCGGCATATTTTCAGGCCCCGTGTGTTGCTGTATGCCGGATTGCTGCTGTCCATCATCGTGGCGGTGGGCATCAGTTTGGCCGTGCGAATCCCGTTCAAGGTGGATGTGGTGCGCGATCGGGCCTCATTGGCGCGCATCGTGGCAGGCGGCAAAATTGAAAACAACTACCGCTTGCAAATCATGAATGCCGCCGAACAGGCGCAAAAGTTCACCATCTCGGCCGAAGGCTTGCCAGGTTTGCAATTGGATTCTGAGCCCCAAGTGAGCGTGGCCTCGACCGAATCGAAATGGATTTCTGTGCGTTTGCAAGTGCCCTATGACGCAGCGCCTGCAGGCTCTCACCCGATTCATTTCAGCATCAGCGCCAACTCGTCGGCTGAAACTTTGGTGGAAAAATCGGTCTTTTTGGTGCCGCGTTAATCTTGGATTCTTCTCTTGAAAAAAGGAATTTGAACATGTCAACAAGCCCCACATTGAATGTGAACAAGTCAGCCCCTTGGTGGTCATTTGCCCATGTGTGGATGGTGATTGCAGGGCCTGCAGTCGTCGTTGTGGCCAGTTTCATTACCTTGTATTTGGCGATCAGTTCGCCCAATACGGTGCTGGAAGCCGAGCCCTCGCCGCAAGCACAACAAGCCCAAACCAGTATGGCGCCAGCCATGTTGGCGCGCAACCATGCCGCTACAGGCGTGGTGCCGGCCAAGGCGGCCGCAGCCGACAAATCGTCACTCAAACCCTGATCACGGTATCTTGACGGACCCCCACCTGAAGGAGACAACGAATGAATACAACGATGCGGGTTCAAAGAATGATGTGGATTGCCTGGCCTGCCTTTTTGGTGGCAGGGATGCTAGAGATCACCGTGTTTGCTTGTGTCGACCCGCAAGATCTGCACTGGTTCGGGCACCCGTTGTCGCTGTCGCGCCAGGGCGTTTACACCTTGTCTTTTTTTGCTTTTTGGGCTTTGGCCATGGTCTCCAGTGCGCTGACGACCTTGCTGTCAGCCTCGCCTTTTGAGATCAACCGTTGCCCCGTGCCGGTGGGCGAGCGCCCCGCAGACTGCGCGAAAGAGCATTGTGGTTGAGCCGCGCCACTGAAATTTCTTCAGTGCGCTGAGTGGCTCAAAGGCAAGCGACCTGGTTGTTCACCAGGTTTTGCAAGGCTTCGGCGTTCAGGATGCGCACATGGCGTTGCTTGACTTCGACCGTGCCTTCTTCCACAAATTTTGAGAAGGTGCGGCTCACCGTTTCCAGCTTCAAACCGAGGTAACTGCCAATTTCTTCGCGGGTCATGCGCAAAACCAGTTCGGACTGAGAGAACCCACGGGCATGCAGACGCTGCACCAAGTTCAGTAAAAAGGCGGCCAAGCGTTCTTCGGCCCGCATGCTGCCCAGCAACAGCATCACGCCGTGCTCGCGCACAATTTCTCGACTCATGATTTTGTGCACATGGTGTTGCAGCGAATTGACTTCGCGCGACAAGGATTCAATTTTGTCAAAAGGCATGACGCAGACCTCAGCGTCTTCCAGGGCAATCGCGTCGCAGGAGTGAAAGTCGCTGACGATACCGTCCAAGCCCATGATCTCACCGGCCATTTGAAAGCCTGTGACCTGGTCGCGACCGTCCTCAGTGGCGACGCTGGTTTTGAAAAAACCCGTGCGAATGGCGTACAGGGCGGTGAATTTTTCACCGTTCCTGAACAGGGATTCGTTGCGTTTGACTTTGCGTCGGGCGCCAATCAGGTCATCGATGCGTTGCAGTTCGTTTTCGCTCAAACCAATCGGCATGCACAGCTCGCGCATATTGCAATTGGAGCAGGCTACTTTGATCGCGTGCGGGTTCATGTGGGAGCCTTGTGGAACGGAGGATGCAAATTATCAAAATTGATGAAAGTCATGTGATTCTAATTCCCAGAGGATTACAAAAACTGACGAACCTCAAGCGAGATGCGGGTCAAACAGGCCTTGCCTGGCCTTTTTTTGATTTGCATCAAGATCATTATTGAGTGACTCGGGCACAGTGTAAGTGCGCTAAACCACACAACAGGAAAACAGTGCATGACGCTGATCACGCCCGAATTACTGACCCGTTTTGACATCCCGGGTCCTCGCTATACGTCTTACCCTACGGCCGATCGCTTCGTTGAAGCGTTCACCCCGGCCGATTACATTCAGGCCTTGGAGCAGCGCCGAGATTCCATCTCGGCGCGTGCCAAACCGCTGAGTTTGTATGTGCACATTCCGTTTTGTGAATCTTTGTGCTACTACTGTGCGTGCAACAAAATCATCACCAAGCACCCAGAGCGGGCCACGTCCTATTTGGATTATTTGACGCGCGAAGTGGCTTTGCATGTGGCGCATCTGGGTACGGGTCAACCCGTCAGTCAATTACATCTGGGAGGGGGCACGCCCACTTTCCTCAAAGATGCCGAGTTGGTCTTGTTGATGGACATGCTCAAGCGCAATTTCCAGATCGTGCCGGGCGGTGAGTACTCCATTGAAGTGGATCCTCGCACGGTGGATGAAAAGCGATTGGTCTTTTTGGCGCAATTGGGATTTAACCGGCTGAGCTTTGGTGTGCAGGATTTTGACCCCGAGGTCCAAGCCGCAGTGCACCGCATCCAACCTGCGCAACAGGTATTTGATTTGATAGCCCAGGCCCGAAAAATCGGCTTTGAATCGATCAACGTGGACTTGATTTACGGTTTGCCCAAGCAAACCCCGGCCTCGTTTGACCAGACTTTGAAGCAGATCAACGCGCTTCGCCCAGACCGTATCGCCTTGTATGCCTATGCGCATTTGCCGGCGCGGTTCAAGCCGCAACGGCGTATCGATGCCGCGGATCTGCCTTTGCCAGGTGACAAAGTCAGCATGTTGGCGCAGTCGCTTGCGGCTTTGCAGGATGCGGGTTATGTGTACGTGGGCATGGACCACTTTGCGCTGCCCGACGATGCATTGGCCGTGGCCAAACGCCAAGGCCGTTTGCATCGCAACTTTCAAGGCTACAGCACGCAGCCCGATTGTGACTTGATCGCCTTGGGCGTGTCAGCCATTGGCCGCGTGGGTACCACGTACAGCCAAAACGCCAAGACCATGAGCGAGTACTGTGATGCGATCGACCAAGGCCAATTGCCTGTGGTGCGTGGTCTGTCCCTGACGCGCGACGATTTGATTCGCCGTGCCGTGATCATGGCGCTCATGTGCCAAGGCCATTTGCATTTCGAGTCTATCAACCTGGCCTGGTTGATCGACGTCAAAACCTATTTCAAAGCCGAGCTGGCGCGCTTGGCTGATATGCAAGCCCAAGGGCTGGTAGAGTTGTCAGACACAGGCATCAACGTCACACCCATGGGTTGGTTCTTTGTGCGTGGCGTGGCCATGACGTTTGACCGCTATGTGCAGGCCGACGCGAACCGGACGCGCTTTTCTAAAATCATCTGAGTTTTTTCATGTCCAGTTCTCTGGCAGTGACGGCTTTGCTCATGGGCTTGGCCGGCGGCCCCCATTGCGTGGCCATGTGCGGCGCAGTCTGTGCCGGCATGGGCCAAGCCGCAGGCGTGCGCGCTTCGCGCTCGATGCTGGGTTTCCAAATTGGGCGATTCGCAGGCTACAGCGCGATGGGGGCCTTGGCCGCCGCCAGCGTCAGCGCACTGGGTTGGTTGACGGTGCAGTCCGCAGCCATTCGCCCCCTGTGGTCCATGCTGCATGTGGCCGCGTTGGTGTTGGGCGGTTTGCTGTTCGCGCAAGGCCGCCAACCCGTGTGGCTGGACGTCGCGGCCCAAAAGCTATGGCGACAGGTCCGAGCCTGGGGAGGGCGTCTTGGGCGGGGCACGCCGGTCATCATCGGCTCGCTGTGGGCGTTCATGCCTTGTGGCTTGTTGTATTCGGCCCTCACGGTGGCCGCTTTGACCGGCAACATGGCCGAGGGCGCTTGGACCATGGCGCTGTTTGCGCTGGGCAGCAGCGTCAGTTTGGGGGCTGGGCCTTGGCTGCTGCTGCGATTGAAAAAGCTGGGGGATGGTACTTGGGGCATTCGCATCGCCGGCTTGGCTTTGGCCGTGATCTCGGCCTGGGCCTTGTGGATGGGCCTGGTGCACGATCAGGCGCCTTGGTGCATCATGCCGTTGTGAGATGTTGACTACCGCACCATGGGTCTGGCCGCCCAAGCGATCAGGCGCTCAAACCTTTGTACAGCATGTACGCAGCCAACACATACAAAATGCTGGCGAACACGCGTTTGAGTTGTTTCACCGGTAGCCGGTGCGCGGCGCTGGCACCCAAGGGGGCCATGAAGACGCTGCAACTGGCGATCACCACCAAGGCGGGCAACCACAGGTAACCGAAGGCGTATTCAGGCAGATTGGGCACGTCCTGGCCGCTGATGATGTAGCCGACCACATTGGCCAGCGCAATCGGAAAGCCCAAAGCGGCGCTGGTGGCCACAGCGTTGTGAATGGCCACATTGCACCAGGTCATGAAGGGCACCGAGACAAAGCCACCGCCAGCGCCCACCAGCCCTGATAAAAAGCCGATGAAGCTGCCCGCGCCCAGCAAACCCACGGTGCCAGGCACTTGGCGCGAGGGGGCGGGCTTTTTGTCCAAAAACATTTGGGTCGCAGAAAAGCTCACGAAGCCTGCGAAGAACAAGGCCAAAAAAGAGCCTTTGAGGAAAGCAAACACGCCCAAGCTGCCAATCAGGCTGCCCAGCACAATGCCCGGGGCCAGCCCTTGGACCAGAGGCCAGCGCACTGCGCCGCGCTTGTGGTGAGCCCTTACGCTGGAGACCGAGGTGAAGATGATGGTGGCCATGGAAGTGGCAATGGCCATTTTGACGGCCAAGTCGGGCGAAACGCCCTGCTGGCCCAGCAGGTAAGTCAAGAAAGGCACCATCACCATGCCACCGCCAATGCCCAGCAAGCCCGCTAAAAAACCAGTGGCCACGCCCAAAATGGCGAGTTCAATAATCAGGGTAGGGTCAAAAGTCATGGGGGACGCAATCAGGAGGGGCAAGCAAAAGGTGTCTGCAGTGCCACCGAACCCTCATCCTGAACCGGGGGTTCAGGTGGGCGAGGGCAGACTGACGTTGGGTTCATCTGACGCGAGATGATCACGCTCACCAGTCGATGTACCAAGCCCGAGCTCAATGAGCATTGGTTCAAGGAAATATAAAGCCCGGCGTGCACTGCAGACCGGTCCATTGTAGGCCATGCGCGGCTTGAAAAGTGGGCGCTTAAATCAACTGACCGTCTCGGCCCAGCGCCTGGTCCAGGCGTTTGAGCAACTGGTTCAGCCGCGCTGCTTCTGCGTCCGACAGAGGCGCTGCGGTGCTGGTCGGGGTGAGGGTGGTGGGCAAAACCACGGCGGCGCTGGCCTCGTTGGCGTCAAAAGCCAGGTTCAAGGCCGCCAGCACCGCAATCCGGTCGCGGGCTTTGATTTTGCCGGCGTCGCGGATCTTGCACATGGCGGCATCCACCTTGCTCACCGCCGCCAACAGCTGCGGCTCGCCGCCCTCGGGGCAACCCAGCAAGTAGCTTTGGCCCATGATTTGGACTTCCAATTGCTTTGAACTCATGGTGTGGTGTCCTGGGCAGGGGTAGGGGGCAAGCGCTCGATCAGGCTGTCCACCCGCGCCCGGGCAGCCGCCAGCCGGGACTTTAGGAGGTCGCGTTCTTGGGACAAAGCCGAGACTTGCTGGCGCAGCAAGTCGTTGGTGCGTGTCAGCTCTTCATGCCTGAGCAGCAAGTGCTCAACACGCTCTGCAATCTGGTCGATGGTGTGGTGGTTTGTCATGGCCGACAAATAGTGAATCCCTGTATTGTAGGGTTGAAGACAGTTTCAAACTTACAATGGAGGCTGTTGGTGCTCGCGGCTTGGTTCACAGGCTGCAGTTCAACGGGAAGCAGGAAGGCTGCGTCGCTCGCTCGACAAGGCCCCACCTGCGCTGCCCCCGCAACGGTCAAGCGGACGAACTTGCCTCAAGTTCCGTCTCTGTCAACATGCCACTGGTCGCCTTGAACAAGCGACTGGGAAGGCGACAGAGGCTGTCTCCGCCCAGCCCGGATACCGGCCAACAAGGTGGCGGCGCGTCTGAAATCGCGCTGCTGGAACGTCCAAGCACTGTCGGGGAAGGCGGTGAGGACACACAACTTGTTGGTTTTATGAAAATGTCTTTTCTTTCTGCGCGTTGGCTTGCGTCTGCCTTTTCACTGTGCCTGTTTGGCGGTGCGTCTTTGGCCAATGAGTCATCCCCCCAAGTGGTTGTGACCGCCAGCCGAACGGCGCAAATTCTCACCGATGCTTTACCCCACACCACGGTGCTGGGACGCGATGTCATTGAACAGTCGCAGTTGGTCGATTTGCCCTCTTTGCTGGCGCGAGAAGCCGGTTTTCAGTTCACGCAAAACGGCGGACGCGGTTCGCAAGCCACTGCATTTTTAAGAGGTGCAGCTTCATTGCAGGTGCTGGTCTTGGTCGATGGCATGCCGATGACCAAGCAAGACACGACGGGTGCAGTCAGTCTTGAGCACATCATGTTGGACCAGGTCGATCACATCGAAATTGTGCGAGGCAATGTATCGGCGATTTACGGCAGTGGTGCTATCGGTGGGGTGATTCAAGTCTTCACCCGGCAAGGCCAGGGCGCGCCTACAGCCTCTGTCAGCACAGAGTTGGGTTCGTTGGGTTCTCAGCGACTGCTCGCTGGTGCACAAGGCAAAGCCGGTGATTGGCGCTACGCCGTCAGCGCGGGCACAAATTCAACCCGAGGTATCAACGCCATCAATGTGGTGCAAGGCCTGAATGTCAACCCTGATTTGGACGGGTATAAGAATGCAAATTACACCTTGCATGTGGCTTATGACTTGAATGCAGCGCATCAGATGGGCTTGCGTGCCAACGGCTCACAGGGTCGTTTCGACTACGACGTCTCCGATGCCACATACGCTTCGACCACCGACATCCATAAGGGGGCAACGCAGATCAACAACAACGCGCTGTTTTGGACGGCTCGCTTCTCAGAGACTTGGAAGAGTCGAATCCAAGTTTCCGATGGCAAAGAAAAAAACACCACGGAGACAGTGGGTCTTTATCCTTTGAAAACACAAGCGCTGACCCACACACAACTGATGTCTTGGGTCAATGAGTTCCAGTTCCACAATGTGACTGCGACCTTGGGAATGGACAGACAGTTGCAGGCCATTGAGGCTTCGGATGATTATTCAGCCTTGCTTAAAAAGCGCGCGCTCAACGCCATCTTCGCGGGGGGCAATTACACACTGGGCGTCCACAGTTTTCAAATGAATGTGCGCAGCGATGATGTGCAAGATGTGGGCGTTAGAAATTCATCCTACTGGGGTTACGGTCATGAATTGAATGCCCAGTGGAAATGGGTGGCGGCGCATTCCACGGCATTCAATATCGCTCCTTTGGGCTATCTGTATGACCCCAGCAGTGGCAATCCCAATTTAAAGCCCGAGACTGCGCAAACCAACGAGGTGGGATTGCAGTGGGCGAACGGACCGCATCGAATGCGCTCGACCCTGTTCAGCACCCACACCCGTGACATGTTGTTGTATGACATGACGACTTGGCAATTCAACAATGTGGCCAGTGTGAAAAACGAAGGATTGGAAACCAGCTACAGCGGACGCCTGGGCACAACCGATGTGCGTGCCAGTTTGACTTTGCAACATCCAATCAATGAAGCCACGGGCCAGCGCTTGGTGCGCCGTGCGCAAACCCTGGCTTCAACCTCGGTGTCGCAACTGTGGGGCCCATGGGTCCTCGGTGCAAGCCTTCGCTACACAGGTGCTCGCCCTGACACCTTGGACAACCCCGAATTGCCGAGTTATACATTGGTGGATTTGACAGCCCGCTATCCGCTGTCGCCAGAGTGGGTTGCTTTCGGCCGCGTGGAAAATTTGACGGACAAAATCTACCAAACCGCTTACGGCTATAACCAGTTGCCACGCACCATGACGGTGGGTTTGACTTGGAAAATGAAGCCTTAAACCCATGACCCCGCTTGCCCTTGGCCCCCAACGCATCGTCTGCCTCACCGAAGAGGCGACCGAATGGCTGTACCTGTTGGGGCAGGAGCAGCGCATCGTGGGGATTTCGGGTTACACGGTGCGCCCGCGCCGTGCGCGCTTGGAAAAGCCCAAGGTCAGTGCTTTTTTGACGGCCAAGATCGACAAGATCTTGGTCTTGCAGCCGGACTGTGTGTTCGGCTTTTCCGATTTGCAGGCCGACATTGCGGCATTGCTGATTCGCGCGGGCGTGCAGGTGACGATTTTCAATCAGCGCAGCGTAGACGAGATTTTTGCCATGCTGTACCAAGTCGCGGCCATGGTGGGCCAGGCCGAAAAGGGGCTGGCGCTGCTGCAGACTTGGCGCGCACAGCTCGATGCCATTGAAAAGCAAGCGGCGCGTTTCAAGCGCCGACCCCAAGTTTTTTTTGAAGAATGGAACGAGCCTCACATCAGCGGCATTCGCTGGGTGTCTGAGTTGATGGGGATTGCTGGCGGCGACGATATTTTTCCGGAGCTGGCGCGGATGCCCATGGGCAAAGACCGCATCATTGCCGACGGTCAGACCATTGTGGAGCGCGCCCCCGACATCATCATCGGCTCTTGGTGTGGCAAGAAGTTTCGCCCGGACAGCGTGGCGGCCAGGCCGGGCTGGCAAGATGTGCCTGCCGTGCGAACCGGGCAGATTTTTGAAATCAAATCGGCCGATATTTTGCAACCCGGCCCGGCGGCGCTGACCGACGGCGTGGCCCAAATGCACCGCATCATGGCGCAGTGGGAGGCCGAGCATGCTTAAGGTGCGCTGGCTGGCCTGCGTGTTGGCCCTGATTTCGATGAGCCTGGCCAAAGCCGTCACTGTGCGTGACGATCGCCAGCAAGAAGTCAGCTTCAACCAAGCGCCTGCACGCATCGTCAGTTTGTTGCCCTCGCTCACCGAAACGGTTTGCGCACTGGGTCAGTGCCACAAACTGGTGGGGCTGGACCGTTATTCCAACTGGCCCGCCTCCGTCTTGCAACTGCCTCGTTTGGGAGGCGGCTTAGATCCGAACATCGAGCGCGTGGTGGCCCTGCGCCCTGACTTGGTGTTGATGGCTGCATCTGCGCGCGGCGCTGAGCGATTGCAAGCCTTGGGCATCACGGTGCTGGCGCTGGAGCCGCGCACCCATGCCGACTTGCAGCGCGTGATCACGACCTTGGCCGTGGCGCTGGGCGTGCCCGCCCTAGAGGGTGAGCGCTTGTGGCGGCATATCCATGCCGGTGTTCAAGCGGCGGCGCAGTCATTGCCCCCGCAGGCCAAGGGCCAAAAAGTGTATGTCGAAGTCAGCCCCGCGCCCTATGCGGCCAGCGCTTCGTCTTTCATTGGTGAGACGCTCACGCTGATGGGCTTGCGCAACATTGTGCCCGGCAGTCTGGGGCCGTTCCCCCAAATCAATCCAGAGTTTGTGGTGCGCGCCCAGCCTGACGTCATCATGGCGAGCGACAGCAGCCGGGCCAGCATGTTGCAGCGCCCGGGCTGGTCGCAGCTCAAGGTGATTCAGGAAAATCGCGTCTGCGTCTTCAACACTGAAGAATCTGACATGCTGGTGCGGGCAGGCCCGCGCATGGCCGAAGGGGCGCGCTTGATGGCCCAATGCATTGCGCGCAGCCTAGGCAGCAAGCCATGAGCCAGCCTCTGAAACCGTGGGTGCTCAGCTTGTTGCTGGTGTGCTTTGGCAGCGCAGGCGTGGCCTTGGGCAGTGCCATGGGCAGCACCGGTTGGGAGGCTTGGTGGCTGGCCGTGCACGATCCGGTGTCATGGCAAATTGTGTGGGACATCCGGCTGCCGCGTTCGCTGGGCGCTTGGGCGGGCGGGGCTTTACTCGGTTTGGCCGGTGCTTTGGCGCAAGGCTTGTTTCGCAACCCGCTGGCCGACCCGTATTTGCTGGGCAGTGCCTCGGGCGCGTCTTTGGGCGTCGCCATGTACCTGAGTTTGTTTGGCGGCAGCACCCTGGCCAGCGGCTGGTGGGTGCGCTTGGGCCTCACCGGTGCGGCCTTTGTGGGCGCGGTGCTGGCCGTGTTGCTGACGTTGCTGCTGGCGCGCGGCGTGCAACATACCTTGCGTTTGCTGCTGGCGGGCGTGATTGTGGGGGTGGTGCTGGGCGCCATCACTTCTTTTTTGAATCTGTGGCGACCCGAGGTGTGGCAAGGCATGCAGGGCTTCATGTTGGGCTCGACCGGCTTTGTCGGCTGGACCGCGTGCGTGCTCATGTGCGCCGTGTTGGGGTTGTGCGTGGCGCTGGGCTTGAGCATGGCCCGCGTGCTGGACGCCTTGACCTTGGGTGAAAACACCGCGCGCAGTCTGGGCGTGCCTTTGGCCCCTGCGCGCCTGTTGCTGGTGGCGGTGATCGCCCTGGCCACGGGCACGGCTGTAGCGCAAATGGGCTTGATCGCTTTTGTCGGCTTGGCCGCGCCGCACCTGGTGCGCGCCATGGTCCGCACCACGCATGGCTGGTCGGTGCTGCTGTCGGCCTTGGCGGGCGGTTGGCTGCTGTTGCTGGCCGACTTGCTGGCGCGGGGTTTGATCGCGCCGCAAGAAATGCCTGTGGGTGTGCTCACAGCGGTGCTGGGCGGTGGTTATTTGCTGTGGCGCCTGTCACGCACAAGTTCCAGTGCGGGGCGCGCATGAAGGCCGCATTGCAAGTCCAGGGTTTGCGCGTGCGCCTGGGTGACCAGGACGTGTTGAACGGTTTGGACCTGACGATTGCCCCTGGCCGCTGGAACTGCATCGTAGGGCCTAACGGCGCTGGCAAGTCCACCTTGCTCAAGGCCATGGCGGGCTTGCTGCCCCCTGCGCAGCAGCTTTCAGGGCAGGTGCATTGGCTGGGCCAACCTTTGGCGGTGATACCTCGGCGTGAGCGCGCCAGGCAACTTTCTTGGTTGGGGCAGGGCGAATCGGCGTCGGACGATTTGCGTGTGTGGGACGTCGTCATGCTGGGCCGCTTGCCGCACCAGGACTGGCTGGCCGCACCCTCAGCGCAAGACCACGCCATGGTGCAAGCCGCGCTCCAGGCGACGCAGGCCTGGGATTGGCGCGAGCGGGCGCTGGGCCAATTGTCTGGCGGCGAGCGCCAGCGCGTGCTGTTGGCGCGCGCCCTGGCGGTGAACGCACAGATCATGCTGATGGACGAACCCTTGGCCAATCTGGACCCGCCGCACCAGGTGGACTGGTTGGAGCAGGTGCATTGCCTGCTGGCCCAAGGCACGACGGTGGTCAGCGTGCTGCACGAAATTGGCATGGCCTTGCACGCTGACGACATGGTGGTGATGCAGGCTGGCAACATCGTGCACCACGGTGCGTGTGCGGATGAGGCGACGCAGCGCGCCGTGGAGGCGGTGTTTGATCAGCGTATCGCCATACACCCGCTGGCCGGCCAATGGGTGGCCGTGCCCAAGGTCTGACATTTTGTAAATTTTGTGGCTTGGCCGTTCGCCCTCACGGGCTTGGATATTGATTAAGATACCGCAGGAGAATTTTCATGGCAAAGTCATTTCAATCTGCACTGGTGCTGGCCGTTTTAGGCTTTTCAGCTGCCTCTGTACAGGCCCAAAACACTTTCAAAATCGGCGAGATCAACAGCTACAAAGCCCAGCCAGCTTTTTTGGAACCCTACAAAAAAGGCATGGAATTGGCCATAGACGAGATCAATGCCACGGGGGGGGTGATGGGTAAAAAGTTCGAACTCATCACCCGCGACGACAACGCCAACCCTGGCGACGCGGTGCGGGTGGCCGAAGAGCTGCTGTCGCGCGAAAAAATCGATGTGCTCACCGGCACCTTTTTGTCCAACACCGGCTTGGCCGTGGCGGACTTTGCCAAGCAGCGCAAAACCTTTTTCTTGGCCGGTGAGCCCTTGACCGATAAGCTCACTTGGCAAGGCGGCAATGCCTACACCTTCCGCTTGCGCCCTGGCACTTACATGCAAGCGGCGATGCTGGTGCCGGAGGCGGTCAAGCTGAAGAAAAAGCGCTGGGCGGTGGTCTACCCCAATTACGAATACGGTCAGTCGGCTGTGGCTGCCTTCAAAACCTTGCTCAAAGCCGCGCAACCCGAGGTTGAGTTTGTCGGTGAGCAAGCGCCGCCGCTGGGCAAGTTGGACGCGGGCAGTGTGGTGCAAGCGCTGGCCGACGCCAAACCGGATGCGATCTTCAACGTTTTGTTTGGTGCCGATCTGACCAAGTTTGTGCGAGAGGGCAATACCCGTGGCTTGTTTCAAGGCCGTGAAGTGGTCAGCCTGTTGACCGGAGAACCCGAGTACCTGGATGCGCTCAAAGACGAAACGCCCAACGGCTGGATCGTCACCGGTTACCCCTGGAGCGCGCACAACACGAACGAGCACAAAGCGTTTTTGCAGGCCTACCAAGCCAAGTTCAAGGACTACCCCCGCATGGGTTCCATGGTGGGTTATGTGATGATCAAGTCGGTCGCGGCTGGGGTGGCCAAAGCCCAGGGCGCGGATTCGGAAAAATTGCGTGTCGCGTTCAAGGGTTTGCAGCTGGACACGCCGTTTGGCAAGATCACTTACCGCCCTGAAGACCACCAGTCCACCCTGGGCGCCTTTGTCGGGCGCACCAAGAACGATGCGGGCAAAGGCGTGATGGTCGATGCGCGTTACATGGAGGGTGCTCAGTTTCAACCCACGGTTGCCGAAGTTAAAAAATCGCGCAACGCAGACTGAAGCGCTTGATCACAGTCCTGTGTCATTCAAGCCTTTGGACGCAGGGCCTCATGCAGGCCTGGGCAGTCAGGCCTCGAGCGCTATGGTGTGCGAAATGAGCCCTGCATGACGCTTTCTGGATTTCTCGTTCAACTGTTGAATGGACTGACGTCGGCGTCGTCGCTGTTTTTCGTCGCGGCGGGTTTGTCGCTGATCTTTGGCGTCACCCGGATTGTGAATTTCGCCCACGGCTCTTTTTTCATGGCGGGCCTCTACATCGCCTACACCTTGGTGGAGCGCTTGGCGGGTCACATCGGCTATTGGCCTTCGATCGCGCTGGCGGCACTCGCCGTGGGGGTGTTGGGTGCGCTGACCGAGATGCTGATCTTGCGCCGCATTTACAAAGCGCCCGAGCTGTTTCAGTTGCTGGCCACTTTTGCGGTGGTGCTGGTGCTGAAAGACGCCGTGTTGTGGTTGTGGGGACCGGAGGAATTGCTGGGCCCGCGCGCCCCAGGGCTCGCGGGTTCGGTGCTGCTGTGGGGGCGGCTGTTCCCCACTTACGATGTGTTTTTGATCCTGGCAGGCCCGGTGGTGTTGGCCCTGCTGTGGCTGCTGCTGACCCGCACCCGCTGGGGCACCTTGGTGCGCGCGGCCACGCAAGACCGTGAAATGGTCAGCGCCCTGGGTGTCAATCAAGCCTGGTTGTTCACGGCCGTGTTTGCTTTGGGCGCGCTGCTGGCCGGTTTGGGCGGTGCTTTGCAGTTGCCGCGTGAACCGGCGAATTTGGACATGGATTTGAACACCATCGGTGCGGCCTTTGTGGTGGTGGTGGTGGGCGGCATGGGCTCGATCTCGGGAGCCTATTTGGCGGCCTTGCTGATCGCCGAAGTCAAGGCGGTGTGCATTTGGTTGGGCGTGGTCGAGGTCTTCGGGGTTGCGGTTTCGTTTTCCAAACTCACTTTGGTGGTGGACTTTGTGGTGATGGCGGTGGTGCTGGTGTGGCGGCCTTGGGGTTTGCTGGGCCAAGCGCAGGCCCCGAGTCGTCATGTGGGCATGCGTGAGGCGCCCCTGCACCGCGCCAGCAGGAGCGCTCTGTGGTGTGCCGCGCTGCTGGGCTTGGTGCTGGTCGCCATGCCTTGGCTCAGCGCCAGTTCACCCTACACCACGGTGTTGCTGATTGATTTGTTGATTGCGGCCCTGTTTGCGGCCAGTCTGCACTTCATCATGGGACCGGCGGGCATGCACTCCTTTGGCCATGCCGCGTACTTTGGCTTGGGCGCGTATGGTGCAGCGTTGCTGGTGCGGCATCTGGGCTGGTCAATGGAAATGGCCTTGCTGCTGGCACCTTTTGCCGCCGCTTTGGGGGCTTTGGTGTTGGGCTGGTTTGCGGTGCGTTTGTCGGGTGTTTACCTGGCCATGTTGACTTTGGCCTTTGCCCAAATCATCTGGGCTATCACCTTCCAGTGGGACGGTTTGACGGGCGGCAGCAATGGCCTGACCGGTGTTTGGCCGTCTGCGCTGTTCAGCGACAAGCGCATGTATTACGGGCTGACCTTGGTTCTGGTCACAGGCGGCGTGCTGGGGCTGCGCCGGATCTTGTTTTCGCCCTTTGGCTATGCGCTGCGGGCCGGGCGCGATTCGGTGCTGCGCGCCCAAGCGCTGGGCATGGACGTTCAGCGCTTGCAATGGGTGGCGTTCATTGTGGCGGGCGGTCTGGCCGGTTTGGCCGGGGCTTTGTATGCGTTTTCCAAAGGCAGTATTTCGCCCGAGACCATGGCGGTGGGCAAATCGGTGGACGGCTTGGTGATGGTGCTGCTGGGCGGCATTCAAACCTTGGCTGGGCCGGTGGTCGGAGCCTTCAGCTTCACATGGTTGCATGACGTGGTGGCGCGCAACACCGATTATTGGCGCGCCCTGTTGGGCGCTGTGATCTTGATGTTGGTGCTGTTGTTCCCCCAAGGCTTGGCCGGATCGCTGCATTTGTCAGGGCATCGTTGGCGCCGTAAAACCTTGTTGCAAGACAGGAGCGCACCATGAGTCACGCACTCTTGCAAGTGAGCAACCTGGGCAAGTCCTTTGGCGGCGTCAGGGCGGTGGACGGCATCAGCTTTGATCTGGCCCCTGGCGAATTGCTGGCCATGATCGGGCCGAACGGCGCGGGCAAGTCCACCACCTTCAATATGCTCAACGGCCAACTGCGGGCTGACCAAGGCTCTATCTTGCTGCAAGGCCAAGAGTTGGTGGGTTGCAAGCCCCGCGCCATTTGGCGGCAAGGGGTGGGGCGCACCTTTCAGATTGCTGAAACCTTTGCCTCACTCACCGTGGTAGAAAACGTGCAAATGGCGCTGCTTTCCCATGACGGCTTGCTGTGGTCGATGTGGCGGCGTGCAGCCGACCACCGGCGCAGTGATGCACTGGCCCTGCTGGCGCAGGTGGGCATGAAATCGCAGGCCGACAGGCCTTGTCATGTGTTGGCCTATGGCGATGTCAAGCGGGTGGAGTTGGCGATGGCCGTGGCCAACAGCCCCAAGCTGCTGTTGATGGACGAGCCCACCGCCGGCATGGCGGCTCCAGAGCGCAAGGACTTGATGGCGTTGACCCAAGAACTGGTGCGGCAACGCGGCATGGCGGTGCTGTTCACTGAGCACAGCATGGACGTGGTCTTTGCCTATGCCGACCGCATGATCGTCTTGGCCCGTGGCCGATTGATCGCGCAGGGCAAGCCGCAGGACATCCGTGATCACCCCCAAGTGCAAGAAGTCTATTTCGGCAGCGGCCGCACTTTTGAGGCCACTGCCCGATGAGCAGCGTCGACATCTTGCTGCAAGCCCAAGGCCTGTCGGCGGGTTATGGTGCAGCGCAAATTTTGCATGAGGTGAATCTGCAGGTGCGGCGCGGCGAAGTCGTGGCCTTGATGGGGCGCAACGGCGCAGGCAAGTCCACCACGCTCAAAGCCTTGATCGGACTGGTGGCACGCACGCACGGCCAAGTCAGTTTCATGGGCCATGACCTGACGCACCTGGAGCCGCACCATGCGGCCCGTTGGGGTCTGGGTTATGTGCCCGAAGACCGCCGCATTTTCACCGACCTCACGGTTCTGCAAAATCTGCAAGTGGGTCAACAAAAAGCGCGGCAATGGCCCGATGGCAAGGCCGCGCCGCATTGGACCGTGGACGCTGTGTTTGAACTTTTCCCCAACTTGGGCGACATGCCGCAGCGCCCGGGCGGGCAGATGAGCGGTGGCGAACAACAAATGCTGGCCGTGGCCCGCACCTTGATGGGCAACCCTTTCGTGATCTTGCTGGATGAGCCCTCCGAAGGCGTAGCGCCGGTGATGGTGGAGCAGATGGTGCAGATGATTTTGGCGCTCAAAGCCCGGGGCGTGAGCATTTTGCTGTCAGAGCAAAACATCCATTTTGCAAACTTGGTGGCGGACCGGGCCTATGTGCTGGAAAAGGGTCAAGTTCGTTACCAAGCCAGCATGCAGGCCTTAACGGCCGACCCCGACATTCAGCGCGCGTATTTGAGTTTATGAGGGCTAAAGCGCCGTCCCACTGATTTTCATTCACGGCTTCATCCGGTCGATGACTTGGATCAAGGTCTGGCGCACAACCCCATGGCCCAATCCAGCCTGATTCACTGAATGGTCTGGGGACACAGGTATGGCAGAGCGGCGCAGCTATCGCAAACTGGGCATGGCAGTGGCAGGGGGCGTGCTTGTGGCCTTGGCCTTGGCATGGAGCGCTTGGCGCTGGGCAGCGCCGTCGCTGCCTGTACAAACTTTGCAGTTGCAGGACATGGTCCATACCGTGGTCGCCACGGCCACGGTGCAAACCCCCCACCGCGCCAGCAGCGGGGTGCAGATCACGGGCAAAGTCTTGACCGTGAATGTCTTGGAGGGTGAGCGTTTTCGGCAAGGCCAGGTATTGCTAACCTTGGAGGGCAGCGAGGCCCAAGCTGCCTTGGATGCAGCCCAGTTGGGCGTGAGCCAGGCCGAGTTCAAGCTGCGCCAATGGCGCGAGGTTCAAGCCCCGACAGCGCGTGCCAATGACCAACAGGCGCAGGCCAATGCCGCCCAGGCGCGTTCCCAATTTGAACGTCAACATAAGCTGCTGCAACAAGGCTTTATCGGCCAAGCTGCTTTCGACGAGGCTGTGCGCGCCCTGCAAGTGGCACAGGCGCAAGCCCAAAGTGCCCAGGTTCAGCGACTGGCCAATGGCGATCAGGGCCTGGAGCAAGATGTGGCGATGACGGCCTTGGTGCTGGCGCGCGCCAATGCGCAAGTGGCCCAAGCGCATCTGTCCTACACCAGATTGGTGGCCCCGTTCGATGGCTTGGTGGTGAGTCGCAGCGTCGAGCCGGGCGATGCGGTGCAGCCGGGCAAGACGCTTTTTTTGCTCGCGCCGCAAGGCGAGACCGAGTTGGTGGCCTTGATTGACGAGCGCCACCTGGCTTGGCTGCAGCTGGGGCAGCCCGCCGTGGCCTCGGCCGAGGCTTTTGCCCAACAACGTTTTACCGCCGCGGTCAGCCGCATCGCGCCGGGAGTCGATGCCCAGCGCGGCTCGATCCAAGTCAAGCTCCATGTGCCCAAACCACCGGACTATCTGCGACAAGACATGACGGTCTCGGTGGAGATTGAAGTCGGACGTCGCGCCGCCACCCTGGCCGTGCCGCTGGAGGCGGTGCACGAAGCGCAGTCGCCACTGCCCTGGGTCTGGCGGGTCAGCACAGCGGGCACCTTAGCGCGCGTGCCGGTGACATTGGGCCTGCACAGTGGCCATGGGGTCGAGTTGCTGACGGGCGTGCAAGTGGGCGAGCGGGTGCTGGCTGTGGCAGGCAGTGATCTGCATGCCGGGCAGCATGTGCGGCCCCGTGCGCCTTGAACGGGGAGCAATGGCATGCTGCTGGGCCGATACCAACCGTTCGAATGGATTGTCGCCACACGCTTTTTGCGCGAGGGGCGGATGCAAAGCCTGTTCATCATTGTCGGCATCGCCATCGGGGTGGGCGTGATTGTCTTCATGTCGGCCTTGTTGCAAGGTTTGCAAACCAATTTGGTCCAACGCGTGCTGACGGCGCAAGCGCATATCCAGGTGCTGCCACCCAAAGAGCAGGTGCGGATTCAGCATCCAGCCGATTCGGCTTTGCACCTGGACCAGGTTCAAGCGCCGCTGCAAAGGCTCAAGTCGATTGACCAATGGCCATCGGTGCTGACGCTGCTGCGCGCCATGCCCGAGGTGCGTGTGGCCTCACCCTCGGTGTCGGGTTCTACCCTGATCACGCGGGGGGCGGCCAGCCGCTCACTGAGTTTGACCGCGGTGGATTTGGCGCAATACCAAAAGATTGTGAATCTGAGCGAAAAAGTGGTGAGCGGGCAAGCGCGCCTGGAGGCCAGCGACATCATGATCGGCACCGAACTGGCGGCGGATTTGGGTTTGGCTGTGGGCGACAAGCTGCGGGTGCAATCGGCCGCCGGGGTGAGCCAAAATGTGGTCATCTCCGCGATTTTGGATTTGGGCAACAAAGGCGCCAATCAACGCACGGCTTATGTGGCGCTGCGCAGCGGGCAAAGCCTGCTGGCTTACCCCGGCGGTGTCACCGTCATTGATGTCACGGTGCACGATGTGTACGCGGCCGAAGTGGTGGCGCAGCGCATCCAAACGCTGACGCAGCTGCAGGCCGACAGCTGGATCAAGACCAATGCGCAGTTTTTCAGCGCCATCCATTCGCAAAGCCTGGCCAACACCGCCATTCGCTTCTTTGTGGCTTTGTCGGTGGCTTTTGGCATTGCCAGCGTGCTGGTGGTGTCGGTGGTGCAACGCTCCAAAGAAATTGGTATTTTGCGGGCCATGGGTATTTCGCGAAACCAAGTGATGCGTTTGTTTTTGCTGCAAGGGGGTTTGTTGGGTTTGGGCGGCGCTGTGGTCGGTTGTGCGTTGGGCGCTTTGTTTTTGCAACTGTGGTTGCTGTTGTCGCGCACCGCAGAGGGCGCGCCCGTGTTCGCGGTCACCATCAACGGTGTGATGCTGGTCGAGGCTTTGGTTTTGGCCACGCTGACCGGTTTGTTGGCGGCGTGGGCCCCGGCTTTGCGCGCCGCCAGGCTTGATCCTGTGGTTGCCATTCGAGGCTAGACACCGTGCAGCACCTGACATCACGTCTTCAAAGGCCTGCGGTTGTGGCCTGGGTTCAGCCCGTGGTGCAATTGAGCCAAGTTCGCAAATCTTTCAACCTGGGTGAAGCGACCGAGGTCGAGGTTTTGCATGGCATTGACCTGGTGCTCAACCCCGGCGAGTTTGTGGCCATCATGGGCCCATCGGGTTCAGGCAAAAGCACACTGCTGAATTTGATCGGCTTGCTGGACCGGCCCACCCAAGGCCAGTTGCAGATCGCCGGCATGGAAACCACCCAACTCGATGACCATGCCCTGACGCAACTGCGCGGGCGCAGCATTGGTTTTGTGTTCCAGTACCACCACCTGATCGGGGCCTTCAGCGCGCTGGAAAATGTGATGCTGCCCATGGTCGGTTTGCAGGGTTACCCGACCGCCGCCATCCAGACGCGGGCACTGGCCTTGATCGACAGCGTGGGCTTGACGCCTTGGCGCGACACACCTGCCACCCGTTTGTCGGGGGGGCAACAGCAGCGCGTGGCGGTGGCGCGGGCCTTGATCATGCAACCGGCCTTGCTGCTGGCCGATGAACCCACCGGCAATTTGGACTCCCAAAGCGCCAATGCGGTGTTCGAGCTGTTTCGCCAAGTCAACCGAGAACACGGCACGGCGGTCTTGCTGGTGACCCACAACCCCGAACTGGCACGCCGTTGCGATCGCACCATCCATGTCGTAGACGGGCTGGTGCCGGGTTGAACCCTCGGCTGTGATCCGCTGAAAAGGTGCGCGACGCCGCTTCAGCGCAGCCCCAGGAGCGCCGCCATCAACCGCAAACTACACATGGGGTTTTGTCGAGGCGCGTGGTTTTTTGATCAAGGGCTTGGCCTTGCCCGCGGCTTCCAGGCACAGCAGGGTGTCCACATAAGTCACGAAGCGGTTCAGGTAGTCGGGCGCGTGTTGGCGCATCAAAGCCAGGGAGCGCAGCACCAGCATGTGCGAGTTGATCGGCCCTGCGTTGTGCGGCGCTTGCGCCATGGCCTGGGTCACTTGCTTTTGCACGCTCAGTTGCGACAGGGTTTTGCGAAACTGCGTGACCTGGGGGTTTTCTGCCCGACTGCCCTGGGCTGCAGGCTCGCCCAGCGCATGGAGCAACTGGGTCAGGGGTGACGATGGGGGCGCAGGCATGGGCTCGGGGGCTGGCATCTGCATGCTGGCCGCTGCCATGCGCGTTTGCAAATCATGTAGGGCTTTGTCTAACTTGTTTTGCAGCAAATGTTGCGTTGCACTTGGGTGGGCCTGGCGTTTGGCGGACAACACTTCGATGTAATGCCAGCCTACCGCATCAACGTTTGCAGCGCCCTGCTGGCGCAGTGCTTCCAGCGTCACTGACGTGCTGGAGGCTGGGTGCAAGGTGGGGGCTGGCGTTGCGGTCATGGGGGGGTGACGGCACTGGTTGGGGCCGCGTTGCTGGCTTTGGGCACGGGCGCCATTTCCACCCGGCGGTTTTGCGCGCGGGCTTTGTCGTCGGTGTTGGGCGTCAGCGGTTGTTCTTGCCCAAAGGCGGCGGCAAACAGCATGGCCGACGGCATGCCTTCTTCGATCAAGGTGCGCGTCACGGTGAGGGCACGCTGGGCCGAGAGTTCCCAGTTGTCTTCGAATTTGCGCTGGCCGTCGCGCATGGCGCGGTCGTCAGTGAAGCCGCTGACCATCAAGATCTCGTTGCGTGATTTCAGATAACTGCGCAGGGGCTGCACCAGGCTTTTGAGCAGTTGGCGGCCTTCGGGTTGGAGCTGGTCGGAGTTGAGCTCAAACAGCAGTTTGCCGCTGATGCCGATGCGACCATTGTTCAGGGTGATGCGGCCACTGGCCAGGGGGATGGCCAGGGCATTTTCCAGCGTCATGCGGCGCTGCTCTTCGGCTTGGCGTTTTTGCACTTCGGCCTCCAGGCTCGAGGCCATTTCCAGTTGCGTGGCCATGACGCCGACCAGCAGCAGCACAAATGCGCCCAAGAGGCCGGTCATCAGGTCGGCAAATGAGATCCAGGTGGGCGCGCTGGACTCGACATCGGCGTCGTGCTCCAGCATCAAGTGCCTGCTTTCTCGGCTTGGGTCTGCAGCGCTTGCAGCACGTCTTTTTGCGCGGTGATGCTCAGGTCAATGATCTCGCGGGCTTGGGCCACGTAGTAGGCCAGTTGCTCGTCGCTGCGGGTCATGGACTTGTTCATCGCCGCTTCGATGCTGTGCAACTGCGCCATGAGTTTGTCATTGGTTTGCGCAAAATTTTGCACCGCAAAGCCAAAGGTCTCGCCCAGGCTGGCCACGTCCACCGCGCTGGCGCTGACTTGCGCCGCCATCTCGCCCAGCTTGCTGGATTCATTTCTGACCTGGTCGATGAATTGGCTGCTGGCTTGGTTCAGTGTGATGGTGGAGGCGCTCACCAAGGCGTCGATCACGCCGCGTTGTTCGGTGGAGGCGTGGTGGATGGTGTCGAGCAACTCACTCAAAGTGGCCAAAATGCGGGTGCGCTCGTCGAGCAGGGCGTTGTCGCGCGCCACGCTGAGCGAGATTTCTTGGCGCAACTGCCCAATCACATCGGCTGCAGCCTGGGGGGCGACCGAGGCGGTTTCGATCAAGCGGGTGATCGGGGCTTCTAGCGCCGTGCCCAAGCTGCTCAGGTGCGTGGTCACCGCGCTTTGCAGTTCGGCCAGACGCTCCACCGCCGCTTGGCCTCGCGCTTCTTCGGCGTCACGCAAGGCCGAGAGTTCGGTGCGCAGCAAATGGCTCAGGGCTTGGGCGCGTTCGCTGTGCTCGGTGGCCCAACGGGCTTCCGACGCAATGCGCTCGCGCACCAGCGCTTCGCTGCTGGCCAGCAGCTGGGTGATCTCGGCCAAGGTTTGCGTGGTCTGCACTTGGCTGTGACGGCTGAGGTCTTGTGCCGTTTGGACCCAGGCGTCGCCAAGGGCCTGTTGTTGGGCCAGGGTCTGCGCGCCTGAGGCCTGCCACTGCGCACCCAAGTCTTGGGCCATCTGCTGCAAACCTGATGTCCAAGCGTCCAGGCGTTGCTGGTCTTCTTGGGCGTGCTGGCTGTGTTGCGCGGTGAAGGTGCTGCCCAGCGTGCTGACCAGGGTTTGGCTGCGCGCGTCAAAGCTTTGGCTCAATCCTTCCAAGGTCTCGCCCATGCGTTGCAGCAAGCCGGTGTTGGCTGCTGCGTGTTGCGCCAAAGCTTGGCTGTGGCTTTGCACCATGCGTTCGGTGGTGGCGTTGAAATGGCTGTGCAACTCGCTCGCGTGCTGTTCGCTGCTGTGCAGCAGGCGCTCGTTCACGGCTTGTGCTTGCGTGGCCAGTTGCGCCATGGTGGCTTGCACCACGGGTTGCAGGCCGTCGTTGGCCAGTTGCATGCTTTGGCTCAGGCTGGTGCGCAGAGAGTGGTCCACCGATTGCGCCAGACCGGTGTAAGCCAGCTGGGTTTCTTGGTGAAAGCGGTTTTGGTTGGCCAGCAATTGCGCGTTGACTTGCCCACTGGTGCGCTCCATTTGCGCCATCATGGCCTGCAAGGTGTCTTGCAATTGGTTCATGATCTGCGGCAACACTTGGGTTTGCTGTTGCAGGGCGGTATAGGTTTCTTGCCGCTGGTGCGCCAGCGAAAAAAACCGCAATCCGCCAGCGATGTGGGCATCCAGACTTTGGCTGGATTGCGCCCGTTCGCGGCGTGCCAAGCTGCTCATCAAGCCCAGCATGGCCGAGGTGGCCACGCCCGCCACCGAGGTGCCAAAGGCCAGGCCCAAGCCTTTGATGGGTTCAGAAAACGCAGCGCGAATGCCGGCTATGTTGTTGCTGCCCTCCAGCGCAAACACCGCACCGTTGAGGGTGACCACCATGCCCAAAAAGGTGCCCAGCATGCCCAGCATCACGAGCAGGCCGACCAAGTAAGGCGTCAGCGCCGGGCCGGGCAGGGCCACACGCTCGCCTTGCACACGCAAACGCACAGGGCTGTGCAGCGCGGCGGGCAGGTCCACCAGCCAGTCGTTTAAATCCTGCAGTTCGGATGGTAGGGCCTTGAGTGCTTGGTTCAAGGCCGTGGTGTCTTGCCTGAACTGCTGCAGTTCGCGGGCGCCGAGCACGTAGACCGCGCCAATCACCGCGCACATGAACAGCACCAACAGGTGGGACGTGGCCACGGCAGCGGCGACCCAGACCAGGGCCAATGCGCCCAGTCCAAAGGCGATGTGGAAGGAATAGCGTTTCATGAGGGGTTTTCGGGGTTGTAGGCTTCCAGCAAACCCAAGGTGGGTTGCAGCCGGGTATCGAGTTCAGCCAGCAAAGCGGCGCGCAATGCTTGGCGCAGCGGCATGAGCCAAGCGGTGGTGTCTGCGCCAGGCACCGGGTCGCCGACGCTTGGCGTCTCCGCTTTGTTTTTGAGGTGTTGCTTGAGGGCTTGCACAAAACGCTTTTCCAGCAGCTTGGCGACTTGGCCCAGCAACAGCGCTTCGCGTTCATTCAGCACGCTTTCAAACTGCGCGTCCAATGCGGACAAGGTTTGCATCGCAGGCAGTTGACTCAGTTGTCCACGCACCTGTTGCCGCAAGGTGCTGACCACGGCTTCCATTTGCCGCTGGTGTGATGCCATAAAGCGCCGGTATGGCTCGAAAGCGGTCTTGGGGTCTATCGGCTCGACCAGTTCGGCCAAGGGCATGTCGATGCGGGACAGGCCTGAGCCCTGCGCAGCACCTTGCAGGATGGACTGCTCTAAGGCCGTGCGCACTTTATCGACATGCGCACGGAGCGCTTCGCGGCTCATCCCAGTGCCTCGCCCTGAATGGGACGAAAGCGGGGTTGACATTGGCGTTGAGGTTTGCCCCAACAGTTTGTGCAGGGCGATGGCTTGTCTGAAGTTGAGCCAGTGGCCCAATTGATGACCCACATCTTCCTCGCGCACGGCCACACCCATCATGCCGTTTTCAGTCAGAAAACGAATCAAACGGGAATTGTTCAAAGGGGCTCGGGCTGCGGCTCGCGTCATACATTCAAAGGGCGACTGTGCAAAGCATGCACACGCTGGGGGGCCGATCACAAAGGGGGAGGGCGGGATGAACGGGGCGTTCTCCGTAGGGAGACAGGACGCCTCATGTCAAGTTGCCATGCTAGATTTTACCTGTTCAAAAATGGCAGCGCATGCCATCATGGCGCCTCTTCAGGAGATGGTGATGCGACGCCAAATCAATACTTTGGTAGTGGTCTTTGGGCTGGTGAGCGGATGGGTGGGCTTGTGCGGGTCCTGCTTTGCCGAGCCCGATGAAGAGGTGCTGGGCAAATCAACCGCTTACCCCCTGGGTGCGCGTTGGTCGGCCATGCCCAACCGAGTCGGTTCCTGGTCCGCATTGGACCGGGTGCCGGGCGTCTTGGGGGAATTTGTGCGACGTGGGGAGCGGGTCAATGCATTGCCCAAGGCCGATCCGCCACCAGACATTCAATACCGTTATCAAAGTCAAATTTTCAATCTTGACGACTACCTGGCGCGACGCCGTGTCACAGGCTTGTTGGTGCTGAAAAATGGTGAAATCGTGGCCGAGCGTTACCGTTATGGCCGGACCGAGGACGCGCGGTTTTTGTCGTTTTCCATGGCCAAAAGCGTGACCTCCTTGCTGATGGGGGTGGCCTTGGACAAAGGCCTGATCGCTTCATTGGACGATCCGGCCGCGCTGTATGCCAAAGACTTGGCGGGCAGCGCGTATGGCGCGACGTCGATTCGCCATTTGCTGCGCATGAGCTCGGGCATTAGCTTTACGGAGCGTTATGACGGGCAAGACGATGTGTCCAAACTGTCCTACAGTTTTGCCACAGGCAGTCCTTCCACGCTCAGTGTGTTGCGTTCTTTTTCAAATCGGCACAGCCCAGCCGGCGAAAAGTTTGTTTACGCCAGCGCCGAGACCGATGTGCTCGGGCGTGTGCTGACCGGGGCCACAGGGCGCAGCATGGCCGATTTGACCACCGAGTGGTTGTGGCAACCCATGGGCGCCGAGGGCGATGCCTTTTGGTGCCACGGACGAGATCGCCAAGCCGGTGCCTTTTTTTGCTTCAACGCCACTTTACGTGACTGGGGCCGTCTGGGGATGTTGATGGCCAACGACGGCAAAGTTGGGGACCGGCAAATCATCTCGGCCGAGTACCTGCGTGACGCCACCGACATCGCCAGGCAACCTGCAGCCTTTGCCCCCTTCATAGCCACGTCGTATTTCGGCTACGGCTATCAGTTTTGGCTGCACCCTTTGAAAGAGCGCAGCTTTGCTTTCCAGGGCGTGTTCGGGCAAACCTTGTTTGTGCAGCCGGCCACCGGCATCGTCATGGTGCAAACCGCGGTGTACGACAAGGCCAGTGGCGTGCAAGACCCTGAGCCCTATGTCGAACGAACCGCCTTGTGGTTGGGCGTGCTGCAGTCTTTGGGCGGCCGCACAGAACGCTACTGAAACGCTACTGAAGCGACGGCACAACGATCTTCAAGGCGCGCGCGTCTTGTCTTTGAAGCCGCAAAACGCCGATACCCCACACTGGTTGCACAGCGGCTTGCGCGCTTGGCACACATAGCGCCCATGCAAGATCAGCCAGTGGTGCGCGTCCACCAGGTAGGGCGCAGGAATGCGCTTGAGTAATTTCATTTCGACGGCGTAAGGCGTTTTGCCTGGGGCCAAACCGGTGCGGTTGCCCAAGCGAAACAGGTGCGTGTCCACCGCCATGGTGGGCTCGCCAAAAGCCACATTCAGCACCACATTGGCGGTTTTGCGGCCTACCCCGGGCAGGGCCTCCAACGCCTCGCGGGTGCGCGGCACTTGGCCACCGTGTTGCTCGACCAAAATGCGGCAAGTCTGCAGCAGGTGTTTGGCTTTGCTGTGGTACAGGCCAATGGTTTGGATGTAGCCCTCCAGGCCTTCGAGACCCAAGTCCAAAATCTTTTGCGGTGTGCCCGCCACCGGAAACAATTTGCGCGTGGCCTTGTTGACCCCCACGTCGGTGGCCTGGGCGGACAGCAGCACGGCGGCCAGCAACTCGAACACGCTGGTGTACTCCAACTCGGTGTTGGGCATGGGGTTGGCGGCTTGCAGGGTGGCGAAAAAAGATTCAATCTGTTGCGGATTCATCGGGGGTCCAAAAGTGGGCAAAATGGCAGCCAAGATGCTTTGAAAGATACACCATGCCTTTGCAGTTTGCCGATCGCCTGAACAATGTTGAAACCTCTGCCATCCGGGAGCTGTTCAAGCTGCTGGGCAAGCCCGGCATCATCAGCTTTGCCGGGGGCTTTCCAGACAGCGCGATGTTTGACGTACAAGGCATTCGCGAAGCCAGCAACGCCGCTTTGGAGCAGGATCCCGGCGCGGCCCTGCAATACGGCGCCACCGAAGGCTTTAACCCTTTGCGCGAACAACTGGCCCAGTTCATGGCGCAAAAAGGCGCAACCGATGTGAGCGCCGAGCAATTGATCGTCACCACCGGCAGCCAGCAAGCGCTGGACCTGATTGGCAAAACCATGATCAGCCCGGGCGACAAAGTGATTGTCGAAGGGCCGACCTTTTTGGCCACCATCCAATGCTTTCGCTTGTACGGGGCCGAGCTCATCAGCGCACCGGTGGACGGCCACGGCGTCCAAACCGATGAACTGGAAAAGTTGATCGCCGAGCACAAACCTAAATTCGTTTACCTGATCCCGACCTTTGGCAACCCCAGTGGCGCCTTGCTCAGCGCTGAGCGGCGCCGACAGGTGCTGGACATGGCGGTCAAACACCAGACTCTGATTGTGGAAGACGATCCCTATGGCGACCTGTATTTTGGCGAAGCGCCACCGCCCAGCCTGTTGGCCATGAGTGCATCGGTGCCTGGTAGTCGCGAACTGTTGGTGCATTGCGGCTCGCTGTCCAAAGTCTTGTCGCCCGGTTTGCGCGTGGGCTGGATGGTGGCCCCAGATGAATTGCTGGCCCGCGCCACCATGTGCAAACAGTTCAGCGACGCCCACACCAGCACCTTTGCCCAAGCCACGGCTGCGCACTACCTGAAAGCCGGGCGCATGCCCGCCACCTTGGCCAATGTGCGTACTGTCTATGCCCAACGCGCCAGCACCATGGGCGCGGCCTTGCGCCAAGCCCTGGGTGATGCGGTTGAATTTGTGCAGCCGCAAGGCGGCCTGTTTGTCTGGGCCCGTTTGACCGGCGCGCGCGGTCAAGTGGCCGACGGCCATGTGTTTGCTAAACGTGCCATTGAGCAAGGCGTGGCTTTTGTGCCGGGCGCACCGTTCTTTTGCGCCCATCCCGATCCTGCCACCTTCCGCTTGAGCTTTGCCACAGCGGCCGAAGACAAAATCCTCGAAGGCGTTGCGCGCTTGGCCAAGGCTTTGTGAGCCATGACCGCAGCCGCTGAACAGCGCATCGACGTCAACGGCACCGAAGTGCGGCTGCAGGGCCAGGGCGAGACCGTGCTCATGCTGCACGGCTGGCCTGATACCTTGGCTTTGTGGGACGCCACGGTGCTGGCCTTGCAAGACCGCGCCCTGTGCACCCGATTGACACTGCCCGGCTTTGAGTCGGGCCCGGCCGCCACCAGCCTGGATGCCATGTGCCTGCTGCTGCGCCAGGTGGTGGACCGCATCAGCCCTGAGCAACCCGTCACGCTCATGTTGCACGACTGGGGTTGTATCTTTGGTTATGAATTCGCCCTGCGCCACCCTGAACGCGTGGCCCGCGTGGTGGCGGTGGACGTGGGCGACCACAACTCGGCGGCCTTGCAGCGCCGCTGGGGTGTGAGAGAGAAACTGTCGGTCATGGGCTACCAAGTCTGGTTGGCGCTGGCCTGGCAGCTGGGCGGCAGCTTGGGCACCCGCATGACCCGCGCCATGGCCCGCTGGCTGCGTTGCCCCACCGCGCCGTCCAGCATCACCCACCAAATGAACTTCCCCTACGCCATGCAGTGGTTCGGCGCGGCGGGCGGTTTCAAGCAGGCGGCGCAAATCCAGTTGCCGATGCCGCTGCTGTTTGTCTATGGCGAGCGCAAACCGTTCATGTTCCACTCGGATCGCTGGTTGCAGGCGGTCGCTGCCCAGGATGGCAGCGCGGTGCAAGGATTGCCTTGCGGGCATTGGGTCATGATTTCGCGGCCCGAAGCCTTTCACGCCAGGGTGCGCAGTTGGTTGTGGGGTCCCGCATGAGGGCGCTGTCGTGAAGCCCGAGGACCTGGAAAAGCTGGTCACCCTGCCCATGCCTTTTGGCAAACACAAGGGCACGCTGATCGCCGATTTGCCCGGCAATTACCTGAACTGGTTTGCGCGTGAGGGCTTTCCCAAAGGGGAGGTGGGCAGGCTTTTGCAACTGATGCAAGAGATCGACCACAACGGGCTGAGTGACTTGCTCAAGCCCTTGCGCCAAGGCCGCTTCAGGGCTTGAGCACTTCCAGCAAGCGGTCCAAGCCGCCTTGCTGGATGGCCACCATGGCCTGTTCGCGCACCTTGGGTTTGGCATGGTAGGCCACCGACAAACCGGCCGCTGCCATCATCGGCAAATCATTCGCGCCGTCGCCCATGGCGATGCATTCGTGGGGCTTGATGCCCAGTAGGGATGCGACTTCCAGCAAGGTGCGGCGTTTTTCGGCACCGTCGCAAATATCGCCCCAGCTTTGCATCACCAAGCCGCCGGTGAGTTCGCCGCCTGCGATGTCCAGTTGGTTGGCGCGGGCAAAGTCGATGCTCAAACGCGCCTTGACGCGGTCGGCAAAGAAGGTGAAACCGCCCGACACCAACAGCACTTTCATGCCTACTTTGTGGCAAGCGGCGATCAACTCGGCGGCCCCCGGGTTGATGCGCAGGCGCTCGGTGTAGACGCGTTCCATGTCGGCCAGGGTCACGCCCTTGAGCAGCGCCAAGCGGCGGCGCAGGCTGTCTTTGAAGTCGGTGATCTCGCCGCGCATCGCCGCCTCGGTGATGGCGGCCACCTCGGCCTTGCGGCCCACCGCATCGGCGATCTCGTCAATGCATTCAATGCTGATGAGGGTGGAGTCCATGTCAAACGCGATGAGTTTGAAATCCTTCAGCCGCAAGGGGGCTGTGAATCCCTGAACCATCAGGCCGGGCGAGTGTTCTTGAGCAGTCATGACAGGGCAAAGTTAGGGGCGTGCCGCGCTGAATTTGTCAGGGGCGCGCCTCGGTGACAGTGGCCCTTAGTTTAGGCGATGCAAGCACTATGATCAGAAAAACCCGGAGATCACGCATGCACCCACCCACACGCCCATTTCACGACAGGCTCACAACCATGGGGGCGGTCCAGCGACTGGGCCTCGCCGTTGGGGCTTTGGCGGCTTTGTGCCTGGCCCCTGCGGCCGGCGCCCAGACCTTTCCCAGCCAGCCGATCACGATGTTGATCCCTTACCCACCGGGGGGCAGTGCCGACATGCTGGCGCGGCCGATGCTCAATATGCTGCAAAAGGAACTGGGCCAGCCCGTGGTCTTGGACTACAAAGCGGGCGCGGGCGGCACGATTGCCACCGGCATGTTGGCGCGTGCCAAGCCCGATGGCCATACCATTTTGATGGTGTTGGCGGCGCACGCCATCAATTCGAGCCTGTACAGCAAACTGCCTTATGACGCGCGCAAAGATTTTGCCCCCGTGTCCATGCTGGCCACCTTGCCGCTGCTGCTGGCCTCGCCCTTGAACACCCCTTTCAACACCGTGCCTGAACTCATCAGCTACGGCCGTGCCAACCCTGACAAGCTCACCTTCGCGTCGGCGGGCAATGGCAATACCAGTCACCTGGCGGGCGAAATTTTCAAGTCCACCACCGGTGTGAAGATGCTGCACATCCCCTACAAAGGCAGTGGCCCCGCCGTGGTGGGGATGCTGGGGGGCGAGGTGTCGATGATGTTTGACAGCATCTCGACCTCCTTGGTGCAGGTCAAAGCGGGCAAACTCAAAGCCATTGCGGTGACCGGCGACAAGCGCTCGGCCCTGCTGCCCGATACACCTACTGTTAAAGAGTCCGGTGTGCCTTCTTTCGTGGTCAACGGCTGGTACGGGATTTTGGCCCCGGCGGGCACGCCGCCCGAGGTGGTGACCAAACTCAACCAAGCCCTGAACAAAACCGTGCGCGACCCCAAAGTCGCTGCCCAGTTGACCGAATACGGCTACGACGTGGTCGGCACCAGCCCTGAAGTGTTTGGTCGCCACATTGACGCTGAACTGGTGCGCTGGAAAGACGCCGTGCAAGCTTCTGGCGCCAAGTTGGAGTGAGGTAGCGGCGCTTTTTGGGGCGAATCAGACGGGCACAACGTCCACTTTCGGTTGCCCCAAACTCTTGAGCACATCGCGCACCATTTGCGCCCGCATTTTGGCGTCGGGCAGTTCGCGTTCGATGCGGATTTTGTCGTTGCCGGCCAGCTTGATGTGTTTGTTCTTTTGGATCAAATGGATGATGGCCATCGGGTCGACGGGCGGGTTGGGCTTGAAGGTGATTTGGATCACGCCGGGCGCGGCGTCGACCTTGATCACGCCATAGGGCTGGGTCAGCACACGCAAGCGGTGCACGTCGACCAGGGTTTGCGCGGGCGCGGGCAGTTTGCCAAAGCGGTCCACAATTTCTTCCAGCAGGGCGTCGATCTGGTCGCTGGTTTTGGCGGTGGCCAGTTTTTTGTAGAACGACAGGCGCAGATGCACATCGCCGCAGTAGTCGTTGGGCAGCAGGGCGGGGGCGTGTAAGTTGATGTCGGTGGTGACCGACAACGGGCTGAGCAAGTCCGGTTCTTGGCCCAACTTGAGGCAGCGCACCGCTTCGGACAGCATTTCGTTGTACAGCTGAAAGCCGACTTCGAGCATGTTGCCGCTCTGGTTTTCGCCCAGCACTTCGCCTGCGCCGCGAATCTCCAAGTCGTGCATGGCCAAATAAAAGCCACTGCCCAACTCCTCCATTTGCTGGATCGCGTCGAGTCGCTGCGCGGCTTGTTTGGTCAGGCCTTGGATCTCGGGCACCATCAAATAGGCATAAGCCTGGTGGTGGGAGCGGCCGACGCGGCCGCGCAACTGGTGTAGCTGCGCCAGGCCGAACTTGTCGGCGCGGCTCATGATGATGGTGTTGGCGGTGGGCACGTCGATGCCGGTTTCGATGATGGTCGAGCACAGCAAAATGTTGTAGCGCTGGGCCACAAAGTCGCGCATCACCCGCTCCAATTCGCGCTCGGGCATTTGGCCGTGGGCCACGGCAATGCGCGCTTCGGGCAGGATTTCTTCGAGCTTTTGCCGGCGGTTTTCAATCGTCTCGACTTCGTTGTGCAAAAAGTAAATCTGCCCGCCGCGCTTGAGTTCGCGCAGCACGGCTTCGCGGATCACGCCCGTGCCCTCGTTGCGCACAAAGGTTTTGATGGCCAAGCGGCGCTGCGGCGCGGTGGCGATCACGCTCAAGTCGCGCAGCCCTTCCAGCGCCATGCCCAGGGTGCGCGGAATCGGTGTGGCGGTGAGGGTGAGCACATCGACCTCGGCGCGCAGCGCTTTCATGGCCTCTTTGTGGCGCACACCAAAACGATGCTCTTCGTCAATGATGAGCAAGCCCAAATCGTGGAATTGGGTCGAAGCGCTCAGCAGCTTGTGGGTGCCGACCACGATGTCCACCGTGCCGTCGGCAATGCCTTTGAGCGCCGCAGTGACCTCTTTGCCGGAGCGAAACCGGGAAATTTCGGCCACCTTGACCGGCCACTTGGCAAATCGGTCTTTCAGGGTTTGGTAATGCTGCTCGGCCAACAAGGTGGTGGGTGCCAAAAGAGCGACCTGTTTGCCGCCGGTGACGGCCACAAAGGCGGCGCGCAGCGCGACCTCGGTTTTGCCAAAGCCCACGTCGCCACAGATCAAGCGGTCCATTGGGCGCGGGCTGATCATGTCTTGAATCACCGCATGGATGGCGGCGTTTTGGTCGGCGGTTTCTTCAAAGCCAAAGTCGTTGGCAAAGCTTTCGTAGTCTTGCGGGCTGTACCTGAACGCGTGGCCCTCGCGCGCGGCGCGGCGGGCGTAAATATTGAGCAGCTCGGCGGCCGAGTCGCGCACCTGTTCAGCGGCTTTGCGTTTGGCTTTCTCCCACTGGCCCGAGCCCAGCTTGTGCAGCGGCGCTTCGTCGGCGCTGACGCCGGTGTAGCGGCTGATCAGCTGCAATTGGCTGACGGGCACGTACAGCGTGGCTTGGTCGGCGTACTCGAGGTGCAAAAACTCTTGGGCTGCAGGGCTGCCGTCTTCGTTTTTCTCGCCCAGGTCCATGTTGATCAGGCCCCGGTAGCGGCCAATGCCGTGCTGGCTGTGCACCACCGGGTCGCCCACGTTGAGCTCAGACAGGTCTTTGATCAGCGCCTCGACATCACTGACTTGCTCTTGCTTTTTGCGGCGGCGGGTGGTCGGGCCGGCGGCAAAAAGCTCGGTCTCGGTGACCAGGTCAATGCCTTGCGCAAACCAGCTGAAGCCCGTGTTGAGTGCGGCAACGGCCAAGCCCAGGCGCTCTTTGCTGGCCACAAATTCAGCCAAGGAATCAAAGGACGGCGGGCTGACGCCACTGCTGCGCAAAAAGTCGAGCAGGCTTTCGCGACGCCCGGCGCTCTCCGCCAAAATCAGCACCCGATGCGGGCTGTGCTGGATGTGGTGTTGCAAACGGCTCAAAGGCTCTGGCGCGCCGCGCACCACGGTGAGGTCGGGCAGTTTGTTGGCAAAAGCGTTGTCAACAACATCGCTGGGGCCTGAGGCGGTTTCAGCGCCCAAGCCGGCTGGCGGTCTGAGCGCCAGTTGCGCATGCGCATTGGCCTCGCTGTAGAACTGCTCAGCACTTAAGAACAAGGCTTCAGGCGGCAGGGCAGGGCGCTCGGGGTCACCTTGCACCAAGCGATAACGGTCTTTGGTGTCTTGCCAAAAGCGCTGAAAGGCAGGCTCCAAATCGCCGTGCAACACCACCGTGGCGTCTGGGCCTAAGTAGTCGAACACCGTGGCGGTGGTTTCAAAAAACAGCGGCAGGTAGTACTCAATGCCCGCTGTGGCCACGCCGTTGCCGATGTCTTTGTAAATCCGGCTCTTGGTCGGGTCGCCATCCAGCAGTTCGCGCCAGCGGTTGCGGAATTTGGCGCGCGCCGCTTCGTCCATCGGAAACTCGCGCCCGGGCAGCAAACGCACCTCGGGCACCGGGTACAGACTGCGTTGGCTGTCGGGGTCAAAGGTGCGGATGGAGTCGATTTCGTCGTCAAACAAATCGACCCGGAACGGCACCAAGGAGCCCATGGGGAACAGATCGATCAAGCCGCCGCGCACTGCGTATTCGCCCGGGCTGACCACTTGCGACACATGGCTGTAACCGGCCAGCGTCAGCTGCGCTTTGAGCTTGGCTTCGTCCAGTTGTTGTTTGACCTTGAATTCAAAGGTATAGCCTGCCAAGAATGAGGGCGGAGCCAAGCGGTAAAGGGCTGTGGTGGCGGGCACCAGCACCACGTCAGCGCCCTGAGCCTTGTCGCGCTGGCTGATGCGCCACAGGGTGGCCAGGCGTTCACTGATCAGGTCTTGGTGCGGCGAGAAGGTGTCGTAAGGCAGTGTTTCCCAATCGGGGAAGATGGCCAGTCGCAGCGCAGGGGCAAAAAACAGCATCTCCTCCACCAAGCGCTGCGCATCGCTGGCGTCGGCCGTGACGATGGCGGTGATCCGCCCTTTTGCTTTGTCGCGCAGGGCCAATTGCGCCAGTAACACCGCATCGGCAGAGCAGACGGGGCGTGGCAGAGAGAAGCGTTGACCGAGAGTCAGGTTGGGCAGTTGCATGGGGGGGCGCACGGTATCGCCCACTCTAAGTCAGGGATGGTGCAATTTGGATCAGTTTGGATTGTAAGTGTGCCCTGATCGCGGGAGCTCAGCCCGCACCACAAATTTGAACTGTCAATTCTTAGTTTTATTCGACAAATATTATTTATTCAAAAAAATTGCTTTATTGTAAATTTTTTTACAAAATTAATTTTCAAGTATTCTTTAAATTTACTTAAATAGATCTTAATAATGCAACTTCTTTGATTAAGCATGGAGAAGATTGAGATGAGCAATGTTAAGAGTTGGTTGGCTACCTCGCGCACAGTGGTGATGGGGGGTGGTTTGGTCATGGCTTGTGCAGTGCATGCCGGCATGGTGAAGGATTCGCACGGCAACGTGGGATTTGACAGCGCAGCAGAGTGCGATGCGGCTGTGGCAGCCGGAGATGTGCACTTTTACCAGTCCTTTACGGAGCATCCCCCACTCAAGCGCGTGGGAGAGGCAGATGTCAAGGTGCTCAAACTCAATGAACTGGTTCAAGCCCAAAAAGCCGCAGCTGCCTTGGGTTATGACGCTGCTGGCTATGTCAAAGGCGCATGCGATCTGGGCGTCGGGCGCAGTCAAGGACGCGATGGTGTGAGCCGAGAGCTGATCGGTAAATACGTGCCCTACAGTCCTGCCATGTCGGTCAATGTGTACTTTGACAGTCAGGGCACGCCGGTCAGGGCCAGCATGCAGCAGTGCGATAACAATTTCAATCAAAATTTACCGCGGCCGGTAGGCGTTCCTGGGCCTGCCAGCGAGTGTTTTGCCAACGTATTGATTCCTGCCCGATTCGAAACCCGTACCGAGCAAGTCGTCAAGGTTCCAGCCAGCAAGCGCCTGGAAGTCGTGCCCGCAACCTACAAAACGGTGACCGAACAAGAACTGGTCAAACCCGAAACCAAACGACAAATTTTGGTCCCTGCCACCTACAAAACAGTCACCGAAGAAGTGGTGGTGAGTCCTGCCACATTCCGTGAGGAACCGGTGGCTGCGACTTTCAAAACTGTGACCGAGTCTGTTGTCATAAAGCCGGCAAGCAACCGCATAGAAGTGGTGCCTGCAACCTATAAGACGGTCACAGAGCAGGTGATGGTCACGCCCGAGCGCAAAGAATTGCGCGTGATTCCAGCGCAGTACGCAGAAAAAGAAGAATCCGTTTTGGATCGGCCAGCGACCACACAGGTCGTTGCAGTTCCCGCTACCTTCAAAACCGAGACGGAGCAAGTGCTGGTCAAGGCCGAGTCGCTTCGCTATGAACCCATCACCTTGCCTTTGCGCAAGGTGTCTGAGGAGGTGCTGCGCAGCGAAGCCAGTGAAAAATTGAGTGTGGTGAATCCTTCGCTGCGAACGGTCACCGAGAGGGTGTTGGTGAAGCAAGCGAGTAAGCGCTTGGTGGAAGTTCCTGCGGTGTTTGAAACCATCACCGAACGCGTGAAAGTGGCAGAAGCCAGCCGTGAATGGAAAAGAGGTCGCGCGTGGATCGGTCAGGCCATCAACGTGCGCCCATTGCGTGGGTTTGTGGTGGGCGCAAATGGTTTGGTCGATGGCAGCCGGGTGGATGTGGCTGCTGCGGCAGAAAACCGCAGCAAAGGGGTTGTCGATAACACCGTGTCCACGGCCAACAACAGCAATTTAGATGACGACGTGATGTGCTTGGTGTTGGTGCCTGAGCGTTTTGAGAACATCACGCGCCAAGTGCTCAAGACGCCTGCCACGGTGCGTGAAGTGGAGGTGCCCGCCGAGTACGCCACTGTGACCCGTCAAGTGCTCAACACCGAAGCGGTAAGCCGTGGGGTAGATATTCCCGCCAAATACCAGACTGTGACCCACATGGTCATTGACATCGATAAATTGCGCAGCCTGGGTTACAAGTTCAACGAAAAAGGGGACATTGTGGCGACGCCCCAAGGAGAGCGAGTGTTACGCGCATCCCAGGTCGCGAATTTGAATATGGCCGACAAAACCAAAGACAGCGCCGGCGCTGAATCAGGCGAAGAAGGCTATGTGCGTGAGATCCGAGTACCTGCAGAGTACCGCACATTGACTCGCCAGGTCGTGGCCACCCCGGCCTCAGTGCGTACGGTGGAAGTGCCTGCCACTTACAAAACGGTCAAAACGCGGGTAGTGAGCAGTCCAGCGCGAACCGAAGAAATCGTCATCCCGGCCACTTACAAAACGGTCAGCACCCAGGTCGTGGACACACCGGCGAGATCACGTGAAATCCCTGTGCCTGCAGAAATGGGCGTCGTCAACCGCCAAGTGTTAGACACCCCTGCAAGTACACGGAAAGTGCCTGTGCCCGAGGTCAAGGAAACACTGTCCCGTCGCGTTCAGGACACTGCACCGACCTTTCGGGAAGAAGTGATTCCCGCCGTCTACAAAACGGTTACGCGCAAAGTGATTGACATCCCGGCGAGCACCAGAGAGATTGATGTGCCTGCGCAGTATGAGACCTTGTCCTACCAGTTCAAACTGTCTGAAGCCAAAGCCGATCGGCGTGCGGTGCTGTGTGAAACCAATGCTTCGCCTGCGAAGATCAAGGAAATCCAGCGTGCCCTGCTGAGCGCAGGTTTCAACCCGGGTGCGATTGATGGCGTCCTGCGTGCACGAACCATGTCGGCCGTGAACCAATACCAGCAGTCCAAGGGCCTCCCCGTCGATGGTTTCTTGAATCTGGATACGGTCAAGGCGCTGGGCGTTTCACCTCAATAAGCGTTTTTGGGAACTTTGCGATGCAAAGTTCCCAAACGTCGTCTGGATGCGGGCATGAAAGCGTCCGGCACAGGTTAGGATGGATGTTGCGCTTCGTGGCAAGATGGGCTGCGTTGCGCCACTTCTTTTCAAACTCCACACGCTCACATGCCGGTCAGTACGAATTTCCATATTTTGCTTCCCTGCGCCGGTTCTGGCCAACGTGCAGGGACTGCGCAACCTAAGCAGTTTGAACAGATGGCCGGTCAGCCCATGGTGATGCACACGCTGCAGGCCTTGGCCCAAGTGCCTGGACTCATCAGTGGCTGGGTGATTGTGTCGCCCAACGACAACTTTCATTGGCCCGTGGAGACTTGGCCTGATCGCTTTCGGCGACTGGCTTGTGGCGGCGCTTGTCGCGCTGAGAGCGTGTTCAACGGCTTGTCGGGTATGTTGGCCTCCGGAGTGGCTGCACAAGACTGGGTGCTGGTGCACGATGCGGCGCGTTGTCTGGTGCAGCCGCATGAGGTGAGCGCTTTGGTCCAGGCCTGCGGTCAAGATGCTGTGGGCGGGCTGTTGGCTCAACCCATGACCGACACCCTCAAGACCCAATGGCCTGACGCACCATCGGCTCGCGTGGACACCACGTTGCCACGTGAAGGCAAATGGTTGGCCCAGACGCCGCAGATGTTTCGATTGGGGGCCTTGCACGGCGCGTTGGCGCAGGTTGCGGGTGATGGTTTTGCTGGCATCACGGACGAAGCCAGCGCGATGGAGCGTTTAGGACTCAGGCCGCTGTTGGTGCCAGGTTCAGCGCAAAATTTCAAAGTCACTTACCCGGTCGATTTCGCCTTGGCCGAAACCATTTTGAGGAGCCGAAAATGATGCGCATTGGCGAAGGTTGGGATGTTCATGCCCTGGTACCGGGACGGCCCCTGATTTTGGGTGGTGTGCAGATCCCGCATGCTTTGGGGTTGCTCGGCCACTCGGATGCCGACGTGTTGCTGCATGCCTGCATTGACGCGCTGTTGGGCGCTGCAGGCCTGGGCGATATTGGTCGGCATTTTCCAGACACCGATGTGGCCTTCAAGGGAGCGGACTCATTGGTGTTGTTGGCCGAGGCGATGCACCGGGTCCGTGCCCAAGGCTATGAATTGAGCAACCTGGACAGTACCGTGATTGCGCAAGCGCCGAAATTGGCACCCTTCATCGGCGCCATGTGCACGGCCATTGCCAAGGCTTTGGCCGTGGATGTCACCCAAGTCAATGTCAAAGCCAAGACTGCCGAAAAATTAGGACCTGTGGGCCAAGGCCAGAGCATGGAAGCACGGGCGGTGGTGCTGTTGCGACGCGCCGATTGAGGGTCTAAGGGGTTTGTCCGCCCCCATCTAATGACGTCCACCCTGCTGATGATCACGCCTTGTCGGTCAACTGCATTTGCTTGAATTTCATGAGCGCCATCAAGCCGCCTTGGGTGTTGTTGAAAACTGAAAAGGTGCCGCCCATGCGCTGCACCGATCGCTCAACAATCGCCAGACCCAGGCCTGCGCCCGTGGCCGAAGTGCGCGCTGCATCGCCCCGGTAAAAAGGTTGAGTCAGGTGTTTCAAAGTCTCTTCTGACACGCCAGGGCCGTGGTCACGCACGCGAAACAGCACCCATCCATCATGAATTCTGGCAACCAAATCGACGCGGGTGATGCCATCGCTGGGTGTTTGACCGTAGCGGCGTGCATTCTCCAGCAAATTGGACAGCACACGACTGAGTTCGACTTGCTCGGCCTGCACAAACAAGTTGGCCGCTACATCCACATTGACTTGGAAGTTGCTGCGCTTCAAAAATGGCGCTACGCAATTGCTGATCACCTGGGCCAGTAGCACCGGCTCTATTTTCAGATTCTCGGGGCGAGCATATTCCAAGAATTTGTCTATGATGGCGTCCAGTTGGGCAATGTCTGCGGCCATGAAGTCACGTGCCTGCAGGTCAGGGACGCTCAGTTCGGTTTCAAGTCGCAAGCGCGCCAGCGGGGTGCGCAAGTCGTGTGAGATGCCAGCCAACATCAAGGCGCGTTCCTGTTCGATGCTGGCCAGACGTTCGGCCATGCGGTTAAAGCCTATGTTGACCGCACGGATCTCGTTGGTGGGGACATCTTCGTTCAAGGGTGCGGCTTGGAAATTGCCGTCGCGCACTCGACTGGCCGCAAATGAGAGTTGGCGCAAGGGCTGATTGATCAAGCGCGCAATGACTGCCGCACCCGTCAATGACAGCGCCGTGGCGGTCAGTAACCAAACCAACCAGGTGCTGCCACTGACGGGGTTGAGTCGTTGCGGGTCCATCAGCAACCAGTAGCTGTCACTCTCGATCTGAAAGCCAACCCACAAACCACTGTCGCCATTCACGGACCGGGCTACGATGGTGTTGTGTCCTAAGCGCTTGGACAGTTCTTGGGCGATTTGCAATTCGAGCTTGGTTTGACCAAAGGGCTCAAACGTGTCGTTCGGTTCACGGGTGCTGATGCTGACATCTTCTTCATCGGCCAGAATTTTGAGCAAGGAAACACGCGCTATGGCATCGGTGTGCCGCAGTGCTGTGCGGGTCAGGTTGACGACCGAGGCAATTTGGTGCGCGTTGCGCAGCATGCGCGGCTCATACTCTTGCGTCCGCAGCAATTGCAACCAAGCCAAGGCGCTGCAAAAAATCAGCAGGGCCAGCAGGGCAAAAGTTCGCCAAAACAGACTCAAGCCTGTTTGGCGTTCTGCTGGTTGTGGTGCCATGGGCCTCAGCCATTGCCCTCAGGAATGAAGACGTAGCCGACCCCCCATACGGTTTGAATGATGCGGGGTGAGGTCGGGTCGATTTCGATGAGCTTACGCAATCGAGAAACTTGCACGTCCAAGCTGCGGTCAAAGGGCTCAAATTCACGACCACGCGCCAGTTGGGCCAGTTTGTCACGCGTCATGGGTTGACGCGGGTGGCGCACCAAGGTCTTGAGCATCGCAAATTCGCCGGTGGTCAGGGCGATGTCTTGATCGCCTTTGCGCAGTGAGCGTGCACCCAAATCAAAACTGAAACCACTGAACTCGATCACTTCTTGCTCATTGGACGGCGCACCCGGCACCTCCACTGTGGGTCTGCGGCGCAGCACCGCATTGATCCGGGCCAGTAATTCGCGCGGATTGAAAGGCTTGGCCAAATAATCATCAGCACCACCCTCCAGGCCCATGATGCGGTCGACATCTTCCCCCTTGGCGGTCAACATGATGATGGGTGTGCGGTCATTGGCGGCGCGCAGGCGGCGGCAAATGCTCAGGCCGTCTTCACCCGGAAGCATCACGTCCAGCACCAAGAGATCCACTTTTTCTCTTTGCAAAATGCGGGTCAATGCACGGCTGTCTTCGGCGACCAGCACGTCAAAACCTTCTTGGTTCAGATAGCGTCGCAGCAAGTCTCGGATGCGGGTGTCATCGTCAACCACCACCACTTTGTCCAGGCGTTTATCAGGGTTGTTCATGGCGATTCAAAACGAACGTGATGGGAGGGTGGCAAAAGGCCAGTCTTATTGCGCGGTCCACCCGCCGTCCATGTTCCATGCCACGCCGCGCACGTTGTTGCCAGCGCTGGAGCAGAAAAACATCGCCAAGGCACCCAATTCTTCAGGGGTGGTGAATTGCATGGAAGGTTCTTTTTCTTGCAGCAACAGTTTTGTGGCTTCCTCATTCGTCAAGCCCATGGCCAGCGCTTTAGCGTCAACCTGTTTTTGCACCAAAGGCGTCAATACCCAGCCGGGGCAAATGGCGTTGCAGGTCACCCCCGTGGTCGCGTTTTCCAGGGCGGTGACTTTGGTCAAACCCACCACACCGTGTTTGGCCGCCACATAGGCAGACTTGTCGGCCGAGCCCACCAAGCCGTGGATCGAAGCCACATTGATGATGCGCCCCCAATTGGATTTTTGCATGGCCGGCAGGGCCAAACGAGTGGCGTGAAAGGCGCTGCTCAGGTTGATGGCGATGATGGCATCCCATTTGTCAACTGGAAAGTCTTGAACTGGCGACACGTGTTGAATGCCCGCGTTGTTCACCAGGATGTCCACCTGGCCAAAGGTGTCGGCCGCAAACTTCATCATCGCCTCAATTTCAGAGGCTTTGCTCATGTCGGCGCCATGGTAGGCCACCTTCACGCCCAAGGCTGCGATTTCGGCTTGCGGGCCGGCGCTGTCGCCAAAGCCGTTCAGTACGATGTTGGCGCCTTGTTCGGCCAGGGCTTTGGCCATCCCCAAACCGATGCCGCTGGTGGAACCGGTGACAAGGGCTGTTTTACCTGTGAGCATGAATTTTTCTCCAATCAATGGGTTTGAGCGAGGATGTAAAAGTTCATTATCACCCGCTTAAAAGGGCTTTTTGAAGGCACACTGGGGTTTTGCACCCACTTGTTACCTTATGTCACAGCCCACGCTTGCGTCAGTCGTTTGCCCTGATCCTCTAGGTGTACATCGTATGGCTTACACCTGCTGGGGTGACCCTTTGGCGCTGCATGTGGTGGTTTGTGTCCATGGCCTGACACGGCAGGGGCGCGATTTTGATCTGTTGGCCCAGGCCCTGGTGGCTCGCGCCGATCATCCCTTGCGGGTGATTTGCCCGGATGTGGTCGGCCGCGGACAAAGCGATTGGTTGGCCCAGTCTGAAGGCTACCAATTGCCGCAATACGCTGCAGACATGGCGGCCATGTTGGCTCAGTTGCACACCCAGGCGCCCGTTCAGACACTTGACTGGGTGGGCACCAGCATGGGTGGCTTGATTGGCATGGTGGTGGCGGGTCAGCCTGATTTTCCATCACCTTGTGCGGTCCGGCGTTTGGTGCTCAATGACGTGGGCCCTGCGGTGTCGTGGGTCGCCATTGAGCGCATGAAAACCTATGTGGGTCAAACCGGGCGGTTTGCAAGTTTGCAAGAAGCTGCCCAGGCCTTGTGTGCGGTTTCGCAAAGTTTTGGTCCGCATACCCCGCAAGCGTGGCTGGCCTTGTCTGCGCCTATGGTGAAGACGCAAGCTGATGGCAGCTTGTGCCTGCACTACGACCCTGCGATTGGTGAGCCCCTGCGCGCCATGACTGAAGCGCAGGCGCAAGGCGCGCAAGCGGTTCTGTGGCAAATTTACGATGAAATTTCAGCGCAGACCTTGTTGCTGCGCGGTCAGCAGTCCGACTTGCTGACATCTGAAACGGCGCAAGCCATGTGCCTGCGCGGACCGCACGCTACTTTGGTGGAGTGGGCTGGCATTGGCCATGCACCGACCTTGATTGCGCAAGACCAAATCCAAACCGTGGCCGATTTTTTGCTTGCACCTTGAATCCACATGAGACAACGCCCGGACCTTGTCGCCTTGAAGTGCTTTGAATGAAAGTTTCTGAAAATTCCCGTCAGCCCCCAGCCCGCATGCCTGCAACGGCCGTGATGCGCGGCGATGCCGTGCCCACTGTGCTGACTGTGACGGCACAAGGTTTGCCTGCGCAAAGCGATGATCTGGCCCGCGCCCGTGCTTTTGCTGAGCCTCTGCTGGCCAGCGAAACCTTGGGCACCGGCGAAAACATGTTGGCGCATGCCGATGCCGTGGCCGCCATTTTGCTCACCATCGGTGGCTCACAAGCCATGCAGGCCGCTGCGTATTTGGTCTACGCCTGCGAACATTTGAACAAACCCTATGAGGTGATAGCCAAAGCGTTTGGTGAGAATTTCGCCCATTTGGCGGTGGAGACCACCAAATTGGTGCATGTGCAGCGTCTCTCGCGCGCGGCGTCGAACGCTGCGCAGTTGAACGACGACCCCAAGTTGCAAACTGAAAATGTGCGCAAAATGCTGTT
>CANGEE010000003.1 GCA_947452635.1 Comamonadaceae bacterium | reverse complement strand
CGGGCGTGTCGTTGCAGCAGCAACTCTCACGGCATGATGCGCTGGCCTTAACCTGGGGCCAAGAGGGTGGATTTTCTGGCCCGTTCAGGGGCAGCAGTTTGGGACTCAAGTGGGTGCATCATTTCTCCGCACCTGATGTCGGCGCGCAAACTGTACCGATTGGCGATTTGGCGGGCTGGGACCCGCACCACCTGCGTCTGCGTTTGGTGCAGCAAACCTACAAGGGCGATCGCCCAGCTTGGCGCAACAGCTATCCTGACATGCAAGTCAGCCTCTTGGGTGCTCAATGGGATTACTTTGTCAGCCCGGCGGACGCCTCCACGCAATGGTTCGTCACCGGGCAGGGCCTGGCGGCTTACAAAGGGCAGGCGGGTGCCTACATGTCCGGGCTGCTGGGCGTGGGTGTGCACCAGTCTTTGGTGGGCGCCTGGTTTGCCGAGGCTCAAGCGCTGGCGGGTGCCGGTGGGGGGGGTGGCTTGGCCACGGGTGGGGGGCTGGTGGGACAATACGACATGGGGCTGGGTTACAGGCTTTCGCCACAATGGTCGGTCATGGCGACGGCGGGACGCATCGCTGCTCACCGCGGCAGTTTTCAAGCCACGTCATGGGGCTTGACGATGGTCTATGACTTGACGGCTTTGTCGCGCTAAGGGCTCAGGGTCTTGGCCATTAAGCCTGCGACTACTAAGTTGTCCCTGACACCAAAAACCTCACCATTTAAAACAAGAATTACTTGATGCACCCCCAATAACACAGAGCATTTGCACAAATGCAACTGTGAGCTCGGGCTTCATTTGTGGCTCAGTTTGAATGTGGATCGCAATCGCTGAATTGATTCTTATTAAATTTAAGTGTAGTATAAAACCGTTATCAAAATTGGGGCTATTTTTGAAAGAGCTAGCCTAAATGAATATTAAATAAGGGCAACAATCATGCGACTGCTAACTCTTTCAATTATCGTTTGCTTATTTATTGTTGGCTGTGGAAGCGGGAACGGAAGCCTGAGCGAAATTGAAAGTAGCTCTACAACCTCTTCTCTTGGTGGAACAGTCGCAACAGGCGCGCCGATTGAAAACGCAGCTGTCACAGTGCGCGATGCGCTTGGCCAATTAATTGGCACGACAACCACTGACGCAAGTGGTAAATATTCACTTAGCTTTGATTCAACCAAATTTACACCACCCTTCGTCATCAGGGCAGATGGCTTGAGTGGAGATACAGGGATAAGTTTAACCAGCGTTGCATCAGTTGCTGGTCAAGCCAATGTGACCCAACTAACCAACGCAATAGCAGCTTCTCTATCAAATTCCGGAAACCCGCTGGATTTGAGTACAAACACTTCAAGCCAAAGAAATTTCAATTCAGCATCAATTGAACTGGCCGATCAAGCGTATCGCTCTGCGCTTTCTGGAGTCATGTCAGCGATGGGGGTTTCTGGCTCTTTAATCAGCAGCACATTTTCAGGGGCGATGGACAAGTTGCTAGACAACGTATCAGCCACTGTCCAGCCAAGCGGACAGGTCATACTGGGCACGAGTGCGGGTAAGGTTGGCAACGACCTTGCAGCCAATAGCACGGCGACAGCACCATACACCAGCCTCGTTATAGCCTCGGGTGCTTTGCCAAACGCGAACTCTGCTGCGAGCTTGATCACGCCTACCGATAAAACAACCCTAACGATTGGCGACCTCGAAGTTTTAAGAAGCAGGTTGGATAAGTGCTTCAAGCAAACCTCATCCTCCACCCGGGGAACGCCACAATCACCATCGGCAGACTGTGCTGATGCTAAGTTTGTGGTCACAAGTGACCTGACGCAAGCCAATTCATTCAAGCATTCAAGCTTTAAGTGGAACAGTCAAAATTACAGTACGCCAAACAATACCAGTTGGTACTGGGCTGGAATCTTCGGTTACATGTTGACTCAATCGAAATACGATGGGGCTACATTTCTGACGCCCAGAATCATTCGCCCTCTTGACTCGCAAGGCACAACGTGGGCAGTCAAGTTTCCGATACTTTTCGCGGATGGTACAGTCGACCAATTAGGTGACATGGTTCGCTCACCGTTCATGGTGGTAAAAAGATTTGACAATCTGGCGTCCGGCCAAGATAAAGGCTTTAGATTTATAGGCGACCAGCGTGACTTCCAGAGCTACGCGATACCCGTGGTCCAAAAGATTGTGAATCAAGTCACTGGCGATTACCGCTACGAGACCGGTATCAACCTTTATGTTGGAAATTTCATCTCATCGACCGACGCGACAAATCGCAAACCAGTAGTTGCAAAGATTACGGGCAAGGGTTTGCCAGCTGGTGGGGCTTACGTCGCACAAAAGTTCAATGGTTCGTGCGGCTCTTACCTGCCGATCACTTCTGCTGCTGCAATTTCAAAAACGGGAACTGATTGGACAACCGTCAACACAACTTATTCTTGCGCAGGTGTATTTGTACTGGCAATAAATTACTCGAACAGTTACACGACACTTACTACAAATAATCCGCGTTATCTCAAAGGGCTCGGCAACGACGGCAATTTGATTGGCTCAGGAAACAACACAGGAACCATGTCTGGCCTGTCAACTTCCGTTGGCAACTATTTGAGCGATTCTGATATCGCCAGCATTGGGGAAGGAGAGCCTTACACATTTGAAATCATTTTGTCTGACGGCAGTTCGATGACTTATGTAAACCGGCTTGCTACAAGGCCCTTAACACCTGCGGAAACTCAAGGCTTTGCTTACTACCCCACCTTTTCAACAGCGACTCAAAACAATCTTCTGACTTTTGTTGGTGCCACTTCAGCTGCTATCAATTTTGGCATATCCACTGGGAATGTTCATCCTTGGTCAACTGCTATTTATTGGGGAACGGGTGTCAACGGAGGGACGAACTCAGTTAACGTACCTTACACGTCAAACAGCGTGGATGTTCCATGCACGGGCACCAGCGCAAATAGCTGTGGGCTGCGCTCAAATTGGGTAGTGGGCACATCAGGGCTTGGGCTGTTTCAGGTTCGCAGTCGCACAGCAGATGGTTTGGACGTTTACAGCCAAATTAGAAACGGTTTCTAGGTATAAAGTAACGTTGATGTTTCGTGACATTTTGTCGTTAGTTTGGGTACCGTTTACTTCTAAAGCCCCACGCGACGCGTAGTTCAATGTCCGATAATCTGCGAATTTGGATGCCCTTAAGTTTTCACCATACTCCACCTGCAATGGACCTGCGCATGATGGCTTTGAGCCTTATGGTGTCTGCCGTTGCGCCCTTCATGGTCGGGGTGACCTTCGCCAAATACCTTGAAATCAAATCACCCAAGGTGCTGCGCTGTGTCTCAGAGACCCTGATAAATTGAACTTTGTCTGTGTCGGTTTCATCTGATCGCGCCCGCTTCTCATCATCATGCCTTGAAGGTAAGCTCTTGGTAATTTCTGGGTGGGCTTGTTAGCGCATCCGAGCTTGCCAGCTATTGCCATGTTGTCTGAAAGATGCCATATCTGCTCCTGAGTGGGACAGCATTGGGACAAAACCTCAATTTGAAAAAGACTTTGCTACTGATTTGTAAGCGGTCACTTCTCACCCACCCAATGCCCCGACTTGCCGCCTTGCTTTTCTAACAACTTCACATCGGTCATGACCATGCCGCGGTCGGCCGCTTTGCACATGTCATAGATGGTGAGCAAGGCCACTTGCACGGCGGTCAGAGCTTCCATCTCCACACCGGTGGGGCCCACGGTTTCGGCGGTGACGGTGCACACCACCTGCGGCGAGGGTGATTCGCGCATGTCAAAATCCACCGCCACCCGCGTCAGGGCCAAGGGGTGGCACAAGGGAATCAGGTCGCTGGTTTTTTTAGCCGCCTGGATGCCGGCAATCCGCGCGATGCCCAAGACGTCGCCTTTTTGGGCTGTGCCCGACGCAATCAAATGCCAAGTCGCAGGCTGCATCTCGATGCGGCCTGTGGCCACGGCCACGCGGTGGGTGGCGGCTTTGGCGCCCACATCCACCATATGCGCTTGGCCTTGGGCATCAAAATGGGTAAAGGGTGAGCTGCTGGGCATGGTCTTTGACATAGAGGGGTTCAGCGTGGCGGTGAAGATTTACACTGAGTTCACCTGATTCAGTATCGCAACAGGCATGATACGGTCGTTCTCAGGAGGGGAAAGTTTGAAGTTATTGGCATTGTCTCGCAAACCCGTGACCAGCCTGGTCACGTGGGCCGTTGCTTGCCTGCTGGTCCCTGCTTGGGCGCAAGCGCCCGCGCTGCCGGGGTCTGGCAGCGCCAGCTCGGCCTTGCCCAGTTTGGGCGACGGTTCCGACATCACTCTGAGTGCAGAGCGCAAGATTGGCGACCGGATTGCTCGCGAGTTGTACCGCGACCCGGACTTCATCGAAGACCCCATTTTGGACGAGTACATCCAAAGCCTTTGGCGACCCCTGGTAACCAGCGCATTGGCACGCGGCGAGTTGAGCGCCGACATGCAAGAGCGCTTTGCCTGGAAGATCTTGCTGGGCAAAGACCGCTCGGTCAACGCCTTTGCCCTGCCCGGGGGTTATATGGGCGTGCATTTGGGCCTGATCAGCGTGGTGGCCAGTCGCGACGAGCTGGCCTCGGTCATGGCGCATGAATTGAGCCACGTGACCCAACGGCACATATCGCGCTCCATGGGCGCGCAGTCGCGCATGACGCCGATCATGATGGGCACCATGATTTTGGGCCTGCTGGCGGCCAGCAAGAGCCCGCAAAGCGCCCAGGCCTTGATTGTCGGCGGGCAAGCCGCGGCGATTCAAAGCCAGCTGAGCTTTTCGCGCGACATGGAGCGCGAGGCCGACCGGGTGGGCTACAGCGTCATGACCGAGGCCGGCTTTGACCCCCAGGGTTTTGTCAGCATGTTTGGCAAGCTGCAACAAGCGGCGGCTTTGAACGACAACGGCTCGTTCCCGTATTTGCGCTCGCACCCCATGACCACTGAGCGCATGGCCGACATGCAAGGGCGCCAACAACTTTTAACCCCACGCAGCGCGCTGTTGAAGCCTGATTTGGAGCACGCCATCATGACGGCGCGCGCCAAAGTGCTGTCGCAACCCGGTGTGGACCTGCTGCGCAGCTGGACGCAAGAGGCCCTAGACCCGCAGCTGTCGCGTCAACCGCTGGCCAAACAAGTCAGCGTGTTGTATGCAGCGGCTGTGGCGCAAATGCCATTGCGCGACCCGCAACTGGCGCAGCGTTTGGTGCTGCGTTTGACGCCGTTGGTACAGGGCGACGCCCAAGCGTTTAGACTTTTGCAGTTGCTCAAGGCCGAGTTGGCTTACAAGGCAGACGATATGCGCAATGTGCTGGGGGCCTTGTCGGCCATTCCGGCCAGCGCCTTGGCGCGCCGACCGGAGCTGTTGGCCGGTGTTCAAGCGCGCACCCGCTTGGCCGCGTCACCGGCCTTGAATGAAGAGGTGTCACAGCTGCGCATCTGGCTGCAAGAGCACCCCGGCGATGGTCAAGTCTGGCAAGCCTTGGCGGCAGGTTGCATGGCCCAAGGACGGGTGCTGCAGTCGCTGCGCGCCGAGGGCGAAGCGCAGTTGGCGCGCATGGACTACAGCGGCGCGATTGACCGATTCAAGGCCGCGCAAGACCTGGGGCGCAAGCAAGCCATGCAGGGGGCCGACAAGATTGAGGCTGCGATTGTCGATGCGCGTTTGCGGCTGGTGCAATCAATGTGGCGGGAACAACTGCTCGAGCGCTGAATCGATCACCACACACAGCAGCGAATACAACACCGAGCCGATCAGCGCGGCCTCAAAACCAGCCACGGCAAAACCGTCCAACAGGCCGGAGGCGGCCCAAAACGTGACGGCGTGAATCACAAACAGAAACAAGCCCAGGGTGACCACGGTGATCGGCAAGGTCAAGACGATCAACACCGGGCGCAACACCGTGTTGAACAAACCCAGCACCAAGGCGGCGATCAAAGCGGCGGTGAAGCTTTGCAACTGCACCCCGCTGTAAACCTGGGCCACCAGCAACAGGGCCCCGGCGCACAACATCCATTTGACAAGCCATTTCATGCGGCCAGCTTAGCAGCCCACGCGGGGGCTGTCAGGCTTTTTCAGTTGCTTGTTTGATGCGCGTCAGCCACCAACCGCCGCCGCACACACCGCCCACGCACACCAGACTCACCAGCCACGCCAGGGGCGCATTGGCCTCAAAAACTGCACTCAGCAAAGGTTCGTCCACGATCATCTTGGCGGCGGTGAAGGCCAACACCGCGGCGCCCAGTTGGATGATGAGGGGGAAGCGCTCCACCAATTTGAGCACCACCGAGCTGCCAAACACCACAATCGGCACGCTGACCAGCAAACCAATGACCACCAGATCCATGGCGCCATGCGCAGCGCCAGCCACACCCAGCACGTTGTCCACGCCCATCAAAGCATCGGCCACCACAATGGTTTTCATTGCACCCCAAAAGGTGCTGGCCACGGGACCGTCATGCTCACCCGCGTCTTGGTCCACCAGCAACTTGAAGGCGACCCACAGCAGGCCCAAACCGCCCACCAACATCAAACCGGGAATTTGCAGCAACCAGACCACGCCCAGCGTCATCAGCGCGCGCACGCCAATCGCGCCCACGGTGCCCCACAGGATGGCCTTTTTTTGGAGTTCGGGCGGCAAACTGCGCGCCGCCAAAGCAATCACGATGGCGTTATCGCCCGCCAAGACGAGGTCGATCAGCACAATGGCCAGCAAAGCCGACCACCAAGGGGCAGAGAGAAATTCCATTTTTTATTCCTTCGAGTTTGAATACAAAACCTTGCGGCTTTTCCTCGAAGGTCTCACTCAGCCTGTGCGCAACACAAGCCCAACTTACCGGAAACCACATGCCTTGAGGGCAACTGTTTCGTACTGACGACAAGTTGATGCTGCGAACCCCGCACAGTCTGCGGTGCTCGCATTGGGAGTTACTCCCCTTCAGTCGCTATTACACCGGCAACACAAAAACCTTGCGCCGAGTCGGTCATACCCGCAGCGGGTGCGTTTCAAGGCTTGCGCCCCGCTGGGGCCTCGCGCCGACCTGGAAAGGCTATGATCGCACTCCCCTTTGCACACACACCATGGCTGGCATTTACATCACCGACATCGAGGCCGCCATCAATTACTGGCGCGCCAAAAACCCCTCGCCCGACGGCGTCACCTTGCCCCGGGAACTGCGCGCTTTGGCCGAGGTGTATGCCTTGATGGTTTACCACCACGAAGAGACGGTGGACGAGTTCAGCATCCCACTGGCCGCGGCTGAGGCCTGGCAGGCCTGGTACGCCAGCACACCCGACACGCCGTGCATCGCCATTTGCTCGACCAGCCAGGGTGACGAGCTGTGCAAAGGCTGTGGCCGCACTTTTGAAGAAGTGCAGCTGTGGACCGAAATGACGCCGGGCGAGAAGCGCGACGTGTGGCACCGCATCACGCTGGACGGCAGCTCTTGGCGCTTTAACCGCTACGCCGAACGCGCCGCCCAAGAGCGCGACTGGGCCAAGGCGGCGGCAGAAGCGCAAATTTCATTGCTTTGAATTCAGGGGTCGTCACCTGACCCAGGCCTCGACCGGAGCAGGGGGGACTTACTTCCAGCGCACCGGCTCGATGTGCACGCTGCCCTTGTCGCTGCTGAAGGTGACGGCGTTTTCTTGCACCGTGGCTTGCATCTGCATGCTGCGCTCGGCCAATTGGGCCAGCTCTTGCGAGCCTTCGGTGGGCACGCGCCAGACCTGCAGTTTGTCCATGCGGCTGAGTTTGTTTTCAATGCCTTTCCACCACACTTCGGCGGCGTGGTTAAAGGCGTAAACGCGCACCGCGTCTGACTTTTGGCAGGCTTTGTTCAGCGGCTTGTCTTCGGGCTGGCCCACCTCCACCCACAAGCGGGTACGGCCGGTGTAGTCGCGCAAGTAGACGTCGGGGTTGTCCGGATCGGACAAGCCCGCGCCAAACCCCAGGGTGCCGTCGCCGTTGCACACGCTGTGCAATTCATGCGCATGGATGGCCAAGGCCAGCAAGCGGATCATCATCCGCTCGTCGGTTTCGCTGGGGTGGCGCGCCAGGGTCAGCGCGTGGTCGGCGTAGTAGTTGTGGTCAATGTCGGCGATCGACAGATTGACTTTGTAGATGGTGGATTTGAGCGCCATCCGTTCAGACCCGGCGTGCCAGTTCGGCCGCTTTGCCCACATAGCTGCCCGGCGTCATGGCCAGCAAACGGTCTTTGTCGGCTTGCGGGATTTCCAACGCCGCAATCAGGCCATGCAGATCGGCGGCGCACACGGTTTTGCCGCGTGTGACTTCTTTGAGTTTTTCGTAAGCGCCTTGCACGCCGTAGCGGCGCATCACGGTTTGAATCGGCTCGGCCAGCACTTCCCAAGCGGCATCCAGGTCAGCGGCCAGGGCTTCTTCGTTGAGTTCGAGTTTATTCAAACCGGTCATGAGTGAGGCGTAAGCCAGCGCGGTGTAGCCCAGGCCCACGCCCATGTTGCGCAGCACGGTGGAGTCGGTCAAGTCGCGCTGCCAGCGGCTGATGGGCAGTTTTTCAGCCATGTGCTTGAGCACCGCGTTGGCCAAGCCCAAGTTGCCTTCGGCGTTTTCAAAGTCGATCGGGTTGACTTTGTGCGGCATGGTGGACGAACCGATCTCACCGGCTTTGAGACGCTGCTTGAAGTAGCCCAGCGAGACATAACCCCAAATGTCACGCGACAAGTCAATCAACACGGTGTTGGTGCGGGCCACGGCGTCAAACAACTCGGCCATGTAGTCGTGCGGCTCGATCTGGATGCTGTAGGGCTGGAAGCTCAAGCCCAGGCCCCAGGCGGCATTTGCGGGCACTTCATCCAGGTCCGGTGTTTCGATCACGCGCTGCGCAAAAGCCTCCCAGTCAAACGCGGGCCAGGCCGACAAATGCGCGTTGAAGTTGCCGACTGCGCCATTCATCTTGCCCATCAGTTTCACGGCCGCAATGCGCTCGCGGCAGCCGCGCAGGCGCATCACCACATTGGCCAGCTCCTTGCCCACGGTGGTGGGGCTGGCGGTTTGGCCATGGGTGCGACTGAGCATGGGCACGTCGGCAAATTGGTGCGCCATGCTGCGCAGCTTGTCGATCAAGCCGTCCAGCGCCGGCAACATCACCTGCGCACGCGCGCCCTTGAGTTGCAGCGCATGGCTGGTGTTGTTGATGTCTTCGCTGGTGCAGGCGAAATGCACGAACTCGGCGGCGCGCTCCAACTCCGGGTGGTTTTTGAATTGGGCCTTGATCCAATACTCCACAGCTTTGACGTCGTGGTTGGTGGTTTTTTCGATGTCTTTGATGGCCAAGGCATCGGCCTCAGAAAAGTTTTTCACCAGCCCGGTCAGGTATTGGCGCGCCTCAGGCGTTAAAGGTTTGAACTCGGCAAAGCCCGCATCGGACAAGGCGGTGAACCAGGCCAGTTCGACTTGCACACGGCGGTGCATATAACCTTGCTCGCTCATCAAGGGGCGAAGGGTGTTGAGTTTGCTGGCATAACGGCCGTCCAACGGCGAAAGAGCAGAGATCGGAGAGAAAGTCATCCCCCGATTGTAGGTCGTCACCTAGAATGGCACGTCTTTGAATTCGCATCCTCCTGAATTGCTTTTATGAAACTCATTGGTGCCGTCGCCAGTCCTTATGTGCGCAAAGTGCGCATGGTCTTGTCTGAGAAGAAATTGGATTACCAATTCCTGCCCGAAAACGTCTGGTCTGACCAAACGCAAATTCACACCTCCAACCCCTTGGGCAAAGTGCCTTGCCTGATCATGGAGGGCGGCGAAGCGGTATTCGATTCGCGCGTCATCGTCGAGTATTTGGACACCTTGTCGCCGGTGGGTAAATTGATTCCTGCGGGTGGCCGCGAACGCGCCGAAGTCAAAACCTGGGAGGCCTTGGCCGACGGTTTGCTGGACGCCGCCATCTTGGCACGCCTGGAAGCCACCTGGGCCGGCCGCAGCGAGGCGCAGCGCAGTGCCGCTTGGATCGCGCGCCAAATGGGCAAAGTGGAACTGGCCCTGCAAGCCATGGAACGCGGCCTGGGCGACAAGCCCTATTGCTCAGGCGTGCACATGAGCCTGTCGGACATCGCCGTGGTCTGCGCCGTGAGCTACTTGGACTTTCGCTTTCCTGCGTTTGACTGGCGCAGCCAGCAGCCCCAGCTGCACAAGCTGCACGACAAACTGGCGCAGCGCGCCAGTTTCATCGAAACACGTCCAGCCTAAGGCGAGGCGGGCGCGATCAGCTGTTCGCCCTTGCCTTGAGCCAGCGCATCACGCCGCCGAGCAGCGGCAGCTTTTCGTAAAGCTCTTCCGCCGCATCCCAATAATCACGGTGCATACTGATCAGCCCTTGGGCGTTGAACTGCACATGCGTGCCGCCACGCACCGTTTGCAAAGTATGGGTGTCAAAGCGCTTGAACTTGAACCTGAAGTCCCAGGTCAAAAACGCCTGATCCCCGTCCACCAAACTGTGGGTGATCACAAAGTGGGGCGTTTCAAGTGCCTGGTACATGTGTTCAAACACCTGCGTGACGGCCTGTAGGCCTTGCACCTCGTTGAACGGGTCTTTGAAGCGGGCATCAGGCGCATAAAACTGCGGCAGCTGTGCCACGCTGACAGGCGACAGGTTTTCAAAATAAGCGGCCAAAGCGGCCGTGCGGGCGCGGTAGTCGGGTGGGGTTGAAAGAGGTGAGGTGGCAGGCATCGTCACAATCCCGTAAAACGGCGCACCAGCGCAAAGTAAACGCGGTAGGGCAACACCCGCAAGAGTTTGAGCCACAGCGTAAAGCGTTTGGGAAAGTGGATGTCAAACGCGCCCTGCGCCCAGCCCCGGATCATGGCCGTGGCCGCTTGCTCAGGGCTGATCAAGGCCGGCATTTGAAAATTGTTTTGCGCGGTCAAGGGCGTGGCCACAAACCCCGGGTTGATCACGCTCACGCCAATGCCACGGTCTTGCATATCCATATACAAGGTTTCGGCCAAATGCGTCAGCGCCGCCTTGGTCGGCCCATAAGCCAAGCCATTGGGCAAACCGCGCCAGCCGGCCACACTGCTGACCAGGCTGATGTGGCCTTGGCCTTGCGCCAACAAAACAGGCAGCACCGCGTCCAACACGCGCAGTGCGCCTGCGTAGTTCACCTCTTGGTGACGCAGCATGTCAGCCAGATCAAACGCGGTGGCGCGTTGCGCCCGGTAGTGCCCGGCGCAATACACCACCAGATCGAGTGGGCCGCCGCGCGTGGGGTGTTGCAAGACCTCGCCAAGCACACGCGCTGTGGCGGCTTTCACGCTGGCGGCATCGGTCACGTCCATGGGCACGGGGTGGATGCCGGGCAGGCCCGCCAGGGCCTCGACTTGGCGCGCCGAGACCACCACCTGCGTGCCTGCACGGGCCAAGGCCTGCGCGCAGGCCAGGCCAATGCCGCTGGACGCGCCCACCAGCCACACCCGTTGGCCGGCCCATTGGGTCATGGGCTTGTTCAAGGGCTTGAACATCAGCGGCGCGTGAACGAGAGGGTGACTTCACCCAAGCGCACACCCCATTTGCTCATCACCGCTTTGTTCAGCATCACCCGGTCGTCCATCAAATACATCCAGTCGTCAAATTGCACCTCCCACACCCGCCCGTCCACCGGCAAAGCCAAGGTGTATTGCCAGCGCAAAGCGTTGCCGCTGGCTTGGCCTTGGGCCTCGCCCACCACGTCATCGGCGCGGCCGATGTAGCGGCCGTCAGGCAAGGCCTGAATGCGCCACACACGCCGTTGCAAAGTGCCGTCGCTGTAGGTGAAGGCCTCGTCCAGCACGCCCTCGTTGCCTTGCCAGCTGCACTGCATCAGCACCGTGAAGCGTTTGACCACTTTGCCGCTGCGGTCGGTAAAGACGCCCCAGGCGTCCACCGTGCCGTTGAAGTACTGACGCAAATCGAGCGCCGGTTTTTCTCGGGCATAGTCCGAGGGCTGCGGCCCCGCGCAGCCACTGAGCAGGGTGGCCGCGCCGCCTGCCGACACCACCGATGCCGCAGACCAGCGGCCCATGTGCTTTAAAACCCCACGTCGATTCATACAAGACTCCTTGGCGGAACGAAAAACACAAACAAACACAAGGCCGCACCCAGCTTGAGCGCACAGGGCAAGCCCACATAGGCCCAGGTCAAGGCCTGCAAGGCGGCCGGTGCCTGACTGCCCGGGGCATAGCCCCACAGACCCAGCAGCGGCAAGGCGGTACCCGCCGCCAAGGCCAAATTCAACTTGGTGGCCAGACTCCACCAGCCCAAGAACGCGCCTTCGGCACGGCCGCGAAAACCCAGCGCATCGATCAGGCCATTGAGCAAAGCCCCCGGCACCGCCAAATCAGCACCCAACGCCAAACCTGACAGCACACAGGCCCAGGCAAAACCGGTGCTGTCGCCCGCGCCCAACAGGCTCACGCCCGCAAACGTCAGCACCGACAACGCCATGCCGCACAGCCAGGCCGGGGCCAAGCCGATGCGCCGAATGCAGGCCAGCCACACCGGCAAAGACAGTGCGCCGGCCGCAAAATACAAAGTTAAAAACCAGGGTGCCTGATCGGCTGGGGCTTGGATTTGATCTTGCACAAAGAACAACACCAAAGTGGCCGGCACCGCGCTGGCAATGCCATTGAGCAAGAACACCGCCATCAAGCGTCTGAACGCCACAAAACGCCAAGGCAGGCTCAGGGCCACAGGTGGCAGGGCCGACGCCGAAGGACGCTGCACAGCCGGCGGGTGGCTGCGCAGCCAGGCCCACAAACCCAGGGCCAAGCTCAAGACCAGTACGCCGGCCGTGCCGCCCATGCCCACCAGGGTGGGCAAAGCCCCCGCCATCAGCACACCGAGCAAACCCCAGCCTTCACGCCAACTGACCAAGCGGCTGCGCTGCACGGCGTCACCGCCGAGCAACGCGGCCCAAGACTGGTGCAAAATCCCGATGCCGCTGTAAGCCAGGTGGCTGAGCGTCAACATCGCGGCCACCCACCACAGCAATGCATCACCCTGCCCAGGCAGGGTCCAGCGCGTGGGTGGAAAAAACAAACCGGCGAAACCCACCGCCAAACAAACAGCGGCGAATGCCGCAGCGCCCATCACCGCCCTGACAGAGCGTGCGTACAAGCGGTCACTGAGCCGCCCCATCCAAGGGTCAACCAACGCATCGGTCAATCGGCTCAGCAGCAGCACCATGCCCAGCGCCGCCAAGGGCACGCCATAGTGGGTGGCGTACCAATGCGGCAAATGCACATACAAGGGCAAGGCCACAAACGCCAAAGGCAAACCCAGCCCACCTGCCGCCGCGCTGTTGGCGTGGCTGAACGCGGCCTGGGGTGCATTGGCGGTCATGGTGCGGGCTTCAGGTCAGGCGGTCAGATGATCAAGGCCACTGCGCCAGCAAGGCTTTGCGCACTTCGGGCGCGGAGGTTTGCGGCGACAACCAAATACCGAAAAACAGCTGTGCAAACTGCGGGTCGTTCACCTGCCCGACCATGCGTTCATTCACCCAAAACTCTGCGCCCTGCTCGGGCTTGTGCACGCCCGTGATGCGGTCGCCTTTTTGCACATCGGGAAACAGGGCTTGCATGGCTTTGAGCCAAGCTTGGGCTTGCGGCTCGTTGATGGGGCCTTGGCGCTTCATTTCGTCGAGCGAGCGCTGGGCAATCGCATCGCCCTTCAATCCGCGCAGGTACTGCAACTCCAGGGCAAACGGATGGCGCACATACTGGGCAGGCGCAAAGCCCGGCCGAACCCAGAGCTTGGCGTCATACACATCAAAACCCCACACCCGCATGCGCACAGGGGCTGTGGGGGTCGCGCCCGGCAAGGTGGCTTCAAACGCTTGGGCCGGGCTGAGCAGCAAACCGGCCAAGGTGCACAGCGCGCCCGCGGCCAGCGCGCGCACCTGAAACCTGCGTGTGATGTTCATTCGGACCTCATGCCGGTTTGACCAAGGTGAACTGCACCACATCGATGTTGTGCTCATCAAAAGCTGCTTCGCAGTAAGCCAAATAAAACTCCCACAAATGAATGAAGCTTTCGTCAAAGCCCAGCTGCCGCACGGCAGTCAATTGCGCCATGAAGCCGTGACGCCAACGGCGCAGCGTCTCGGCATAATCGGGGCCAAATTTCAGCGCATCCACCACCTGCAAACCGGCCGCCTGCGCTTGCTTGCGAAACGCGCTCGGGCTGGGCAAGCACCCGCCGGGAAAGATGTACTGCTGAATGAAATCGGTGGATTGGAGGTAGCGCTCAAACAGGCTGTCGTCGATCACGATGCTTTGAATGCAAGCGCGGCCACCGGGCTTGAGCAAACGCGCCACACTGGCAAAGTAGGTGGGCCAGTATTCGCGTCCCACGGCCTCGATCATCTCGATGGAACACACCGCGTCATAAGGACCGTCCTGGATGTCGCGGTAGTCTTGCAAGCGCAGATCCACTTGGTCTGCGCGGTGCAAGCCTTGCAGACGCTGCTGCGCAAAAGCCAGCTGCTCGGTCGACAAGGTCACGCCGGTGAGGTGCGCGCCAAACTCGGTGGTGGCGGCCTCGGCCAGCGCGCCCCAACCGCAGCCGATCTCCAGCACCCGGTCGCCCGGCTTGACTTGTGTCATGCGCAGTGCGCGGCGCACCTTGGCGGTTTGCGCCGCTTGCATCGGACGGCTTAAATCACCGTCAAACCATGCCGATGAATAGTTCATCGTGCCATCCAGCCACAGGGTGTAGAACGCATTGCCCAAGTCGTAATGGGCGTGGATGTTTTTGCGGCTGTTGCTGCGGTTATTGCGATTCAAAAAGTGCTTGATGCGGTAAAACAAGCGTCCGGCCCAATGGCCATAAATCATGTCCTCCATCTCGCGGCGATTGCGGATCAGCACCCGCAGCAAATCCGTGACGCATGGGCTTGTCCAATCACCGCGCATATAGCCTTCGGCAAAGCCAATGTCGCCGGACTTGAGCGCCTCTGCGCAGACCGACCAATCGTGCACATGCAAAACGGCTAACGGCGCCTCACGCTGACCAAAACGCTGCTCGCTGCCATCAGGCCAATGCACGGTGAGCGTGCCATGCCGCAGACGCGACAACAGTTGAATCACCCGCTGTGCGGCCACAGGGCGGGCGCCAGACGGGGTTGCACGGGAAGAGGTGGTTGAATTCATGGTGTCAAGAAATCAATGAACTACACAGATCAAATAAGGCCCACGCGCTATCAAGCACGGGTCACGAAGTGTTCAGGCGGCTCGGGTTTACGCCAAAACGGCACTTTTTTGCGCCACAGCAAAAACGCCTGCCAGTGGATGCGCAGCACCACGCCCCAGGTCATCAAGGGATAACGCCAAAAAGCTTGACGCAAGGCCGCACGCGTGGCCGGTTGCAGGGCACCGCTCCAACTGGTTTCAATCAAGGCGCCACTGGCGTCGTCGTGATCCACCCGCGCCACCACCCGCTCTTGACCTTGGTGCACGGTGCGCATGAAGCGAAACCGATACTGCCCCTCGACCTTGCAAAACGGTGACACGTGAAACACTTTGCCCGTCTCCAGGGTGTGACCGTAGCGCGGTGCGTCCAGCAAATAACAGTGCCGCTCGCCAAAAGTGTTATGCACCTCGGCCACGATGGCCGCAAGTTGGCCATCGCGCCGGTGGCAATACCAAAAGCTCACCGGCTTGAAGGTGTAACCGCACACGCGTGGAAAGGTCTGCAGCCAAATTTCGCCATCGGCCTGGGGCACGCCTTCTCGTGCAAGCACCTCGGTGATCCACGCCAACGCGCCACCCTGGGCGGGGCTGCGGCCATCGCCATGGTCGGCATCGTAAAAAGACAGCGGCGCACGGCGGTTCAGCGCCAGGTCTGCATGAGCCCCCTCGGCTTGCAAACGGCGCATGGGCAGCATCAAAAAATAACTGGGGTAGGCGAACACATGGCGCGCGGGGCGCAGCCGGGTGTGGCGCACCGTGCCCAAGCCCAGGAGTGCGCCCGCGGTGTTCATCACGCCGCCTGGTACAGCGGGGCTTGCGCGCCGCCTGCTTGCTGAATGCGCGAAAGCAATTGACGCGCCACACCCAGGCCGGCCTTGAGGCCATCTTCATGGAAACCGTAACCCATCCAGGCGCCTGCAAACCAGGTGTGCTGCTGGCCCTGCAACTGCGGCACACGTTTTTGTGCCTCGATCGCGGCCAGGTCAAACACCGGGTGCGCATAGTCATATTGCCCCAAAATTTGTGCGGGGGCGATGGCGCTGATGGGATTGAGCGAGACCACCACCGGTTGCGCAAAAGGCAGGGGCTGCAAACGGTTGAGCAGGTAGTGCAAACACACCCGCGTGGACTCTTGCGTGGCACTGGCCGAGCGCTCGTAATTCCAGGCCGCCCAGGCTTTAGGGCGCGCCGGCAACACGCTGGCATCGGTGTGCAAAACGGCCACATTGGCTTGGTAACGGATCGCGCCCAGCACCTCGCGCTCGGCCTCGGAGGCGTCGCGCAACATGGCCAGGGTTTGATCAGAGTGGCTGCACACCACCACCTCGTCAAACCGCTCCACCTGGCCATCGGTGACAATGCGCACGCCTTGGTCATCACGCTCGATCAAGCGCACCGGCGTGTTCAAACGCTTGTCGCTGATGTGTGCCACGATCTTGTCCACGTAATGGCGTGCGCCGCCTTGCACGGTGAACCACCGCGGTCGGTTGGTCACTTGAATCAAGCCATGGTTGTGGCAAAACCGAATCATGGTGGCCACCGGGAACTGCAGCATTTGATCGGTCGGGCAGCTCCAAATGCAACCGAGCATGGGCAAAAAATACCAATCGCGAAATTCAGGGCTGAAACGGTTTTCGAGCAAAAAATCCGCCAACGGCTGATGCAACTGCGCGTCGACATTGGCCTGGGCCATGCGGTTGCACAGTGCGTTAAAACGCAGCACCTCGGCCAGCATTTTCAAAAAGCGTGGGCGCAGCAAGTTGCTGCGCTGCGCAAACACCGTGTCTAAATTAGAGCCACTCCACTCCAGCGGCTGACCATTCAAGGCGCCGGGCACCTTGACCGAAAACGACATGTCAGAGGCCACGGTGTGCACGCCCAATTGCGCGAACAGGCTGATCAGATTCGGGTAGGTGCGTTCGTTGAACACCAAAAAGCCCGTGTCCACGCCGTGCGTGACCGGGCCCTGCAAAGTGGGCAAGGTCACGTCCACCGTGTGGGTATGGCCGCCAAAATAATCACCGGCTTCATACAGCGTGATATCGGCCAAGCCATGCAAGGTGTGAGCGACGGCCAGTCCCGAGATGCCGGAGCCGACGATGGCAATTTTGCGCAAACCCATGTTCAGTTCAATTCAGTTCAACGGCGCTGCGGCCAGGCTTTTTTCAATCGCGCTGACCACATTGCGGCTGCTGGGGTTGGTCATGCTGCCATAAGTGTCCACCACTTTGCCATCACGCCCAACCAGGTATTTGAAGAAATTCCAGCTCGGCTTTTTGCCAGTCAGTTCAGCCAGTTGTTTGTACAGCGACGAGGCATCCGCGCCGGTGACCGCGGTTTTGGTGAACATGGGGAATTTCACGCCAAAGGTGTTCTCGCAAAAATCAGCAATTTCTTTGTTGGTGGTTTTTTCTTGTGCAAAGTCGTTGGAGGGGAAACCCAGCACCACCAAACCCTTGTCGGCATATTTGGCATGCAGCGCCTCCAGGTCTTTGTACTGGGGCGTGAAACCGCAGTAACTGGCGGTGTTGACCACCAGCAGCACCTTGCCGCTGTACTGGCACAGCGACTGTGGCTTTTCGTCTTGCAAGCGCAGCACATTGTGCTGCAACAAGGCAGGGCAGACCGCCTTGGCCGCAGGCTCCGCCGCCAGCGCTGCGCTGAGGCTCAAGCAAAGGCCCAAGCCCAACGCGAAAATGGCCTTCAATTCCAAGCGCAAGCTCATATGAACTCCAAGTTCTGATTTGTGACTGTGGAGTTTAAATTACTTTCATATCCTTGTCTCGCGGTGTCGATCGCCGTGCATGGCGTCCCACGCCATGAACTTTGACCGTAACCCCGTCACAATCCATTCACCATGCACGCTCCCCGCCGCCGCCGTGACGACTTTGAGGACAAACAGGTCTACGACTATCCGCAGCACCTGCGCGCCGCCATTGAAGATGCCCCCACCGGTGCAGGTGTGTATGTGTTTCACGGCCAAGAAGGGGATTTGCCGCTGTACATCGGCAAGAGCGTGAACATCCGCTCGCGCTTGCTGTCGCACCTGCGCACCCAGGACGAGGCGCGCATGTTGCGCCAAACCCAGCGCATCAGCCACATCCGCACAGCGGGCGAAATTGGTGCGCTGCTGCTGGAGGCGCAAATGATCAAGGCGCAGCACCCGCTGTTCAACCAAAAACTGCGCCGCAACAAGCAACTGTGCAGCTTGCAAATGACCGCTGGCGTGCCCGAAGTGGTGTATGCCAAAGACATCGACTTTGCCAGCGCGCCCGACCTGTACGGCTTGTTTGCGAGTCGCCACGCCGCGCTCGATGCGCTGCGCGCCGTCGCCGACCAGAACAAGCTGTGCTATGCCCCTCTGGGCCTGGAAAAATTGCCGCCTGGCAAAGCCTGCTTTCGCGCCGCGATCCGTCAATGTGCGGGCGTGTGCCGGGGTGATGAAACGCCGCAAGCCCACAGCGAACGTCTGTTTTCCAGCCTGCTGGGCTTGCGCGTGGAATGCTGGCCCTATGCGGGCGCAGTCGGGCTGGTGGAGCGCGACGAAGTTTTGACGCAGATTCACGTGGTCAACCACTGGTGTTATTTGGGTAGCGCCGCCACATTGGACGAGGCGCGCCAACTCAGCACCGTGGCGGCAGGCTTTGACGCCGACGGCTACAAAATCTTGTGCCGCCCGGTGCTGACGCGCAGCGTGGAGATCATCACTTTATGAAACTTCCTGTGCGCTTGATGCGCCTTATTCGTCTTATTCGCGTTATTACCCCGCCACGCATGCAACGCCGCTTCATTGCGGGACTGTTGGCCCCTGTCCTGTTTGCCTTGGGTATGCCCGCCCAAGCTCTGAGCGGCCCCGACTGCCTGCGCTTGGCTTACCCGGAATTTTGGGCTGCACAAATAGCCCATACAGGGCCAGACGATGTTTTGGTCAGCCGCAGCGGCGAACGCTTTGTATTTGACCAACACAAGGACCTGCTGCCGCACACCGAACTGCTGAACCAAGCCGATCTGAAAAGCCAGATGATGCAGCCCTACAGTGCAGGTTTTCAGGCCGCGCCGCCTCTGCCCCACCAAGACCCGGGCCGCATGCGTTCGCACGCCTTTTTCACGGCGATGTACGGCGCGACCCTCGACGAAGTCCAGGGCCATGTGGTGCCCGTGCCTTGGGCACCCAGTGGTGGCAGCTTGATGTTCACCCGCCGCAATGGCGCAGCCCCAGCCTTGGAACGCGTGGGCCGCACGCTGGCCCAAGACGCCGCCACCGCCGCCTATGTGCGCCGCCCGGCCGGCAGCCTGAACTGGCGGCGCGTCGCCGGCACGCAGCGCCTGAGCATGCACGCATGGGGTGCGGCGGTGGACTTCAGCCTGCCCCACGGCCTGGGCCGCTACTGGCAGTGGAGCGGCTGCAGCGAACAGGGGGCGTGCCCCTACCCGGCAAAGGTGTTGAAAGACGCCAAGCTGCAACGCGTGGTCGAAGTCTTTGAACAAGAAGGCTTTATCTGGGGCGGCAAATGGGCGCACTTTGACACCCTGCACTTTGAGTACCGGCCCGAGCTGGTCGGGCCGGCGTGTTCACGCTGAGCGCTGGAACTTGAGCCGCATGGCTATTGGGTGACCCGCCGATACACCCGCCCCGCCCATTGCCCCAGGTCGTCCAGGTAGGTGAACACCACCGGGATCACCAACAGGCTGAGCACGGTGCTGGTGATCAGGCCGCCGATGACGGCAATCGCCATGGGGGAGCGGAAGCTGGTGTCGGCGCTGCCCCAGCCGAACGCGATCGGCAGCATGCCCGCGCCCATGGCGATGGTGGTCATGACGATGGGGCGGGCGCGTTTGTGGCAGGCGTCCATCAGCGCGTCCCAGCGGTTCATGCCGGCCACAGCGGGATGCCCGTCGTGCGCCGGGCGGCCGCGCCGCGCCTCGATCGCGTATTCCACCAGCAAGATGGAGTTTTTGGTGGCAATGCCCATCAGCATGATCAAGCCAATCAGCGAGGGCATGGAGAAACTTTTTTGCGCCAGCAAGAGGCCGACAAAGGCCCCGCCGAGCGACAAAGGCAGGGCCGCCAAAATCGTCACCGGGTGCAAAAAGCCCTTGAACAGCAGCACCAGCACGATGTAGATGCACAGCACGCCGATCAGCATGGCCAGGCCAAAGCTGGCAAAGAGTTCGCCCATGACTTCGGCGTCGCCCACCTCCACCACCCGCACACCAGGCGGCAGGTTTTGGATCGAGGGCAGTTGTTGCACGGCTTGGGTCACGTCCCCCAGCGGCACGCTGGACAGTTCGATCTCGAAGTTGATATTGCGCTGGCGGTCGTAGCGGTCGATCACCGCCGGGCCACCGGCCACCTCCACGCTGGCCACTTGCGACAGCATGACCGGGCCGCGGCTGCCGGGCACCATCAAGCGCTCGAGCACGCCCAGGTCTTTGCGTGCATCGGCCTCCAACTTGACGACGATGGGCACTTGGCGCTGCGACAAATTGAGCTTGGGCAAGGCGGCGTCGTAGTCGCCCAAGGTGGCCACGCGCAAGGTGTCGCTGATGGCGGCACTCGTCACGCCCAAGTCAGCGGCTTTGGCAAAGTCCGGGCGCACCGCGATCTCGGGGCGCACCAAACTGGCGGTGGACGCAATCGAGCCCAGGCCTGTGATGGTGCGCAGGTCGCGCTCCACCGCCATGGCGGTGCTTTGCAAGGCCACCGGGTCTTCGCCGGTCAACACCAACACGTATTTCTCGCCCGAGCCGCCCAGGCCGACCTTGGTGCGCACACCGGGCAGGGGCTGCAGCGCGGTGCGGATGCGGTCTTCAATCACCTGCTTGCGTGGGCGTGTGCCGCGTTCGCTCAGCTGGATGGTCAGCGTGGCTTTGCGCACCTCGGCCGCGCCACTGCCGGCAAACGGGTCGGTGCCCGCGCTGCCGCCGCCAATCGTGGTGTAAATGCTTTTCACATCCTGCACTTGCATCAGCAGCTGGCGCGCCTGCTCGGCGCTGGCCTGGGTTTGCGTCAGGGTGGAGCCCGGCGGCAGCTCGACATAAACCTGGGTTTGCGAGTTGTCGTCGGGCGGAATAAAGCCCTTGGGCAGCAGCGGCACCAGCAGGACGGAGCCGATGAAAAACACGGTGGCCAAGGCCATCGTCACCCATCGGTGCCGGGTGCACCAAGCCACCCAGCCCATGTAGCGCGTCAACCACGGCGGCTCGTGCGCCGCGTGGGCAATGGGCCGCATGATGTAGGCCGCCATCATGGGGGTGAGCACACGCGCCACCACCAAGGACGCAAACACCGCCAGCGAGGCGGTCCAGCCAAACTGTTTGAAAAACTTGCCGGGAATGCCCGCCATGAAAGCCGTGGGCAAAAACACCGCGATCAAGGTGAAGGTGGTGGCGATCACCGCCAGGCCAATTTCGTCGGCCGCTTCCATGGCGGCTTGGTAGGGCGTCTTGCCCATGCGCAAATGGCGCACGATGTTTTCCACCTCGACAATCGCGTCGTCCACCAAAATCCCGATCACCAATGACAGCGCCAACAGCGTGACCACGTTGATGGAAAAGCCCAGATACGCCATGCCAATGAAGGCCGGAATCACCGACAAGGGCAGCGCCACCGCCGACACGAAAGTGGCGCGCAAATCGCGCAAGAACAGCCACACCACCAGCACCGCCAAAATCGCGCCCTCGTACAGCAGGTGCAAAGAGCCGGTGTACTCCTCCTGCACCGGGGTGACAAAGTCAAAGGCTTCGGTGATCTCGATGTCGGGGTTTTTCAGCCTGAAGTCGGCCAGGGCTTGGCGCACCAAGCGGCCCACGGCCACCTCGCTCTCGCCGCGGCTGCGCACCACCTCAAAGCCGACCACCGGCTTGCCGTTCAAACTCGCGGCCGAGCGCTGCTCGGCCAAGGTGTCACTCACGGTGGCGATTTGGTCCAGCCGCACACGACCGGCCCGCGCCGTGGCCAGCTCAATCTGCCCGACTTCTTGTGCGGTTTTGACCGTGGCCAAGGTGCGCACCGGTTGCTCGCCCACACCCAGCTCCATGCGGCCGCCCGAGCCTTCTTGCTGCACCTGCTTGAGTTGGCGTGACACCTCCGACGCCGTGATGCCCAAGGCTTGCAAACGGTTCAGGTCCAGCGCAATGCGCACCTCACGCGTCACCCCGCCCACGCGGTTGACCGCCCCCACGCCGCGCAGCGACAAGAGCTTGCGGGTGATCTCGTTGTCGACCAGCCACGACAGGGCTTCATCGTCCATGCGCGAAGAGCGCACGGTGTAGGCCAGCACGGGGGTGCCGGCCAGGTTGATTTTTTGCACGATGGGGTCGCGCAGGTCGCTGGGCAAATCCGCACGCACACCTTGGATGGCGGAGCGCACATCGTCCACCGCCTCTTGCACTGGTTTTTCCAAACGGAACTCGGCGGTGATCGAGACCACGCCGTCTTGCACCTTGGTGGTGATGTGTTTCAGACCCTGCAAGGGGGCCAGCGCGTTTTCAAGCTTGCGCGCCACATCGGTTTCCAGCTGCGCCGGTGCCACGCCCGGCAAGCTGGCGGTGACGCTGATGGTGGGCAAGTCCAGATCAGGAAAGTTTTGCACCTTCATCGCGCCAAAGGCGATGAAACCGGCCACCGTCAGCAGCACAAACAGCATGACCGCCGGGATCGGGTTGCGGATCGACCAAGAAGAAACGTTGAGCATGACCGTCTCTTACTTGCTGGCGGGCGTTGCCGGGGCGCTGGCAGGCAGCACGCGCACCGTGTCGCCATGGTTCAAAAACGCCCCGCCGCTGACCACCACCAGCGCGTCCGCCGGCAAGCCGCTCAGTACCTCCATGCGGTCCCCGCTCAAAAGGCCGGTGCGCACCTTGAGCTGGCTGACCTTGCGCTCGGCGTTGACGGTGTAGAGGTAGCTGAAACCATCGCGCACCACCACCGCCGTTTGCGGCACCGTGAGGACTTGCGCGTTGGGGCTTGGCGCCAAGGCGATCTCGCCTTTGGCAAACATGCCCGCGCGGGCGCTGCCGGTGTTGGTGGGCAGGTCCACATACACCAGGGCGTTGCGGGTTTGCGCGTCTACCGACGGCGCGACCATGCGCACCTTGCCTTGCAACACCTGGCCGCTGGCGGCGGTGATGTGCGCCACAGCACCCACCGGCACGCGGCCCACATCGGCCGCGGTGATTTCGGCGCGCCATTCCAAGCGGCCTTGGCGAATCAAGCGGAACAATTCCGTGCCCGCGCCGACCACACTGCCCACCGTGGCTTGACGCGCCGAGATCACACCGGCGTCTGGCGACTTGACCACGGTTTGCGCCAGCCGCAGTTGCTGCAACTGCACCACGGCGCGCGCCGACTGCACGCGGGCCTGCGCCGACACCTCGGTGGCCAGCGCTTGGCTCAGCTGCGCGCTGCTGTAAAAACCTTGCTGCTGCAAAGCCCGGGCGCGCTCGGCCTGCAACTTGGTTTCTTGCGCATTGGCCGTGGCCTCGGCCAAGCTGCCTTCGGCCTGCGCCAACTCGGCACGCAGCGTGTCAGACTGCAAAGTGGCCAGCACATCGCCGCGCTGCACCCGGTCGCCCACATTCACCCGCACCTCGGTGATCTTCAAACCGTTGGCCTCGGCGCCCACCACCGCCTCTTGCCACGCAGCCAAGGCGCCGTTGGCCTGCAAGCGCTGCGCCAAGGCGCCAGATTGCGGGGCCGCCAAAGTCACCGTCAGACTGGGTTTCACGCTGACTGGCGACAACGGGGGTTTCTCTTGCGCCCACAGCGTGGCGCAAAGGCCCAGGCACAGACCCGTTGTCCAAACAAATTTCTGCATGATTTGAATCATCCCTTTAGAAGCACCTGAGTTTATTCGCGCGCAGCCCACTCAAACCCCGTCAACCCATGATCTCGCGCCACAGTGCCAGCACAGCCTCACGTTCAGCCGCCAGCTGGTCGAACGCCACCTCTGTGGGCTCTTCGTTCAAACGCGCATGGTGTTGCACGCGGCGCAGCTGCCGGTAGGCGTCGGCAACCGCTTGGCCCATGCCGGCCGGCAAGAGGCCCGCTGTTTCAGCGCGTAGCAGCAAGGCAATATTGCCCACGTTGTCGGCCAAAGCCGGGTGGGCGGCGGTATGCAGCAGCACCAGGTATTGCACGGCAAACTCCACATCCACCATGCCGCCGGGGCTGTGCTTGACATCAAAGCGCTGGGCTTTTTCGGGATGGGCCATGCGCACGCGCTCGCGCATGCTGACAATTTCCGCCTTCAGGCTGGCCGCATCGCGTGGTGCGCCCATGACGGCGCAGCGTACCGCTTCAAAAGGCGCTTGCAAGGTGGGCAAGCCCGACACAAAGCGGGCGCGGGTCATGGCCTGGTGTTCCCAGGTCCAAGCGGTGTTGCTGCCCCGTTGTGCTTGGTAATCGGCATAGGCGCTGAAGGGCGTGACCAACAATCCGGCATTGCCGTTGGGCCGCAGCGCGGTGTCGATTTCGTACAGGTCGCCCTCGCCGGTTTTCACCGTCAGCCAATTGATCAGTTTGCGCACAAAGGCAGCGTAAATTTCAGGGGCCCGTTCATGTGCATCTTGGTAGACAAACACAATGTCCAAGTCACTGCCATAGCCCAACTCTTTGCCACCAAGTTTGCCGTAGCCAATGATGGCCAGTTGCGGTTCGTCTTGGTGGCGGTTTTTAAAGCAGGCCCAACACCACTGGGTGGTGAGGTGCAGCACGGTGTCGGCCAAAGCACTCAAATCGTCAGCCACCTGCTCAATGCTTAATGCACCTTCAACATCACGCGCCAAGGTGCGAAACAGTTCCGCATGGTGGGCTCGGCGCAGCAAGTTGAGCAGGTTTTCTTCGTCGGCTTCACCCGTGCGCTGCAGGGCTTGCCAGCGTGTCTGTAATTCAGCTTCAAAATCGACCGCGCTGAAGCGGCTGGTCAGCAAGTCGCCTCCGGCCAACTCGTCAATCACGCCCGGGTGTTGCACCAAATAGCGCGCCGGCCAACGCGCCGCACCCAACAGGCGCAGCAAGCGTTCGTGCACCGCCGGACGCTCCAGCAGCAGCGCCAAATAACTTTCTCGGCGCAGCAAAGGCTCCAGCCAGTCGGCCATGCGCAGCACAGCATCTTCATTCACGCGGCCTTCTTTTTGCCATTGCGCCGTGCGCTGCAGCAAGCGCATCAGGCGGGCCCGCGCTTCATCGCGCAAGGCGTGGATTTTGGGGTTGTCCCGCCAGTGGCTCAGGCGTTCGCGCACCGGGCCGCTGAACAACGCGATCAGGGTTTCCAACTCGGTATGCGTCGAGCCTGCGCTTGGGGCGCCGCAGCCTTTACCCGTGCAAGCGCCTGCGGCGCGGCCACCGCCCAACAACGCATCAAACTCCACGGCCACCCGCTCACGGTGTGCGTCCAGCGCTTTCAAAAAAGCACAGGTGTCGGGGCAGCCCAGGGTCTGTGCAATCCACAGCAAGTCATCGTCACGGGTGGGCAATACATGGGTCTGTTGATCGTCCAGGTACTGAATGCGGTGTTCGACACGTCGCAAAAAAACATAGGCCTCGGTCAGGGCTTGGGCGGCGGCCTGAGGCATCAAGCCTGCTTTGGCCACACGTTGCAACGCGTCCAATGTGGGCCTGGTGCGCAGCTCGGGGAACTGCCCGCCGCGCACCACCTGCAACAACTGCACGGTGAATTCAATTTCGCGAATGCCACCGCGCGACAACTTCACATCATTGGCGCGTTCAGGATGGCCCGCACTGCGCTTGGCCGCATGGTCGCGAATTTGCTGATGCAGGGTACGCAAGGACTCGAACACGTTGTAGTCCAGGTATTTGCGAAACACAAACGGCAACACGATGCGGCGCAAAGCGACAGCCGAACCGTTGTCGATGGCACTGCGCGGCGCCACCACGCGACTTTTCATCCAGGCAAAACGCTCCCATTCGCGACCCTGCACCAAGAGGTATTCTTCCAAGGCGCTGAGCGAGACCACGCTGGGGCCCGAGTTGCCATTGGGCCGCAGCGCCAAGTCCACACGAAACACAAAACCGTGCTCGGTGCTCTCGCCGATCAAGGTCTGCATCATTTTGACGGCGCGGCTGAAATAGTCTTGGCAGCTGATGCGCCCGCGCCCGTCGGCAGCCCCAGCGGTTTCGCCGTCTTCGTCATAGACATAAATCAGGTCAATGTCGCTCGACACATTGAGCTCGCGCGCGCCCAACTTGCCCATGCCCACGATCCACAGTTGTGCTCGCGCGCCTGAGGCCAAAGTGGGCACGCCGTGGCGCTGATCCAATTCGGTCAGGGTATGACGGCAAGCCACATCCAAGGCAAATTCGGCCAGTTGCGTCACGCTCAAGGTGATGCTTTGCATCGTCGCCTGGTGTTCGCAGTCGCAGGCCATCAGTTGGGCCATGACCCATTGGCGCAGCAGCCGCAATGCGGTGCCCGGATCGCCCTGCACAGACAGGGGGTGGGCACAAATTCTCTCGTAGGCGAAAGCCAAGGTCTCTCGGTTGGGAATGCCCGCCGGCAAAAGCGCCCAAAGCGCAGCGTAGCGGCGCTCTAAGCGCTGCCGAAAACGCGAATAACCGGCTTTTGGGAAATTTTGGCCTTCATTTAACGCCACAGGCACACCAGAGGGGTCGCTGCGGGTCATAATTCCTGCCAATTTGTATGCAATGCGTGAATCATTTCGAATGCTGAAACTGCCATGGCTAACCGCTCTGCCCGCGTTGCTGCTGCGCTGGCTCGCCTGGGGCCTGCTGAGCTTGAGCATACTCGTGGGGTTGACGTGGGCGATATTGCATTTTTGGATTGTGCCGCGAATCTCTGAGCTGCGCCCTCAGCTCGAACGCATGGCCAGCCAAGCCGTGGGGCTGCCCGTCAGCCTGGGCGCCTTGACGGTGAAGTCCAACGGCTGGGCACCCGTGCTGGAAATAAACGATCTGCGCATTCACAATGCGGCCGGCTTGGCTGCGTTGACCTTGCCCGCTTTGCGCGTCACGGTCAGTGCCCAGTCCTTGTTGACCCTGGGGGTCGAGCAACTGGCCCTGAGCGGCGCAGACCTGGACCTGCGCCGCACTGAGGATGGGCAGATCCTGATCGCCGGCTTGCCTGTGGCGAGCGCCGCATCCTCCCCGTCCGCCGCGGCCGATTGGGTCTTGGCGCAAAAAGAAATCGTGCTCCAGCACGGCACGCTGCGTTGGACGGACGCGTTGTCCCTCGAACCCCACCGCACGGTGGCCATGACCGAAGTCGACATCACGCTGCGCAACGGTGCGCGAAGTCACCAGCTGCAGCTGCAGGCGACACCACCACAGGGTTGGGGTTCGCGCATCAGCGCCACAGGCGAGTTTCGGCGCGGCTTGTTGTCCACCCATGCGGCGCAATGGAAAGATTGGTCGGGCGCTCTTGAAACACAGCTGCCCGAGCTGAACCTGGGGCCTTTGGGTCGCAGCGTGGCCACTGGGGTGACGCTGACTTCAGGTCAAGGCTCCTTGCAACTGAAAGTCGATGTGCGCAACGGCCAGGCCGTCAAAGTCGGCGCCGATGTGCATCTGAAAGATGTCAGCCTGACCCTGGGGCCCGACTTGAAACCCTTGCAGTTTGAGACCTTGCAAGGACGCTTGACGGGTCGACACGATGCGCAAGGCTTTGAAGTGTCCACCTCTGCGCTGACCTTTGAAGCGCCTGATGGTTTGCATTGGCCTGGGGGCGATATCGACCTGTCCTACGCCTACCCCCAAGGGGCCTCCCTGGGCAAAGGGCACATTCAGGCGACGGGCTTGAACCTGCAAGCACTGCAAAGCCTGATGACCCGCATGCCGCTGGACGCGGCATGGCTCGAGACGCTGCAAACGGTGCACGTGGCTGGAACGGTCGACCACTTGAAAGCGCAATGGCAAGGCGCATGGCCTCAATTGAGCAGCTATGAGGCCACCGGCCGGGCGCACGGTCTGAGCTGGTCGACGCAGGCCAGCGCAAGCCCTTCTGTGAACGCCTTCGCCCTCATTCCCGGGGTGCATAACGCTGTTGCCGATTTCACATTGACCCAAGCCGGCGGCAAACTCTCTTTGGGCATTGACAAAGGCAGCATCACCCTGGCTGAAATTTTGGACGACCCGGTGGTGCTCCTGGACGGGCTCAAGGCAGACCTGAGTTGGAGCCTGAAAGACAAGCAAGTGTCGATTCCCCAATGGCATGTGACGGCCAGCAACACCGATGCTTCCGTCGATCTGAATGGCAGCTGGCGCATGGACAAAGAGGGCTCGGGCCCCGGCCTGCTGGATTTACAGGGCCAAATTGTGCGCGCCGAGGCCTCGCAGGTCGCACGCTATCTGCCGCGCGTCTTGTCAGAAAGGGTACGTCACTATGTGCGCGACGCCTTCAAGCAAGGCGAATTGCGCCAAATGGCCGTCCGCATCAAGGGCGATTTGAGAGACTTGCCTTTTACCCAAGCTAAAAATGGTGAACTGCGCTTTGCTGGCAAGCTGCGCGGTGTGCAAATGGCCTATGTCCCCCTTTTCAGCCAAGCGCCGGGCGAGGCCCCTTGGCCGCTACTGAACAACCTGAATGGCGATGTGGTGTTTGACCGTTTGAGTGTGAAGCTCAGCAACGTCAACGCCAAGCTGGGCAATGTCCCCCTCAGCAATGGGCAAGCCACTATCGCCGACATGGCGCACAACGCTGTGCTGGAGGTGACGGCCGAATCGCGCAATGCTTTGGCCAACGATGTCTTGGGCTTGGTGCAAAAATCGCCCTTGGATCCGATGCTCGGCGGCAGCTTGCATGACAGCAGCGCCACGGGCAATGTCTCCGGGCGCATCAAACTCAGCCTGCCGCTGGCCAGCTTGGACAAAACCAAACTGCAAGGCAGCGTGGTGTTGAATGGCAACGACCTGCGACTCGTGAGCGAGTTGCCCAAGCTGGAAAAAGTCCAGGCGGCTGTCAACTTCAATGAGTCCGGTTTCACCGTGACAGCAGGCTTGGCGCGGATGCTGGGTGGCACGTTGCGGGTGGACGGCGGCACACAGGCGGCCAGTGCCGGAAATAAAGAGGCCCCTGTTTCACTGCGGATCCAAGGCACAGCCACGGCGCAGGGCTTGCAACAAGCGGTTGAATTGGCGCCGCTGAACAAATTTGCCCAGCACATGAGCGGCGCCACGGCCTATACCGCGGTGATTGGCTTTCGCCAAGGGCACCCGGAGCTGTCCATCACCAGTCGTTTACAAGGCCTGGGCTTGAGCTTGCCGGCGCCTTTGGTCAAAGCACCTGCGCAGGAGTTGGCGTTGCGCATGGATTCGCGCATCCTTTCCGGCGGAGGCCCCAAGCCGCTGCGCGAGCAAATCCAACTCAGTTTAGGACGGTTGCTGGCCGCCACCTACATCCGCGATTGGAGTGGCGACAAACCCCGCGTGGTGCAAGGCAGTTTGGGCGTTGGCCTGGACCGTGTGCAAGCGCCGCCTTTGCCCGACAGCGGGGTGGTGGCGAACATGGCGTTTCAAGTTTTTTCCCTGGACGAATGGCAAGCTGTCTGGGCAGGCACCGGTGCCATGCCCACCAACCCGGGCGCCAACGGCGCCTTGTCCCGGGCGGCCTACGACATGATTGCCGCCACTTTTTTACCCACCCGCATGGCTTTGCAAGCGCAGGAGTTTGTGTTCCAAGGGCGCACCTTGCACAACCTGGTGGTTGGCGGTTCACGTGAAGGTTTGTTGTGGCGCGCCAATCTGGATGCGCACGAGTTCAGCGGCTATTTGGAATACCGACAGTCGGCCGGTCCCAATCTGGGCCGCGTCTATGCCCGGCTCGGTCGCCTGAGCCTGCCGCCAACGGCCGATAACGCGATCGAGGACTTGCTTGAAAGCGGCCCCGTCGACATCCCTGCGCTGGATATCGTGGTGGAAGAATTGGAGTTGCGTGGCAAAAAATTAGGCCGCATCGAAATTGATGCCACCAATGTGGACATCGCCAGCAACAGCACGGCCCCCAGTCCGCGCAGCAACCCTCGCAGCGGCACAGCACACGAATGGCGATTGAACAAACTCAATGTCACGGTGCCCGAAGCCAGCTTCAAGGCCACCGGGCGTTGGGTGACGGCCAAAGACAGCACCAGCCCGCGCCAAACCGAGATGAATTTCCGCCTCGACGTGAATGACGCCGGCAATTTACTCAACCGCCTGGGCACACAAGACGCGATGCGCGCAGGCCATGGTCGCTTAGAAGGTCAGGTGGCGTGGCAGGGCTCGCCCTTGTCATTGCATTACCCCAGTTTGTCAGGGCGCTTCAACGTCAACCTCGCCAGGGGTCAGTTTTTGAAAGCAGACCCGGGCGTGGCCAAACTCTTGGGCGTTTTGAGTTTGCAAGCGCTGCCTCGGCGCTTGCTGCTGGACTTTCGCGATGTGTTTGCCGAAGGTTTTTCCTATGATGTGATTCGCGGCGATGTGGCGATTGACCGCGGCATGGCCAGCACACACAACCTGGAGATGAAGGGCGTCAATGCGGTGGTGAAGATGGAGGGCAGCTCCGACATCGCCAAAGAAACACAAAACCTGCGGGTTTTGATCTTGCCTGAAGTCGATGCCGGCACCGCATCGCTGCTGGCCGGGATCGCGGTCAATCCAGTGATTGGCTTGAGCACCTTTTTGGCCCAATGGTTTTTGCACAATCCGCTGTCCAAAGCGGCGGCACAAACGTTTCAGGTGGACGGCACTTGGTCCAATCCCAAGGTGACCAAGATCGATATTCCGGCCGCCAAATAAGCATGACGCCTTGCCCCGCTGGCTCACTTTCACCATGAATTCGCTGCGGCCTGGGCTCCATCGCTTGCGTCAACGGCTGGCTCTGATTTGGTCGCTGCGCGACAAACGCTTATCCCTGTGGGTGGCACTGGTGGGCTTGGTCACGGCGGTATTGATCACCTTGGTGTGGTTGGCGGGACGCTACGAGGCCAGCCAGGTGCAAGCCACTTTGGAGCGCGACACGATGGATGCGGTGAACGACATTCGCAGTGGTTTGATGCGCGATGTCCAAGCCCTGCAAGCGCTGCAGGCCAACCACAACACGGCCACCGCCTGGTCTGCAGAAACCATCAAGCTGTTGCGCGATCACCGCAATTGGTTGCGCGTCGAATGGCGTGACGCCCACATGCAATTGCGTCACCACAGCGATTCGCCATTGCGACCACCGTCTTTCAACAAAACGCCACGCAGCAACGTGGCCAATGAGTTCTTGCAAGCCTGCCAAAGAGCGCGTCGCTTCAATGGCCCTGCTTATTCCAGCAGTTATTTTGTACCGCAAGACGATGGCCTGGGTTTCGAGGTCATGGACGTGTGCCTGCCCTTGGTGGCGGCGGGCGAAACCGTGGGTTACATCATCACCAGCTACAGCTTGCAAGAGACCTTGGCTGAGCAATTGAGCCCTGCGTTTGCCCGGCGCAATGAGGTCGCGTTCACCGAACCTGATGGGACCCGCTTGGCCATCATCGGTCAACACGGCCGAGGCGTGCGTTTGTTTTCGGCGACTCAGCTGCTGGACCTGCCAGGGTTGACCTTGGTGCTGCGGGTCGATGGGCGGCGCGGCGCGCCCGAGTTGTTCCCCAATGTTTTAACCGCCTTGGTCACCGCCATGTCGATTGCGCTGGTCTCGGTGCTGGTGTTGCTGGTCAAGGACTCGCGCCGACGCATGAAAGCCGAGCGTGATCTGGCCGAGGCTTTGGCGTTTCGCAAAGCCATGGAAGACTCGCTGGTCACCGGCTTGCGGGCACGCGACCTGCAAGGTCGCATCACCTATGTGAACCCGGCCTTTTGTCAAATGGTGGACTTTACGCCAGCGGAGCTGTTGGGGCACAACGCGCCCATGCCTTACTGGCCGCCCGAAATGGTGGGCGAATACCAACAGCGCCAGGCGATTCGACTGGCGGGCAATGCGCCACCTCGCGAAGGCTTCGAGTCGGTGTTCATGCGCAAAGACGGCACGCGCATTTCGGTGTTGATCATTGAAGCGCCCCTGATCAACGTCTTGGGTCAGCAAACCGGCTGGATGAGCGCGTTTTTGGACATCAGCGAGCAGCGCCGCGTCGAAGAAATGTCGCGCACCAGCCAAGAGCGACTGCAAGCCACGGCGCGTTTGGCCACCGTGGGTGAGATGGCTTCGCTACTGAGCCACGAACTCAATCAGCCTTTGGCGGCCATTGCCAGTTACGCCAATGGCTCCCTGAACTTGCTGCAAGACCCGCAACCCGGTCAGCAAGCGCAGACCTTGACGGACCTTCACTTGGCCCTCAAGCGCATTGCCGAACAAGCGGGTCGGGCGGGCAAAATCATCAACAGCGTGCACGACTTTGTGCGCCGACGCGATCAAGATCGCGAAGCCGTGTCACCGCAAGCCTTGATCGATGCCATCATGCCCTTGGTGCAGTTGCAAGCGCGCAAACTGCGCACACGGGTTGAAATTCAACTGCAAGCCGCTTTGCCCACCGTCTGGTGTGATCGCACCATGGTGGAGCAGGTGTTGCTGAATTTGGCGCGCAACGGCATGCAAGCCATGGATGCGCCCGAATGCACCGAGCGGGTCTTGCAAATTCAGGTTCGCCGCGCTGCGTCTAATCTTGAACACCAGTGGGTGGAATTGGCGGTCACCGATTTGGGCAGCGGGATTTCAGCGTCGGTGGCGACGCAGTTGTTCACACCGTTTTTCACCACCAAGGCCGAAGGCATGGGGTTGGGGCTGAGTTTGTGCCGCACCGTGATTGAACAACACGGGGGCCACCTGGAGTTTGCCCCCCAGCAGCCGCGTGGCACTGTTTTTCGATTCACCCTGCCGGTACACCCATCGCGTTACTAAAATCCACACATGCAAACTCGCTTCCACGCCACCGTGTACATCGTTGATGACGATGCCATCGTGCGCGAGGGCATGGCTTGGTTGCTGCGTTCGCGCCGCTTGCTGAGCGAATCTTTTGACAGTGCCGAGGCCTTTGAGGCACGGCTGGCGCACCCTCAAGGCCCTTTGAGCGGCGACCTGCCGCGTGAAGCCGGCTGCATTTTGTTGGATGTGCGCATGCCGGGCCAAAGTGGTTTGGCTTTGTTTGAGAAATTGATTGTCTCCGGTGTGGCGCAGGCCTGGCCGGTGATTTTCCTGACCGGCCATGCCGATGTGCCTACCGCCGTTGACACGGTCAAGCGCGGCGCTTTTGATTTTTGCGAAAAACCCTTTTCCGATAACGCACTGGTGGACCGCGTCGAACAAGCACTGGCCTTGTCACAGACGCGCTTGGCTTCACGCCAAATTCACCACGAGCTGAGCAACCGTTTGGCAGAGCTGACAGAGCGCGAGCGCGATGTCATGCAACTGGTGGTGGAAGGTTTGCCCAACAAACTCATCGCCGACCAACTGGACATCAGTGTGCGCACCGTGGAGGTCCATCGCGCACGGGTGTTTGACAAAATGAATGTCAAATCGGCGGTGGAGTTGGCCAACCTGTTGCGTGAACTGTGAACGGCGCTCAGTCTTTGGTGGTGTTTGCAGATGCAGACGCGGCCGTGTCAGCAGCGTCAAGGGGCGGCGCATCCGCGGGCGGTATTTCGCCGCCTGGGCGGCCAGAAAACATGGTCCACCACACAATGAGCAACAACATGACCAAGGCCAACAACGCTTCCAAAAGCAATCCACTCATCTCTTCACTCCGGTGGCCTGCACGCAACCCAAAGCGCGCCCTGGCAGTGGGGCTGATTGTAGGCATCTTGGCCGGCTGCGGGGTGATGGGGCCAGCGCCAGCGCCGGCCCCAGCGGTCACGCGCAGCGAAGCGACGCCGGGGCCGCCTCCCTCTCGGCCAGAGGGGCCACTGCCGCCGCCTATCGTGCAAGCCAAAAGCCGCTGGGTGGCCGCGCCCTGGTCGGATTTGCCTGGGTGGTCGCAGGACAGCTTGCAAGAGGCTTGGCCCGCTTGGCTGCAAAGTTGCCAACGTGCCGCGGCCAGCGCCATTTGCGCCGAGGTGCAGCGCCTGAACGGCGCACCCTTGGCGGCGCAGCAGCAATGGCTGATGCAACGCTTTAAGCCTTACCGGGTGGAGACGTTGCAAGGCAGCGCCGAAGGCCTGTTGACCAGTTATTACGAACCGGTGATGGACGCCTCACGCCTGCCACGCGCAGGTTTTACGGTACCGCTGTACGCCGTGCCCAGCGGATTGGGCCAGCGCAAACCCTGGTTCACCCGCGAAGAAATGGAAACCCAGCCGCAAGCACGCGCCGCACTCAAAGGCAAAGAGTTGCTTTATCTGGCCGACCCGGTGGACGCCATGGTGCTGCACATCCAAGGCAGTGGCCGCATTCGGGTGACCGAGGCCGATGGCCGGGTGCGCCTGGTGCGGCTGGCCTTTGCCGGCACCAACGAGCAGCCCTACAAAAGCATTGGCAGTTGGCTGTTGGAGCAAGGCCTGACGCGAGACGCCACCTGGCCGGGTATCAAAGCCTGGATCGCCAAAAACCCGCAGCGGGTGAACGAGTTGCTGTGGAAAAACCCGCGCGTGGTGTTTTTCAAAGAAGAATCCTTGTCGGGCGCTGCCGCTGAGCTGGGACCCAAGGGCGCGCAAGGCGTGCCACTCACCGCGGGGCGTTCCATCGCCGTGGATCCTGGCAGCATCCCCTATGGCACGCCGGTGTGGCTGGCCTCCAGTGGGCCGCAAGCCCAATTGCAAAAACTGGTGCTGGCGCAAGACACCGGCAGCGCCATTGTGGGCGGCATCCGGGCCGACTACTTTGCCGGCTCAGGCTCGGCGGCAGGCGACCTGGCGGGTCGACTCAAACAGCCTTTGCGGCTGTGGGTGTTGCTGGCGCGATAAATCCGGCCTGGGCTTAAGCCACGCCCAAATAAATTTGCCGAATGTGGTCGTCTTGGCTGAGTTCGGCCACCGGCCCATGGCGCGCCACATGACCGTGCTCCAGCACATAGGCGCGGTCGGCGATGCGCAGCGCCGACAACGCGTCTTGCTCGGCCATCAAGATCGCCACGCCGCCATCGCGAATTTGGCCAATGGCATCGAAAATTTCGTGCTTGAGGCGGTGCGCAATGCCCACCGAGGGCTCGTCCAGCAACAAGAGTTTGGGCGCGCCCATCAAAGCGCGACCAATCGCCACCATTTGCTGCTGCCCGCCCGACAAGGTGCTGACCATTTGACTGGCGCGGTCGCGCAAAATCGGAAACAAGGCATAGACCCGCTCCAGGTCTTTGGCCACGGCGTCCGCATCGCTGCGCAAATAAGCGCCAAGCATCAGGTTTTTCAGCACCGTCAACTCCGGAAACAAGCGCCGCCCCTCTGGGCAATGGCAAATGCCCAGGCCGACCACTTGGTGCGCGGCATAGGCATGCAAAGAGGTGCCGTTGAGCGCAAGACGCCCGGTCGCCGCCAGCATGCGCGAAATGCATTTGAGCAAGGTGGATTTGCCTGCGCCATTGGGGCCCAGCACCGCGACAAATTCGCCCGGCGCGATGTGCAAGCTGACGTCTTCCAGCGCCAACGCCTTGCCATAGGAGGCGCTCATGTTTTCAATCTCAAGCAGCATCTTGGGCATCCTGTTTTCCGATGTAAGCCTCAATCACTTTCGGATTTTTCACAATTTCTTGCGGCGAACCGGTGCCGATCACCTGGCCAAAATCGATCGCCACCACGTCGGACACCAATTGCATGAATTCTCGCAATTTGTGCTCGATCAGCATGATGGTCAGGCCTTGCTCTCGGTGCAGATCACGGATCAAGGTGGACAAGGCAGCAATCTCGCCCGAGCCCAAACCCGCAAAAGGCTCGTCCAGCAGCAACAAGCGCGGCTCGGTGGCCAGCGCCCGGGCAATTTCCAGGCGCCGCTGGTCGCCGTAGGACAGCTGCTCGGACGGGGCATGCGCCTTGCCCGTCAGGCCCACTTGGTCGAGTAATTTGTGCGCTCTGGTTTCCAGGTCCACCGCCGGCACGCGCGGCCCCAAACTGCCGACCATGACGTTTTCCAACACCGTCAAGCCGACAAAGGGGCGGCACAATTGAAAGGTACGGGCAATGCCCAGGCCCACCACCTTGTGCGCGGGAATGCCGAGCAATGACTGGCCATCCAGCAAGACCTCGCCGCTGTCAGGCTCAATGAAACCGGTCAGCAGGTTGTACAAGGTGGTTTTACCCGCCCCGTTGGGGCCCAAAATACCCAAAATATCGCCCGGCTGAACTTCCAGGCTGACCTCTTTGACCGCATGCAAGCCGCCAAAGCGCTTGTTCAAATTGCGAACGCTGAGCAAACTCATGACTGCCCCCCGGCCAAACGCTGACGAATCTTGTGCCACGTGGGTGCCACCAGGCCTTGTGGCAGAAAGAACAAAATCAAAATCAGGGCCACGCTGTAGACCATCAAGCGCCACTCACCAAAATTGCGCAGCAATTCGGTCATCAAAGTCAGCAGCAAAGCGCCGCCGACAGCGCCGTAAATCGAGCCCATGCCGCCCACATAGACCATGGTGATGATGGTGATGGAGGTGACCACGGCAAACAATTGCGGGCTGACCTGCAGTTGGTAATGCGCGTACAAAGCGCCGCCCATGCCAGCAAACGCGGCGCTGATCACCAGCGAGGCAATTTTGTAATAGGTCACGTTCAAACCGGCGGCTTGGCACGTGGCCTCGTCACCGCGAATGGCCTTCAAAATGAGGCCCCAGCGCGAGCGCGCCAAACCGCCCAGCAAGGCCACGGTGAACACCAAGACGCCCAGCACAAACCAATAAAAGTACAGCGGCGAGCGGATCAGCGGCTCAATGCCGTTGATGCCTTCCTCGCCACCGGTGTACTCCCAAAAAATCAGCATCAAACGCTGCATGATGACCGCGCCGGAGAGCATGGCCAAGGCAAAGTAAGGCCCTTTCAAGCGCAGCGTGGGAATGCCCATGATCAACGCAAAAGCCACCGCCGCCGCCATGCCCGCGGGCAAACTCCACCAGGCGTTGACCCCCCAGGTGGTGTTCAAAAAACCGGCCGCATACGCGCCTACGCCAATGAACAAGGAGTGGCCAAAGTTTTCTCGGCCGGTCAGGCCCGACATGAAATCCCAGCTGACCGACCAGATGCCGTAAATCGCCGCCACGGTGAGCACACCCATGAGGTAGCGACTGTCAAAAACCAGGGGCAACGCGGCCATCAACAGCACCGCCACGAACGCGCCACCCCGGTCTATGTGTTTCAACTGCATGGGAATGTCCTCAGAATCAGAAGGCGGCGCGTTTGCCAAAGAAGCCCGCAGGGCGCAGCACCAGCATCAGCAGCGTGGCGGCGACCGAGACGATCTCGGTCCACGAGGTCGAGATGCCATAGGCCACCAGCGTTTCGGCGTAACCGAGCATCAAGGCCGCCACAATGCTGCCGGGAATGGAGCCCAGGCCGCCCACGACCACAATGGCAAAAGCTTTGACAATAGGCAACAAATGCATCGACGGCTGCACGCTCAAAAACGGCCCCGCCATGATGCCGGCCAGCGCCGCCAAACCGGCGGACATGGCCATCACCACGCCAAAGATGCGGTCGCTGGGAATGCCCATGTACTGCGCCGCTTCAGGGTCTTGGGAAATGGCCAAGATGGCACTGCCCAGGCGGGTTTTTTGAATGAACAGGTGCAAGCCGCCAATCGACACCACCGCCACCAGCAAAGTCAACAAGCGCTGGCCGGCCACATCGACACCGCCAATGACGAACTTTTGATCAATGAAACTGGGCACGTTGCGGTACTCCGAGCCAAAGATCAAAAACAAGGCCTGCTCGACCACCAGAGACACCGCCAAGCTGATCATCAGCACCGCCAATTGCGAGGTGCGCATCGGGCGGATCAAGACCCGCTCGACCAGCATGCCAAACAAGGCCACGCCGACCACCACCAACGGCGCCGCCACCAGCAAGGGTACCTTGAAGATCGTGGTCAGCACATAGGCGCCATAAGCGCCCAGGGCATAAAAAGAGCCATGCGCCAAGTTGAGGATGCGGGCCACGCCAAAAATCAGCGTGAAGCCCACCGCCAGCATGGCGTAGATGGCGCTGGTGACCGCGCCAAAGATCAGTATTTCAAGCACAGCAGTCCCTTTGCGTGACGCAAAACAGCCTTCAAACAGGATGGATTATTTGGTCAACCAAGGCGGCATGATCATGTTGCCGCTGCGCAAACTCTTGGGCCACAGCACCACGCGCTCGCCTTTGGCTTGCCACTGCGCAAACAGCAGGTTCATGTATTTGCCGCCTGCCTTCACATCATGGGTGTCGTCGTATTCCAAGAGGCCGGCCACGCCGGGCATGCTGGTTTTTTCCAACTCTTTGATGATGGCGTTGGTGTCGAAACCCTTGGCGCGTTCAATCGCTTGCGCATACGCGTGCACCGAGTCATAAGTGCCAAAGGCGGTGTACACCGGCACGCGTCCGGTGCGCTTTTTGAATTCGTCAAAAAACGGCACGGTCTTCACGGTCAAGGGCGTGCGCACGGCAAAGTTCACCGCCACTTCGCTGAGTGACTTGCCGCCGACACGGTCGAAAAAGTCACCGTCTTGCGACTTCACGTCGATGCCGCCGTAGGGAATCGGAAAGCGTGCGTCATACCACTGCTTGGCAAACACGTCGCTCGAGGCATGTGACAACACCACGACCAAAAACTGCGCGTCGGAGCTTTTGATTTTCGACAACAGCGGCGAAAAGTCCGAGGTCGTGGTGTCAAAGAACTCCACCATCTTCACATCGGCCCCAACGTCGACCGCGCCTTTGCGCAGCACCGGCACCAGGTCCTGCACCCATTTGGCGTTCTCACCAATGATGGCGATTTTTTTCAAGCCCAACTCACCAATCAGGTGGCCTGAAATCCATTCGACCAACCCTTTGGCTTGGTGCACCGCGTTGATCGGGCCGGTGCGGAACACATATTTGTAGTTGTCGTAATCTTGCTTGACCTTGGCGGTGATGGCCGGCGAGGCCGCGCCCACGCCCAGGTAAATCGTTTTGGCCGACGAGATGTGGGGCAGCTGTGCCAGGGTCACGCCGCTGGTGTAGCCGCCAATGATCACGTCCACCTTTTCGTCGGCGGTGAGTTTTTTGATGGCGTTGATGCCCACTTCCGGGTTTTCGGTTTCATCGGCGACCACGAAAGACAGCTTGCGACCCATGACGCCGCCCTTGTTGTTGATCTCGTCAATGGCGATTTTGGCGGCCTCTTGGGTGTCGCGGCCCACCTGCAATTGAACCGCCGTGGTCAGACCTATTTTGATCGGACCTTGTTGGGCTTGTGCCGGCGAGAACAGGGCGGCGGCGCTGAGCGCCAGGGCGAGTTTGGAAAAAGAACGCTTAGAAAAAGATAATGCCAACATGCGGGTGTCTCCTCGAAAGTGGGTGAAGAAATAAACAAACTTCGGTGCTTCTTTTTGGGCTTTCAGTTTTCATTGAGGCACGAATTTTTTCGCTCGCCAAGGCGGTTGACCCTAGTTGCTGAAACATGGGTGACAAGCGGCCTCATGGATTGCTCCCTTGTTTTTTCAGGCCTGAGGGGCTAACTTGAGGGCACAACAACGCTGTGCAACCGCACATTTTTCTTATGAACGACTGGCTCCAACGCGCTGACACCCCTTTTGCCACCGAGAAACATCCGGCCCGTGGCCAGCGCGGCATGGTGGTCACCAACCACCCCTTGGCCTCTGCGGCAGGCACTGAAATGCTGTGCGCTGGCGGCAATGCGGTGGATGCCGCCGTCGCGGCGCTGTTCACGCTGTCCGTGGTCGAGCCCATGATGGTGGGCCTGCTCGGCGGCGGCTTTGCCCATCTGCGCCAAGCCGACGGCACCCACCTTATTTTGGAAGGTCAAGGGGTATGCCCGCAGGCGGTTGGGCCAACCACCTTTGAATACGACACATCCGCGCCACCCGGTTCACTGGAAAGCATCGGGCGGCGCCACAGCCTGGGCCGAGCGGCGGTGGCCACGCCCGGCAATCTGATGGCCTGGTGCCAAATGCTGGCGCGCCACGGCAGCATGTCGCTCGACGACGTGATGGCGCCAGCCATCGGCCACGCCAGTCGGGGTTTTCGTGTGACGCAATACCTGAGTGACTGCATCTCAGACAACGCGGCCGACATGCGCTTAGACGCTGAGATTTCGCGCTATTTTTTACCCCAGGGCGAGCCTTTGAAGAAGGGCGACCGATTGGTGCAAGGCGCTTACGCGCAAACCTTGAAAACCGTGGCACAACAAGGCGCAGCGGTGCTGTATGGCGGGGCGCTGGGACAGGCCTTGTGTGAGGACATGGCCCAGCACCAGGGGTTTTTAACGCTGGACGATTTGCGCCAGTACCGCACCCGAGACCCGGCCCCGTTGCGCTCCACTTACCGGGGCTTTGACATCATCGGCCCGCCGCCGCCCTGTGCGGGTCCGCTGCACATCGAGCAAATGCTGAACGTCTTGGCGGGTTTTGATCTGCGCGGCATGGGTTTTGGCACCTCGGCCAGCGTGCACCTGCTGGCCGAGGTGTTGAAAATGGCCTTTGCCGACCGCGCCGCCGTCACCGCCGACCCCGACTTTGTCAACGTGCCTGTCGAGCGCTTGCTGTCACCCGAATACGCCGCCCTGAGGCGCGGTCAACTGGATTTGCAGCGCGCGCGCAACTGGACGCCGGGCTTGAGCCCGGCCGAAAGCGCACACACCACCCACATCACCGTGGCCGACAGCGAAGGGCGCGTGGTCAGCGCCACCCAAACCATCAACTCGGTGTTTGGTGCGCGCTACATGGTGCCCGACACCGGCCTGATCCCTAACAACTACCTTTACGTGCTTGACCCCCGACCCGACCGCGCCAACTCGATGGCGCCCGGCAAGCGCGTCACCTCTTCCATGGCGCCCTTGATGGTGGTGAAAGAGGGCCAACCCCGCTATGCGCTGGGACTGCCGGGCGGTTTGCGGATTTTCCCCTCGGCGCTGCAGGCGCTGATCAACCTGATCGACCACGGCATGAGCTTGCAACAAGCGGTGGAAGCGCCGCGTATCTGGACACAGGGCTTTGATTTGGAATTGGAACCCGCGTTTTCACCTGCTTTGCAGGCGTCGCTGGAACACATGGGCCATGCGGTCTTGCGCGTGCCGAACGTGGGCGGGGGCATGAATGCCATCCAATTTCATGCCGACGCCAGCCTAGAAGGCGCGGCCTGTTGGCGCGCCGACGGCACACCCATTGGCCTGGGCGGTGGCCTGGCACGCCGAGGGGTTCGTTTTTTACCGGAAACCCGAAAACCGTGAATTACAACGGTGAGATGTCACCAAAAGCCATGTCGGCGACCCTTGTAGCCACTAAACTGAAGCCACGTTTTCTGCGTTGGAGACCCTGATGAACGCCCCTCTTCCCGATTCGATTCGCAAAGCCTTGGAAACCGTGACGCTGGACGACAAGTACAGCCTGGACAGTGGCCGCGCTTTCATGAGCGGGGTGCAAGCCCTGGTCAAGCTGCCGATGTTGCAGCGCCAGCGCGATGCCTTACAAGGCAAAAACACCGCCGGTTTCATCAGCGGTTACCGCGGCTCACCCCTGGGCAATTACGATCAGTTTTTGTGGAAAGCCAAGTCGTATTTGCAGGCGCAAAACATCGTCTTTCAACCCGGCGTGAACGAGGAGTTGGCCGCCACTGCCTTGTGGGGCACGCAGCAACTGGGTTTTGCCCCACCGGGCACCAACCGTTTTGATGGCGTGTTTGGCATTTGGTACGGCAAGGGCCCGGGTGTCGACCGGTGTTCTGACGTGTTCAAGCACGCCAACATGGCCGGCACCACGCCTTGGGGCGGCGTCTTGGCCGTGGCCGGTGACGACCATGTGGCCAAAAGCTCCACCGCAGCGCACCAGAGCGACCATGTTTTCAAGGCCTGTGGCCTGCCGGTGTTCTTTCCTGCCTCGGTGCAAGACGTGCTGGACATGGGGGTGCACGGCATCGCCCTGAGCCGGTTTGCCGGCATTTGGTCGGGCATGAAGACCATCCAAGAAATCGTCGAGTCCAGCGCCACCGCCGAGATCGACCCTGAACGCGTGAAGATCATCTTGCCCGAGTTTGAGATGCCTGCGGGTGGCATTCATATTCGCTGGCCCGACCCCGCGCTGGACCAGGAAGCGCGCTTGTTTGACTACAAATGGTATGCCGCACTCTCCTACATCCGTGCCAACAAACTCAACCACAACGTGGTGCAAGGCCCCCATGACCGCTTTGGCATCATCGCCAGCGGCAAGGCTTACAACGACACCCGCCAAGCCTTGCTCGACTTGGGATTGGACGACGCCACCTGCCAACGCCTGGGCATTCGGGTGCACAAAGTGGGCGTGGTCTGGCCGCTGGAGTCGCATTCCACCCGAGAATTTGCCACGGGCCTGCAAGAGATCTTGGTGGTCGAAGAAAAGCGCCAACTGATCGAATACCAAATCAAAGAAGAGCTGTACAACTGGCGCGACGATGTGCGCCCCAAAGTGCTGGGCAAGTTCGACGAAGAAGAGGGCGAAACCACCGGTGGCGAATGGTCGGTGTCCAACCCGCACAGCCGCACCCTGCTGCGCGCCAACGCCGATTTAACGCCGGCCTTGATTGCCAAGGCCTTGGCCAAGCGCCTCAAAAAGCTCGGCTTGGACGCCGACACCACTGCGCGCATCGACGCGCAATTGGCGATTTTGGAAGCCAAAGAGCGCTCGCTGCAGGTTTTGAATGTGAACGCGATTGGCGAGCGCACACCCTGGTTTTGCTCGGGCTGTCCACACAACACCTCGACCCGCGTACCCGAAGGTTCGCGCGCCATGGCCGGTATCGGCTGCCACTTCATGAGCGTGTGGATGGACCGCAGCACCGTGGGCTTCACGCAAATGGGTGGCGAGGGCGTGCCTTGGGTCGGGCAACAGCCCTTCAGCCACGACCAGCACATGTTTGCCAATGTGGGCGACGGCACCTACTTTCACAGCGGCATGCTGGCGATTCGCCAAAGCATTGCGGCGGGCGTGAACATCACCTACAAAATTCTCTACAACGATGCGGTCGCCATGACCGGTGGCCAGCAAGTGGGTGAACGCCCTGAGGGCCACAGCGTGGTGCAGATTGCGCAAAGCATGCGCGCCGAAGGGGCGCAGCGCATTGACGTGGTGACCGACGAGCCGGAAAAGTACGACGGCGTGGCCTTGGCTGAAGGTGTGACGGTGCACCACCGCGACGAGCTCGACCGCATTCAGCGCGAAATGCGCGAGATCAAGGGTTGCACCGTCATCATTTACGACCAGACCTGCGCCACCGAAAAACGCCGCCGCCGCAAGCGCGGCACCATGGTCGACCCGGCGGTTCGGGTGGTGATCAACGAGTTGGTGTGCGAAGGCTGCGGTGACTGCGGCGTGCAGTCCAATTGTTTGTCGGTCGAGCCGCTGGAAACCGAGTTCGGCCGCAAGCGCACCATCAACCAAAGCACGTGCAACAAAGACACCAGTTGCCTCAAAGGTTTTTGCCCCAGCTTTGTCACGGTGGAAGGTGGTCAGCTGAAGAAAAAAGCCAAGACCCAAGCGGCATCACCCGCCGCCTTGGGCGCCTTGCCAGAACCTATCCTGCCCGCACTCACCCAGGCTTATGGCCTGGTGGTGGCGGGCGTGGGCGGCACCGGCGTGATCACGATTGGTCAGTTGTTGGGCATGGCCGGTCACATTGATGGCAAAGGCATCATCACCCAAGACGCAGCCGGCTTGGCACAAAAAGGCGGTGCCACCTGGAGCCATGTGCTGATCGCCAACCATCAAGACGAGATTCGCACCACCCGTGTCAGCATGGCCGCCGCCGATGTGATCATCGGCTGTGACCCCATCGTCACGGCCAGCAAAGAAACGGCATTGCGCATGCGCCAAGGCCGCACCCGTGTGGCCTTGAATTCGCATGGCACGCCGACAGCGGCTTTTGTGAAAAACGGCAATTGGGAAAACCCGGCCGAGCAATGTCTGGCTGAAATCACCCAAGCGGTGGGCGTAGAGGGTGTGGGCGCATTCGATGCCGATACCATGGCCAATCAACTGATGGGCGACACGATTTATGTGAACCCCATGATCCTGGGCTACGCTTGGCAAAAGGGTTGGATTCCGTTGACGCGTGAAAGCATCTTGCGCGCCATGGAACTCAACGGTGTGCAGGTGCAAAACAACCAAACCGCTTTCGAATGGGGCCGTCACGCGGCCCACGACGCGGCGGCAGTGCAGCGCGTCTTGGCGCCTTCTCAGGTGATTGAATTCAAGAAGCGCGAGACCTTGGACACTTTGATTGAGCGGCGCGTGGCCTATTTGACAGACTATCAAAACGCGGCCTATGCGCAAAGCTATTTGCACTTTGTTGGCAAGGTGCAGCAAGCCGAATCGGCCCTGGGCAAAACGGTGTTGACCGAAACCGTGGCGCGTTACCTGTTCAAACTGATGGCCTATAAGGACGAGTACGAGGTGGCGCGTTTGCACACCGACACCGCGTTCTTGTCTCGGGTCACAGGGCTGTTTGAAGGCGACTTCAAACTCCATTACCACTTGGCACCGCCTCTCACATCTGAGACCAATGACAAAGGCGAGTTGGTGAAGAAAAAGTTTGGGCCCGCGATGCTGACTGGCTTCAAAGTCTTGTCGCGCCTGAAGTTTTTGCGCGGCACGCCACTTGATGTATTTGGGCGGACTGAAGAGCGGCGCACCGAGCGGGCTTTGATTGGCGAGTACCAAAGCAGTTTGTCGGTGATTTTGAGTCAACTCCATGCCGACAATCACCGCGTGGCAGTGGATGTGGCGCGCATTCCTGAACAAATCAAAGGCTTTGGCCACGTCAAAGAACGCAACCTGAAGGCCGCGCGCACGCAGTGGAAAGCCTTGATGGCCCAGTTCGTCGCTTGAAACACAAAGGGCTCTGAAATTCAGAGCCCTTTGTTGTGACCGGTGCTGAGCCAGGCGTTTACCGCGCGTCTGGCAACTCGATTTTCACTTCGAGTACTTCCAAATTGTCCTGGCGTTCCAAGTTGACCTTGATGTCGTCGGGATTGATTTTGATGTACTTGCTGATCACAGCCACCAATTCGCGTTGCAAAGCGGGCAAATAATCCGGTTCGGCGGCGTTGCGTCCACTGCGCTCATGCGCCAGGATGATTTGCAGGCGTTCTTTCGCCACACTGGCTGTTTTTTTCTTTTCCCCAAGCAGGAATGAAAGGAAGGACATGGCTTATTTCCCTCCAAAAAGGCGCTTGAAAAAGCCTGCTTTTTCAACATCCACAAAACGCAAGGGCTTGTCTTCGCCCAAAAAGCGGTCAATCACATCCTTGTACGCTTCCGAAACTTCCGAGCCATTCATGTGAATCGCTGGCGTACCCTGGTTGGAGGCTTGCAACACGTTTTCACTTTCAGGAATCACACCGATCAAGGGCACACGCAAAATGTCCTGAATGTCTTGCAAGGACAGCATTTGACCGTCTTCAACCCGGTTGGGGTTGTAGCGGGTGATCAGCAAATGCTCTTTGATCGGATCATTGCCTTCAATCGCGCGTTTGGTTTTGCTGCCGAGCATGCCCAAAATGCGGTCTGAATCACGCACCGAGGACACTTCAGGATTGGTGACGATCAACGCTTCGTCGGCAAAGTGCATGGCCATCAATGCACCCGTCTCAATGCCCGCTGGCGAGTCGCAAACGATGTAGTCAAAGCCCATCCCCGCCAAATCGTTCAAAACCTTCTCTACGCCCTCCTGGCTCAAAGCGTCTTTGTCACGTGTTTGCGATGCGGCCAAGACGAACAGGTTGTCACATTGTTTGTCTTTGATCAAGGCTTGGTTCAGGTTGGCTTCACCTTGAATCACATTGATGAAGTCATACACGACGCGGCGCTCGCAACCCATGATCAAGTCCAAGTTGCGCAGACCCACATCAAAGTCAATCACCACAGTCTTCAGCCCGCGCAGGGCCAGGCCTGTGGCGAAACTGGCGCTGGTGGTCGTTTTACCGACGCCACCTTTGCCGGAAGTCACAACAACGATTTTTGCCATGGGTGATAGGTCTTTCTGAGAGATAAAAAATAGAAAACAAGATTATAAAAATCAAGACCTGAGGGCTTGAATGACTAATTTTTCACCATCGGGCGTATGCTTGAGACTGACTTGTGCCGCTTGCCCCCTGATTTCAGCAGGCAAGGCATTTTCACTGGTGCGGTACACGCCTGCAATCGAGATCAGCTCCGGCTCCATGCATTGGGCAAAAATCATGGCCTGGCTGTTGCCTTTAGCCCCCGCAATGGCCTTGCCGCGCAGTGTCGAATAGACGTGAATACTGCCATCGGCAATCACTTCAGCACCAGGATTGACCATGGCCAAGATCACCAAATCGCGCCCCTTGGCATAAATTTGCTGACCTGAACGCAAAGGCTTGTCGATCACCAAAGCGCCCAAATGGTTCACGGGCTCTGGTGGTGGAGCCACCGGCATTGCTTTCACAGGTGCTGGTTTGGCAACGGGCACAGGTGTGGCGGCGGGTGTTTTTAAAATACGCGCAAAAGTGGCGTCCATCAATCCCGCCGATTTGCCTGCTTGCATGTGTTCGGCTGAACCTGAACGCAAGGCAATTGGCACCATGCCATGCGAACGCAGCAGATGAATCAACTTTGCAAAATCAATCGCCAGCACTTTTTCGGCATCAGGCAATCCGCCCAAATCGATGACCACCGGTTCTTGCTCAAAAAAATCAGGGGTGTCAGCCAATTGCATTTTCAAATCACTGGCCAACGTATCCAATTGCGCTGTTTTCAATAAAAGCGCCACCAATGCCAAGTCAGCGCTTTTGATTTCGTAACAGATCGTAGTGCTTGATGCGGAGGCTGCCAACGTGAATCCAGTGAGCATGAAAGGACCTCATTTTACCTCTCAAGCTTGTCCTCTCTCTTTCTCTTATTTCTTTATATCAAGATAGTAGTAGTAGATAAGCATCGCTCACTTCTGTGGATAAGGGTTGTAAGTCCATACCGATCAAGGACTTAGGCCGTTTGAGCGCATGTGCAAGACTCTGCTTCGCTGGTGTACCTGTTTTATGAACAACTTCTGAAAAGCATCGAAGTCTGTGGATAACCTGTCTTTTTCAGTCCAACTATCCACAAGTTTATACAGATCATTTTTCTAAAAACCATTGGATCAAGCCTTTGGCTATAAAACCCACCATGCCAAAAGCAAGTCCTAAAAAAATAACAAAAGTGCCAAATTTTCCGGCTTTCGATTCCCATGCCAGATGGCCAATGATGAACAGCATGTAGGCCATAAAGGCGCCTACGCCGAAGGTCAAACCAAAACCTGCGATCTGTGTTTCAGTCCAACCCCACATCACAACGCCTCAGAAGACCAACGGTCGGGCAATTGACGCGCATCCACCAGGTCTTTGTAAGCATGCCAACTGGCGTGGCCCAGCATAGGGACTACAAACACCAAGCCCAGGAAAAGTGACATCACACCCAGGGTGACAAAACCCATGATCAAGAAAGCCCAAAAAGCCAAGATGGCGGGATGCGCGATAACGGCTTTCCAACTGGTCATGACAGCTTGTAAAACTGTGACGCGTTTATCTAACAGCATAGGCATAGACACCACGCTGGACGCAAAGATGGGCGCTGCCATCAAGCCACCAACGGTCAGCCACATTTCGAACAGATACCCTTCAGGGGCCAAGACCACATGCCGTATGAAATCCATAGGGGTGTGGATGGGTTGATAGGCCGCCAATGTGATCAGTGCGCAAGAGGTTAAAACCCATCCAGTGGCGGCCAGGGCCAATAACGAGCCAAATTGAATCAAGCTCCAATAACCAGCAGGGTCTTGCTTGGCATGGCGTTGCCAACGGGTCCATGTCGAGATGAGTAAGGCGGCATCTACTTTTTCTTCTCGCTCATCAGCACGGCTCATGGCGTACAGGCTGGTTGCCAAGACCGGCGCCACGACTAAAAATCCTGAGATAGCCCCTGCCAAAAGCCAAAATTGATCATGCGCCAAGGCGGTGATCAACAGGCCTGCGACGGTCATCACCACGCCATGTAACAAACTCCAAAAAGGATGGCGCGCCACGTCTTTCCAACCCAGAACCAACCATTTCAGAGGTTGATCGAATTCAATGGATTGAATAAGGGGTAAAGCGCTGGTTTGGACGGTTTGGATTCGCTTCGGCATTCGCCGAGCTTAAACTTGGCAGAGCCTTTATTTCTTGATGTACATCAATTTGTGTGCATCATCGGGCCTGGACCAGCGAGGTGTCTTTCAGCCATGCG
>CANGEE010000002.1 GCA_947452635.1 Comamonadaceae bacterium | reverse complement strand
TGAATCAGGCGGCGTGTCACATAGCTGTACAGCTCATGCAAGTTGCCAGCCAACTCGCCGCCCTTGTCCAAATCCAAAGCACCTTGCAAACCAATCACAATGCGACCGGCACGGGTCAAGCTTTTGTTCTTATCTTCAATCGATCCATGCTCAATGTGACCACGCGCAGTGACCAAGCTCTCGATCAAGCCGTCGAACAACATCTGAATCAGCTCGACTTTGTTGGCCACCAACGCCTGTGACGTCCGATTGCCTTCGCCGTAACCTTCGATAGCTTTGAAATTGACTCGCATGATCTGTCGCTCCTGTTGTATCTGCTACAACAGGTATCGGTGCTGCCATCCAAAACTTGAGCGATTTCATCACGCGATTTCTCACTCTTTACGCTTTCGCCGCACGCGGCTTGGATGTCTCCACTGGGGTGACATTCAAGCTGCCGCGCAATTTCTTCACGACCGCGGTCAGCAACTGGCTGACCCGCGACTCGGTCACGCCCAGAACTTCACCAATTTCTTTCAGGTTCAGCTCTTCAACGTAGTACAAATTCATTAGCAACTGCTCGCGCTCAGGCAAATCGGCGATCGCCCCTGTCAGTGCTTGCATGAATTGCTCGTGCTCCACAATGGCTTCGGGCTGCCTGGAGGCGTCTCCGGCGATGTTCATGACCTCTTCAGAGACCACTTCCATCGAATAGGTTTCAAAGCGACGCGCTTGGCTGCGCTCTTTGTGAAACAGCTCAATGTCCTTGCCCATGTGCTCAGCCAATTCGGCTTGGGTGGGCGTTCGACCTAAATCGGCGGCCAATTCATGGGTGGCTTCACTGTGCGATTTGTTGATGGCCACCGCCGAGCGAGGTAAAAAAGACAGTCGGCGAACTTCGTCCAAAATGGCGCCCCGCACGCGACTGTGGGCAAAATTTTCAAATTCAATGCCCTTGGCCGGGTCATAGGCGCGTGAGGCCTCCAACAAGCCAATCATGCCGACCTGGATCAATTCATCCAATTCCATGAAGGGCGGCAAGCGCACCTTTAAATGCAATGCCACCCGTTTGACCATGCCCAGATGCGCCAACACCAGCGCTTCGCTGTTGTTTTGCACTTCTGCATACAAACGTGTAGAGACAACCATGGTGCTTCAGGTCCTGGAGGAGACCAGCCTCTCTACAAAAAACTGCACCCCGCCACTGGCATGGTCCACGGGGGTCAAATCGTTGGTGGCCACCGCCAAGCGCCTGAAGTCACGCGCACCGGCACTGCTGGGCGCGAACTCCAAGGTGGACTGGTGTTTTTTCAAGGCCGCCAAAATCAATTCGTCCTGCTCAATCGAACCCAGGTACTGGATCGATTTATGCAAAAAGCGGGTGCAAACTTGGTTGATGCGCTCAAACAATTTACGTCCCTCTTGGGCGTTGCTCACGCCATTGGGAATCAGGTAAATGTCTTCCAGGCCGTAATCTTTGGTCAAGACCTTGATCGTGCCATAGGCGTCGGCAATCGAAGAAGGGTCGTCGCGCACCACAATAAAGCGACGACTGGTGGCCGCCATGAAAGACAACACCGCTGGGGCGATACCCGCGGCCATGTCCACAATCAAATAGTCCAAATCGTCTTCCAGGGCACTGAAGGCCTGCACGATGCGTGCGGCTTGCAGCACGCTCAAATTGGCCATCTCGCGCATGCCCGAAGCCCCCGGCACCAGTTTCACACCATAGCGGGTGGTGACGATGATTTCTTCCAGCGTTTTCTCACCGCTCAAAAAATGGCTCAAGTTGAATGGGCAGCGGCAGCCCAAGGCAATTTGGGCATTGGCCAAGCCCAAGTCTGCGTCAAACAGCATGACTTTGAAACCCATGCCTTGCAGGGCCACGGCCAAATTGACAGAGATGGTGGTTTTACCCACACCCCCCTTCCCACTGGCAATGCCAATCACTTGGGTTTGAGTCAGTTTTTGCATGGGTGGCTTATGAACGGGCCGAGGCCGTATTGAAGGTCATGGCACGTGCGTTGAACGCCGTGGCATCCGAAAGACCCATGGAGGGGCTAGCGCTGCTGGACGCCTGCAACGATGGGGTTGGCGGCAGGCCCGGCAGCAAATGACTCACCGCCAAATGGACCAGTTGCGCAGGGGTAAAACCCATCACCAAATCGGTCAAACGCTCAGAACCGCTGGCGGCCGATAAGACCGGCACATCGGCTTCGTTGCACATGAATTGCAGCAGGGCCCAAGGCGCACTGGATTCATCGAGCTTGCTGATCATCAGACTGTCCCATTCCATGCCGGCTTGCTTGGCGGCCTCTTTCAAGATGCGGTGCACGCTCACCGCCGACGCATCTGCGGGCAGCACGGCATGCATGATGGTTTGGGCATGAATTTTTTTGATGTCCTTCAAACGCTCGACCATTTGCACGCCGGGGGTGTCGATCAGGACCAATTGGCGCTGCGACAACTCGGCCAGCAACACACCCAAGGTCGCGGCATCGGGGGCACGGTAACAGTCCACTCCCATTTGCGCACACAGCATTTGGGTTTGACTCCAGGCACCGATGCGCGCGTCATGGAAACTGATGAAAGCCACTTGCTCTGTGCTGGCATGGACTGCGGTGTGCAAGGCCAAACGCGCAGCCATCAAGGTTTTACCAGCGCCCGAGGGGCCTGCGATGGCATGCACCCCCTCGAAAGCACCGGGCGCACCGCCGCGTTGCAAAGAGGAAGTCAGCATCTCGCGAATGGATTGCAAAGCCTCTTGTTCACTGTCATGGTCTTTGATCGCATCGATCAGCAAAGTGCGCAGACCGGCAGGCACATCGGCCTGATGCATGGCTTGCACCAAGGGCTGTACCGCAGGCGCAATCGGCTGCGTGCTTTGCCACTCAGCACTTTGCTGGCTGACACGGAACTCTCGGCGCAAGGCGGCCAATTCTTCCACCACAAAGGCCACAATTTCTTGGCTGCGCACCTGATCGCGCAGTGCTTCAGGCGGCTTCAACAAGGGTTCGTTTTTCGTCAGAGGATCGTGACGCGTGGCATTCAACAACGGATCTTTGCGCCCAGCACTGCTGGCCTGGACGGGTTCTTGCCCGCGCAAAGCATGGCCCAATTGATCGTTGAAACTGACGCTGGTGTCCAAGGTCGGCTCACGTGGCGTGGCGACCGATTTCGCAAAGGGATTGTCACTGTCAAACACATGGCCGTTGGCATCTGGACGGGCCGAAGCCAATTCCACCGCAACCACCAGTTCGGTTTGACCACCCACACGGTGGTTGGCAATGATCAGCACGTCCGGGCCATACAAACTCATGGCACGCTCGGTCGCGCTGCGGGTGTCACGGGCAAGAATGCGTTTGAGTTCCATGGCGTTGCTGCAATGTGTTCAAAAAATTAACGGGTCTCGGCGTGCACGGTGTGCACCACCTTGACGCTTTGATCGTCCGGAATCTCGCTGTAAGACAGCAAGGTCAAATCGTTCACGCGGTAGCGCGCAGCGCGCGACAACCAAGGACGGATCGTGGGCGAGACCACCAACACGGCAGGATGGCCCAACTCCTCCACCGCACGCGCGCCTTCACGCAATGCCGCAAACAGCCGCTCAGCCAAACCGGGCTCAATGGCCATGTTTTGGCCGGGTGCACTCTGCTGCAAGACGTTGTGAAGCAATTGCTCCAAACCAGGGTCCAAGGTCATCACTGACAAAGAATTGGATTCGTCGACCAGGCTTTGCACAATCATGCGACCCAGCTTGGGTCGCACCAGGGCGGTGAGTTGATCGGGCTCTTGGGTGCGGCTGGCCACCTCCGACAGGGTTTCCACAATCGAGCGCATATCGCGGATCGACACCGATTCATTCAACAAGTTCTGCAAGGTGCGGGTGACCACACCCAGCGACAACTTACCAGGCACCAAATCTTCGACCAACTTGGGCGATCTGGCGGCCAATTTGTCCAGCAATTGCTGCACTTCGTCATGGCTGAGCAAATCAGAAGCGTTGTCGCGCAGCACTTTGTTCAAGTGGGTGGCGACCGCCGTGCTGGCGTCCACCACGGTGTAACCCAAGGTGCGTGCATGGTCGCGCTCGGCCGGGTCAATCCACACCGCATCCAAGCCAAAAGCAGGCTCTTTGGTCGCTTGACCTTCCAAGGGTCCATACACCTGACCGGGGTTGATCGCCAACTCACGGCCCACCTTGATTTGGCCTTTGCCGCGCGCCACGCCTTTGAGCACGATGTGGTAGGCATCAGGATCGATGTTCAAAGCATCACGGATGCGCACCGGTTGCACCAAAAAGCCCAACTCCGCCGACAATTTTTTGCGCACGCCTTTGACACGGCTCATCAATTGACCGCCGGTTTCAGGATTGACCAGAGGGATCAAGCCGTAGCCAATTTCCAAACCAATCAGGTCCACTTGGTCCACATCGTCCCAATCGAGTTCTTTAGGTTCGTCCAACGCCGCCTGAGCGGCTGCACTCACCGGCTCAGCCTCAGGCGTGGCTGATTTTTGCAAGATGCGCCAGGCCATGGCCGCAGCGCCCAGGGCCAAAGTCAAAAACACCAGATGCGGCATGCCAGGCACCACACCCAAAATGGCCATGATGCCGGCGGCCATGAACAAGGCTGTGGGATTGGCCAACTGGGTCGAAGCCTGCTCGGTCATCGACTCCGAGGTGGTCACACGCGTCACAATGATGGCGGTGGCCAAAGACAAGAATAAAGAAGGAATTTGCGCCACCAAACCGTCACCGATGGTCAGCAAGGTGTAGATGCGACCGGCGTCGCTGAGCGACAAACCGTGCTGCCCAATGCCAATCGCCAAGCCACCAATCAAGTTGATGATCAAAATCAGCAGACCGGCGACCGCGTCGCCGCTGACGAACTTGGACGCACCGTCCATGGAGCCGAAAAAGTCAGACTCTTGGCCCAACTCTTCACGCCGCCGCTTGGCGGTTTCTTGGTCAATCACGCCCGCGTTCAAATCGGCATCGATGGACATTTGCTTGCCCGGCATCGCGTCCAAGGTGAATCGGGCATTCACTTCAGAGACCCGGCCTGCACCCTTGGTCACCACAATGAAGTTGATGATCATCAAGATCGCAAAGATGATGAAACCGACGACATAGTTGCCGCCGATCACGAACTCGCCAAATGCCGCCACCACCTTGCCAGCCGCTTCATGGCCTTCATGGCCGTTGACCAAAATCACACGGGTGGATGCCACGTTCAGACCCAACCGCAGCATGGTGGCAAACAACAACACCGAGGGGAAAGAAGAAAATTCCAGCGGCTTTCGGGTGCCAATGGCGATCATGATGATCACCAGGCTGGTGGCGATGTTGAAGGTGAACAAAACATCCAACAACAAAGGCGGCAAAGGCAACACCAGCATCGCCATGATGAGCAGCACCAACGCAGGCAGACCCAGGCCGGTGTAATCAAACCGGGACAGGTTCTGTCGGAGAGTTGACAGGGTAAGGGTGCTCATATTGAAGATGCCCCAGGCCACAAGCCTGACAGCGTTTTTTCCATTCCAAAAATGACCAAAGTTCCACTCAACCTTGCAAAGTCCATGCCACTGTGAAATCCGACACCGAAGTCCACCCCACCCGTCCTGTGCGATGGCGTCAGTGGCAAGGCCTGTCCGGTCACGGTTTTTGCTACATCTCTGACATCTGCAGTTTTTCAGATCCGAAAACGCTTTAACCCACGGACACGCCATGGATGCCACTTTGATGTTTTCAGCTTCTGCAACGCCCGCGCCAGCGCCTGCAACGCATGCCTCGGCCACGGCCGCCAGTGCTGCGCAGACCGCCAACGGGGTCGAGTTGTCCGGTGACCCAGGTCGCGTCGCAAACACCCCCAACGGCCGCATTTTTGCCGGACTGATGCGCGGCTTGTTGCCCACGCACGAGCGGCAAGATGTTGCCGCTGCAACGGAGACAACCGTCACCGAAACTGGGGATCTGAAAACCGAGGTCTTGGGTGAGCAACTCAGCCTGATCACCACCAGCAACGCGTTGCCCGACCCCAGCAGCTTGAGCGCTTTTGCAAGGGCCCAAGGCTTGGACGAGGCCGCTGTCAAGGCCCTGTTTGGCGAAATGGCGGCGCCAACGCAAGTTAAAAGCGACGCGGCAGCTGCACTGACCATCATCCCCTCAGGCCTCGACCCGGCGACCACCGCTGCGACGCCGGCGGCGCCATCCGATTTGGCTTGGCTGGCCAGTCAGTTGTCGGCCGAAATTTCGATGCAAATCAGTGGTCTGAAAAACGCCGCGACCGCCCCTTCGGCGCGGACCAGCGGCCCCACCTTGCCTTCAGCCATCTTGGTCACGTCGGAAACACCCTCCGCCACCATGATGGATTGGGCCGCCATGGCCAACGCTGTGCCACTGAGTCCTGTGGCGCTGGGCAACTTCGGCACCTCGCCCAGCCAGGGACCTGACGCTGGCGTGAGCCAGATGCCCACCGGCAATGGCTTGGGGAGCGCAACGGGACTGACCTCTGCATTGTCATCGCCCTCGGCTTTGACAGCCACTGCTGTACTGCCCCTTACATTAGCGCCGGTCAACCTGCCTGGCGTGACACCCGCACCCGTGTCGCCAGCACCCGTCTTGACATCGCCCACGGCTTTCACAGCCCCTTCTTTACTGCCGCTTACATTAGCGCCGGTCAACCTGCCTGGCGTGACACCCGCACCCGTGTCGCCAGCACCCGTCTTGACATCGCCCACGGCTTTCACAGCCACTTCTGTACCGCCGCTTTCATTAGCGCCGGTCAACCTGCCTGGCGTGACACCCGCACCCGTGTCGCCAGCACCCGTTTTGACAGCAGCCGCGGTTCCCGCGCTGCCCCTGGACTTGCAAGGATCCGCCAAAGCCGAGGCGACGGCCTCAACCGGCGCGACCGAGGCGCTGGACCTGTTGGCCCCTGCTCAGCCATTGCCCCAAGACGCGATGCGTATCCGCCTGGTGCCCGCTTGGGCCCTGGTGACGCAACAACTCACGCAAATGAGCGGCACGGCCATGACCTCGGCCTGGGGCGCTTTGACCGCCACCACCTTGGGCGCCCCCATCCGCGCCGTGGCCCTGGACTTGACCAGCCCACTGGCCGCCGACAGCGAAGACGCGCTCGCGGTGGGTTCCACTGACAGCGGTTGGTCGACGCAGGGCAGTGAAACCGCACGCACACCCCAGATCAGCCCGCCACTGCCCAGCGCAGCCCCGACACCTGGCATGGCGCAAACCCTGCGCCAGGAACATTACCAGCAACTGGCCGATCGTTTGGGTCAGGCCATGGCCGAGCGGCTGCAAAGTCAAATTGCGCGGGGTGAATGGAAACTGCAAATGCGCCTGAACCCCGCCAATTTGGGCCGTATTGATGTGGAATTGGACATGCATGCCAAAGGCTTAGACGCCATGTTCCGCTCAGAAAACCCCCTGACACGCGAGCTCATGGTGCAAAGCATGCCCAAGCTCAAAGAGACCTTGTCACAATCAGGCATGGCAGTTGCTTCTGTCTGGGTGAACAGTGACGCGGGTCGTCAATCTGACGGAAATCCGACACCCCAAAGGGATCGCACGGACGTCATCAACACGCCAAAATCAGCGCAGGCTGAAATTGGGGTTTCGCCCGCTTCCCAACCAAAACGAAGCACGGACGGATTTGACGTCCTGGCTTGAGCACCTAGGCCTGTGGAGGCGAGGTGGCAGATTGTTTGACGATGACTAAACAAGAGGTGTCCCATGGCTGAAGAAGTCCCAGCGGAAGTCGAACCGAAGAAATCGAAGAAGCCGATCATCATGATCGTCCTTGGCGTGGTCGCCTTGTTGGTGTTGGTCGCAGCCACCGTGGTGGCCACCTTGTTCTTGTCAGGCGCGTTCAACCCCAAACCGCCCACGCCTGAAGAGTTGGAAGCCGCGGCCGAAGGCCATGGCGCGGCCAAAGAAGACTGTTTGCCGCAGAAAAAAGAAAAAGGCGGCGACGCGCATGGCGAAAAAGCCGACCCGCACGCCAAACCCGACCCTCACGCCAAGCCTGACCCACACGCCAAACCTGCTGAGCATGGGGCCAAAGACGAAAAACCCAAGGCGGATTGCCCCAAAGGCCCGCCCGGCAAAGTCGCGAAGAACTCACCTGAGTTGACGCGCTTCGAATACACCTACATGCAAGTGGAGCGTGAATTCTTGGTCAACGTCAGTGGTTCCAAGAAAGTCATGTCGGTGCAGCTGGCCATCATGACCCACTATGACGATCGGGTGTTTGAAAACGTCAAAAAGCACGACTTCGCTTTGCGTTCAGCCATCATGGACACGATGCGCATGACCACCGATGCCGATCTGGTGAAACCTGAGTTTCGCAAAGAACTGGCGCAAAAAATCCGTGACACGATGAACACCTTGCTGGAGAAGTACGAAGACTTCGGCGGTATCGAAGACGTTTACTTCACCAATTTCATCGTGCAGTGATGCACCTTGTGACACCCCGATCGCAACCCACGCCATGGCCTCTTCACTGCTGACCCAAGACGAACTGAACGTCCTGACCGAAGGCGTGACGGACGGCTCGATTCCGGTCGATACGGGTTTCAACACCACGGCGCGGGTGAAAAAACACGACCTGGCCAGCGAAGACTCCAGTCTGGGTGTGAACATCACCTCGATTGACATGATCAACGAGCGGTTCATTCGCACGTTTCGATTGGGTTTGCTGGAAATGCTGCGCACCACCCCGCGCATCAACCCCAAACGGGTCGAGATCGTGCGTTTTGGGGACTACCTCAAAACACTCAAACCCCCACTGTCGGTCAACACCGTGCGCATGAACCCCTTGCGCGGCAACTCTTTGGTGGTGATCGACCCGACGGTCGTGTTCAGCTCGCTCGACAGCTTTTTTGGTGGCTTTGGCCGTGGCGTGGGTCAATTGCCTTCTGGGCGTTTATTCACCCCGACCGAGCTGCGCATCATCAAGATGATTTTGGATGTCTTTTTTCGCTCGCTGAAAGAAGCCTGGGGCCCCGTCATGGAGCTGGACTTTGAGGTGGTGAGCCAAGAGATCAACCCTCAGTTCGCGCAAATTGCCGATGAGAACGACCTGGTCATCCTGACTCGCTTTGACTCCGAGGGCAACAACGCCAACGGTTTCATCGACTTGGTCTATCCCTACGCTTCCCTCAAGCCTGCCCGTGAACTGCTGCGCAACCGCGCTCAAACCAGCGATGGCAACGAAGACTCTGAAAAACAATGGCATGAAGATCTGGCCATCGCGGTGGACAACGCAGCGGTGGAAATGCGGGTTTTGCTGGGCGCCATCGAGTCTTCTTTTGGCGAGATCGAAAACATGCAAGCCGGCGATTTGCTGTATTTCAAGAAACCGGACAACGCCAAACTTTTGATCAACGGCATCCCGGCTTTTGAAGCCCAGGTGGGCACTTTAGGTACCCAAACCGCTGTACAAATTGAGCGGGCCATCATCCCCGACGTGCAATGAACCCCACAGGACAACGACCATGAGCGACACACACGATACCGCGACAGACGACGCGTCCGGACAAATCAATGCCGACGTGCTGCAAAACATCACCGTCACTTTATCGATTGAGGTGGGCCGCGCCATGATCAAAATTCGCGACCTGATGCGCTTGTCACAAGGCAGCGTGGTCGAACTCGACCGCATTGCGGGCGAACCGCTGGACTTGTTGGTGAACAACACCGTGGTGGCGCAAGGTGAAATCGTTTTGGTCAATGAACGCTACGGCATTCGCTTGACCCGCGTCGCCCCCGCTTCTGAACGCATGAAGAATTTGTGAGCCTGTGAATGAATGCTGGCCTGACTGCCATGGAAGTGCTGCGCATGCTGGGCAGCATGGCCCTCGTGATCGCACTGCTGATGGCGGTGCTGTGGAGCCTCAAGCGCGTGCAAACCAAGATGTTGACCTCAGGTCAACCCGGCCGTCGCTTGCAAATGCTTGAAACACTGGGCGTGGGTACACGCCAAAAAATAGCCTTGGTGCGTGTCGACGAACACGAAATTTTGATCAGCATCACCCCCACCCAAATCAACACCTTGGGCCAGTGGCAAGTGAACCCTGCAAGCAACCGGCAAGAGGTTGACCATGCCGCGTAAACTGACATTGTGGCTGGCTGCTTTCGCCTTGTTGGCTCTGCCCTTGGCGGCGCTGTCACAAGGCATGCCACTGGTGAATGTCACCGGCGGCAAAGGGGGGACGCAATACAGTTTGACGCTGCAGTTGCTGGCGCTGATGACGTCGCTGACGCTGCTGCCGTCCTTGGTGTTGATGATGACCGCTTTCACCCGCGTGATCATCGTGTTGTCGATTTTGCGCCAAGCCCTGGGCACCGGGCAAACACCCCCCAACACCGTGCTGGTAGGCTTGGCCCTGTTTTTGACCCTGTTCATCATGAGCCCGGTGCTCAACGATGTGTATGTCAATGCGTTGGTGCCTTACATGGAAAAAGGCATGTCCTTTGACAAAGCGCTGGCCGCCGCTGAAGCGCCGTTGCGCGGCTTCATGATGAAGCAAACGCGCGAAGATGACATTGCCCTCTTCATGCAAATGGCACGCAAGGCCGATGCCATCAGCCCAGACAATGTGCCCTTCACCACCTTGGTGCCCGCGTTCATCACGTCGGAGCTGAAAAGCGCGTTCACCATTGGCTTTTTGATCTACATCCCCTTCGTTGTGATTGACCTGATTGTCGCCAGCGTGCTGATGTCGATGGGCATGATGATGCTCTCGCCCATGATGATTTCAATGCCTTTCAAATTGATGTTGTTTGTCTTGGTCGACGGCTGGAGCCTGATCCTGGGGTCCTTGGCCGCCAGTTTTGTCACCTGAACTTTGGGGAACTGAACATGGATACCTCTGCGGTCGTGGACTTGGGGCGACAGGCCCTGTGGATGACGGTGCTGATTTCAGCACCGCTGTTGGGCGTTTCCTTGGTGGTCGGTCTGGTGATCGGCATTTTGCAAGCGGCCACGTCCATCAACGAAATGACCTTGAGCTTCATCCCCAAATTGGCCGCGTTGGCACTGACTTTGGCGGTGATTGGCAGTTGGCAATTGACCACCTTGGTGGACTACACCCGCAGCATCTTTCAGCGCATTCCTGGCTTATTCACTTGAGCGGGTTGCCCCCCAAAGACGCAAGCCATGAACTTTGCCGCCACCGAACTTCTCGAGCGTTTTTACACGCTGCTGTGGCCCATGCTGCGCATTTCGGCCCTGTTGCTTGCAGCGCCGGTTTTTTCATTGCGGGCGCTGTCGCTGCGCATTCGCATTTTATTGGCCCTGACCTTGACCTGGCTGGTCTACCCTTTGCACGATTGGCCCACCATCGACCCTCTGTCGCCATTGGGGTTGCTGGAAATTTTCAATCAACTGGCGATCGGCTTGGTCATGGGTTTGATCTTGCAAGTTGTGACGGCGGCCATTTTGGTGGCTGGCCAATCCGTGTCCAATGCCGTGGGTCTGTCGATGGCCACCATGATTGACCCCAACGTGGGTAACGTGCCTGTGATCGGGCAATTTTTATTGGTCATGTCCACCCTGATTTTTGTCGGTCTGGGTGGGCATGCGCTGCTGCTGGGCTTGGTGATTGACAGCTTCAACAGCATGCCGATTGGCAAAAGTCTGATGGGCCAAGCCGCTTGGGGCCAACTGGTGACATGGAGCTCCATGATCTTTTTAGGGGGTCTGTTGACGGCGTTGCCTGTGATGGTGACACTGTTGTTCATCAACGTAGGACTGGGCGTGGCCACACGTGCAGCACCCAGTTTGAATATTTTTTCGCTCGGGTTTCCGGCCATGGTGATTGCCGGCTTCATGATCATGATTTTGAGCCTACCCAGTATTGGCGCACGCATTCAATGGATGTGGCTTCAAGGCTTGTCACAAACACGCAGCCTGGTGGGCTTGCCTTAACGGATGAAACGCCATGAGTGCCAGTGAATCATCAGAAAAGACCGAAGAGCCGACGGCGCGCAAACTGCGCCAAGCGCGAGATCAAGGCCAAGTTGCGCGATCCACCGAATTGCCTGCGGCGGCTGTGACCATTTCGGCCATGATGATCATGTTCATGATTGGCGGCGTGTGGGTGGCGCGTTTGTCTCAGCACTTTGCTGCCGGCTTTACCTTTGATCGTAAAACCTTGGATTCACCCAACCTGTTGCCGACGGTATTTGGTCAGCAAATGGCCGATGGCTTGCTGCTGGTTCTGCCCTTGTTGTTGTTGACCGCTGTGGCCGCCATTTTGGCCAGTGGGGCCACCGGTGGCTACCTGTTTTCACTCAAAAGCATATTGCCTAATTTCGGCAAACTCAATCCCGGCGCCGGATTGGCCAGGATTTTTGGCTCCAAAGCTTGGGTCGAGTTGCTCAAATCCATGACCAAGGTCACCTTGATCGGTACCGTCTTGTGGATCTTGGTCAACCGCCATTTGGGCGAGTTGCTGCACATGGGCGAGATGAGTTTGCAACCCGCTTTGGAAGCCGCAGGCTTGTTGATTGCCGAGTCTGCACTGTGGCTGTCCTTGTGCCTGTTGTTCATTGCCTTGATCGACGCGCCCTACCAGCGCTACGCGTTTATCAAAAGCATGCGCATGACCAAGCAAGAGGTCAAAGACGAAATGAAGGACATGGAAGGCAAACCCGAGGTCAAGGCCAAGATCCGACAACGCCAACGCGAAATGAGCAATGCGCGGATGATCCAAAAAGTCAAAGATGCCGACGTGGTGATCACCAACCCTGAACACTTTGCAGTGGCCTTGTCCTACGACCCTGCAGGTGACGGCGCGCCTATTTTGCTGGCCAAAGGGGCAGACCACATTGCCGCCAAAATCAGGGAGGAAGCCAAGCTGCATGGGATTGAGATTTTCGCTTCGCCCCCCTTGGCGCGGGCGATTTACTTCACCACCGACATCGATCGAAACATTCCAGAAGCCCTGTACTACGCAGTGGCGCAAGTGCTGGCTTATGTGTTTAACTTGGCGCAAATCCGCCCTGGTGTACAACCTATGCAACGCCCTGCACCGAAGCTGCCGAAAGACATGCAGTTCGATGCGGATGGCCGTTTAATCAACCCTTAAGGAGCGGACCCCATGTTCAATCTGTCACGCCCCATGGCACCAGAACTGGAAGACTTTTACTTCCAGTCTGATGACCGCGAGCTGGTCGACGGCTGTGTCACCGCCTTGACCCGTGACGGTTTGAATGTTGCGATTTTGGCCTCTCATGCAGCTGCGCTGGAGCATTACGGCAACTTGTTGATTGCCCGGTTACGCAAGTTCACGCCCACCAGCAAAGTCGAAGTTTATTTTCCCACCAGCTCAGATGATTTGTTAGGGCGTTTCAATCAGGCCTTAGCCCATCAATCTTTGGCGCAGGCGATGCAAGGCCGCAAAAATATTTTAGCCACGCAATTTTGGGTGTTGAACAACGCTTCAGCCGTGCCCGAGCATGAGCTGCAACTGCTGGCCAGCTTGGTGCACAACTTTCCCGGGGCCAATATCCGCCTGATCTTGTTTTTGGACACCTCCAGGCAGGCCCAACCCTCGCTCAGTGCGTTTGGCAAAAACATCACACGATGGGAAATTGAATTGCCCAACGCGCAACAACGCGCTCAATTGATTGCGCAGGCGCAAGGGGCGGCGCAGCAAAAAGCAGTGCGCGCCTTCTTGACCCGTCTGAATGCGTCTGAAACAGCCTCTTTGCCCGAGCCCTTGGTGAAAAAGAAATTCACCAACCCCTTTGCCAAACGCAACCGCAGCATGGCGACAAAAACGGCCGCAGTGGGGAGTTCCTCATGGGTGCGCACCCTCAAATGGGTTGGCGCTGCCTTGGCTTTGCTGGCCGCATCGACGGGGTTCTTGTACTGGCTCAATCCTTCCGCCTTCGATTTCCTCAAACCCCTCGCCCGCGCAAGCAACGAGCCTACCAACAGCCAAGCGGCCACGAATGCGGTGCAAGGCAAAACCACCGACAGCAAAAAAATCACCAAAGCCAGCGACGCCAAAACAGCAGAAACCGTCAAGGCTGATACGCCTAAGACAGAGAATGTGTCGCGTCCTGCGGCGGACTTGGTCGATGAGCTGCCGAATGAGGCCGCCGCCGGACAAGCCTGGGCCAAGAAATTGCCCGCGGACAGCTATCTGGTCCAACATATGGCCTTGCCCGTTTTCAAAAACGTTGCGGCCTGGCAGCAAGCCAACCCCAAACTGGCTGAGGCGCACATCGTGGCCACTTACAAGCCTGGCGAAAAGTTGGCGCAGTTTGCCTTGGTCTCAGGCCCCTTCAAATCACGCAGTGCTGCCGTCGAATTCACCCAAAACCCCCAAACCCCTCGCTTGGCTTTCGCCATCCCATCCAGGCTGGTGATGGAGCGACTCAGCCCCAGTGAAGCCCAAGCCACGCAAAAACCCAAGGAGCCTCGTCGTGACCGATGACCCAGAAATCATTTCGAGTGGCAACCCCCATGAGGTTCACTTGCCCGAAGGCAGTCATACGGCAGTGCACAAAACCGCCGTGCCCATGGAGCCTCAAGTCCGTCAGACCATCGCCAATCCCGATGAAGAAGTGGAACTGATCGAGATTGTCCAGGGGGTCAGCAAAAGCAAGGAAGAAGAAACCCGTCTGGCGCACGGCAACCCTGCCGCCGACGAGGCGGCAAGAACACACCATGCGCAAGCCAGTGCCGAATTGCCCGACCGCATGGTCAGCGACGACGGCGCGAGCGATGCCTCCAACCCAGCACCCTCATTGGCAAAGCCGCTGGATCAGGTGATGAGCGACTTGCCTTCGCTGGATTTACCAGCGTCTGATGCGACTTCCGAACCACCGCCTGCTCGACCAGCCACTGAACCTGAAGAACCCGGCCCAACACCCCCGCCCGCTCAAGAAGCCGCTGCTGAGGCCGATACCTCAGAGAAGGCATCCGAAGTTGCGACGGCTGCAACGTACATGGAAGAGATGAGTTTTCCTGCGCGCGTCGTGAAGCTGAAGATTGCCAATGACCAAATTCGCGGGCAAATCGAAAAGTTGGAGAAACCGCTTTTCCCGCCTGTGCCCGTTGAAGCCCCTGCGGCCAAGGCCAAAGGCAAAGAATCTGACAAAAAGCCCGCCAAAGGCCATTGACCCCCAAAGAACAACGCACCATGACCGAACACACCTCGCCACCCAGCGCTGAAAAAGCCAACGCGCATGCCGATGCAGCGTCCACTGACAAGCAAGCGCTCATCGACGCTGAAATGCAGGACATCAAACGCACGGTCATGGACTCGGGCGATTTGGCCAACCGTGCCGCCTTGCTGGCGACCACCACCACCGCCGATTTGCGCACGGTGACCCAACAAGTGGCGCTCAGCATGGCCAAGCAACAAAAACAAGCCCTGATGCTGTTTGGCATTGCCGGCGGGTTGATGGTGGTGGCGGCATCCATTTTTGGCGCCATGGCCTACTCCTTGTCCGGCCGCGTCAAACAGCTTGACACCATGGTCACCGTGGTGGGCAAACGTGTGGGTGACTTGGACAGCTCAATGGAACTGGTGGGCTCGGTGAACGAAGCCCTGCAAGAGTTGGTCGGTAAACAAGAAGGGATTGCCGCCGCCCAGTCGAAAATGGACAGCCGACTCGAAGAGATGTCGAAAAAGGCCGAAGAACTGGCCGCCAAAGCCGCAGAAAAGCCACCAGAAAAAGCCAAAGCGGGCCCGGCCGATCCTGCGCTGGCCAAACAAGTGCAAAGCCTCGACGGCCGTTTGCAGGCCCAAGCGGCAGCGCTCAAATCGATTGCGACGAATTTGCAAAGCATCCAGGGCTCGGTGGGGGATGCGGGTGGTCTGCGCAAAGAAATGGAAGCCGTGGCCAAAATGCAACGCGAGCGCCAGGCCAGCGAGAACGCCGCGGCTGCGGCCGCCGCAGCCGCCGCACGCCAGCGTGAAAAAATGGTGCAGTACCCTCGTGCCTCGGCCAATGATGCGCCATTGGCCTCCCCCAATGCGCTGAGCACGCAACCTGCCAAATAAGGCCTGCACAAGGCTGCGCCACGCCAGGGGTTGGCTTGTTGCCCCTATTGGGGTTGGAAGATGCGATGGGGAGGGGGCGCTAGGCCGCAGAAACGTTGAGCACGCCTTGGCGCAAGTCGTATTTGTTGAGCTTCTCTATCAAAGTGGTGCGCTGCAGGTTCAGCAAACGGGCAGTTTGTGACACATTGCCTTCGGTGCGGGCTAGTGCCTGGACAATCAAGTCACGCTCGATTTCCGCCAACCGGTCTTTGAGGGAGATGCCTTCAGCGGGCAAATTCTCTAAACCTTGCGCCAGCATGATGATGTCCTCCACCGGGTTGACTTCCAGCTCGTCGATCAAACTGGGAGTGGCCGCACTGAAAATCGAGGTCACCTTGGCCGACTTGGGCGCCATGGGCTTCAAAGCCGTGGCGGGGTGAGCGCATCGCTCCGATTGCATCAGCGCCAAGCCCTTGGGCAGCAAATCAGCCGGCACGGCACTCAGGCTCAAGGTCTGACCTGCAAACAGCGTACTGAAGCGATCAACCAAATTGGACAACTCCCGCACGTTGCCGGGCCAGGCATACGACTGTAAAGCGTCCAAGAAATCGTCACTGAAAACAATCGGCTGCGCCTGATTTTGTAAACACAAGCGGGCAAAATGGGCCAGCAACTCAGGCACGTCATCCGGCCTTTGGCGCAGGGCCGGGGTTTTCAGAGGCAAAACGTTCAAGCGATAGTACAAGTCTTCACGGAACCGGCCCGCCGCAATCAAGGCTTCCAAGTCGCAATGCGTGGCCGCGACAACCCGCACATCCACGTGCACAGGCTTGAGGCCGCCGACCGGATCGACCGTGCGTTCTTGCAAAACGCGCAACAGCTTGACCTGCATGTCCAAGGACAAGTCGCCAATTTCGTCCAAAAAGATGGTTCCGCCATGGGCCATTTCAAAGCGGCCAATGCGATCATTCATGGCGCCCGTGAAGGCGCCCTTGCGGTGACCAAACAGTTCACTTTCGATCAACTCTTTGGGAATCGCCGTGCAATTGATCGGCACAAAATTGCCGCCGGCCCGATGCGACTCGTCGTGCAAAGCCCGCGCCACCAATTCCTTGCCCGTCCCACTTTCCCCGGTGATGAGCACGGTCGCGTTCGAATTCGCCACGCGAGAGATCAAATCCCGGATGGACTGAGCGGCTTCGCTGGTGCCTTTGAACGATGTGATTCGGTGTGGTTTGGACATGAATGCGAGGGGGTCTTCACTTCATCAAGTTTTTCAATACATCAATGTATTCGATTGAATTTGAACACAAATTAACAAAAACACCAACAATATGATTTTCATCAAAATCACCAGTTGCATTCTCGCAACAAGCTCAAAAAAGGCAGGTCAGCCGCCCTATTCACCCTCAAGTTCAGCCACTTCAGACCGAATCAGAGGGTGAAGGACTTGGTGTCCTGCCCGATAAGGAAGCAATATGAACCGACTTTTAACAGCCTGCCTGGCCGCCGGACTGCTCGTTTTGAGCGGTTGCAAATCGATCAACCTCGCAGCGACCAAGCCCTCTGACAATGCCAATATGCTGGCGCCGTTGGTTGAAAAAAGGGAAACCCTGACCGCCACCGGCTACGCCGTGGTGAGCGTGCAAAACCACCGCAATCCAGCCCAGCAACGCCTGATGGCCATTCGCGCCTCCAAACTCGACGCCTACCGGGCGTTGACCGAACAGGTCTATGGCCAACAAATTGACGCCAGCTCCACAGTGGCCGATATGACGGTCACCAGCGACACCTTCCGCGCCAAAGTGGAAGGCGTGATTTACGGCGCGACGTTGGTGAGCATCACCCCGGTGGGCGAAGACACTTACGAAACCACGCTCTCGCTGGACAAGAGCGTGGTGCAAGACCTGCGCACTTTGTATTTGGGTCAAATCACAGCGCGTGGACGCTGAGCCCGTTCGTAAGCCTTGATGTGAGCACGCTGTGGCCATGCAAAGTCTGAATCACACCCTCTTCGCTGCGTTGGTGCTGTGCGCTTCAGGCACGGGCTGGGCGCAAAACAGCAGCGCCAACTTCAGTGCGCAAGACCGATTGGATGCGATTCGGCACAGTTTGGTGGAAACCGCCCTGCAAGGCAGCACCCAGGTACGCAGCACCCAGTGGTTGGACGCACAAGGTCAGTTGCGTGATGCAAGCAGCTTTCGCTCCGGCATGGAAGTGCGTGGGGTACAGGTGCTTTCCTATACCCGAGACAGCAATGGCGCGCCCAAAGCCCAACTCAGCAACCCGAGCGCACGCCAAGATTTGGGCCGCACGCTAGATGAATCGGCCTCCGTTGTGGGGGGTAGCTGCAACCAACCAGCCTCGCTGCGCCATGTCATGGGCTTGAGCATGGTGTTTGAACCCGGCACCCCGCTTGTGCTGCAAAAACAAGTGCGCCAACAGATTGCCACCGAATGGCTGGCCGCACCCGATCCGGCCTGGCGCATGGTGGAGCTGAGCACGGCCGCGCCAGTATTGTCAACGGGCAGCCAAATGAGTCTTTATGAACAAGCCTTGACCGGTTTGAGTACAAAAAGCTGGCCCTGGACCGCCACCTTGCGCGTGCGCACTCAGCCGTTGGAGCTGAAAACTTGGGCCAAACTGATCGGGCGCAGCCCGCGCACTGAACTGAGCTTGTCGCTGACGGTGCAGGGCACCAGCGGTCAAAACAAACAATTCCAAGCCTCACACACCTTGCAATTGCCCGTGGACGAATTAGGCGCAGCCCCCCTGCAAAGCCTGGTGCACCTGTGGGGCGAGCGACTCGGTCAGTGGATCGGCTGCGACCCGCTGCAGCCGCAAGTGACACAGCGCAGCGCAGACCAGGTCCAAATCAATGCCGGCGGCTTGGCCGGTGTGCGAACCGGTGACGAGTGGCTTTTGGCAGACCCGCAAACCTTCCCCTCTCAAGTGGTCGGGGCGAACGCCTCTGCCCTGCTCTTGGCCAAGGTGGTGCAAGTGAGCACCCACAATGCCCGGCTCGCCGTTTTGGCGGGCCCGGCTGAGGCCGTCAAAACCCATTGGCGCGCCTGGCCTGCCGAATTGCTGAACCGCTGAACCGCTGAACCGGAGCACCCCATGAACCGCATTGTTTCTCACTTCAACGCGCCCCTGTTGCGCTGGCTTTTGGCGGGTCTGTGTGCCCTGCCTCTGTACGCGGCGCCGGCCTTGGCCTCCAGCGAGGCGGCTGCGCCCGCCATGGCCAACTACACCACCAAAGCTGGTGACACCATCGAGCGTGTGCTGAAAAACACCATGCCCGACAGCCCTTTGAATTCGAATGTGTTGCGCAAAGCCTTGGCTGACACCAACCCCCAGGTGGTGACAGGCAAAGCGGGGCAAAAATTCAAAACCGGCAGCGTGATTCAGTTGCCGGACCACAGCGTGTTGCTGCGCAACACCTTGGACAATTTTGCGCCTCCCGGCAGTGAGGCATCTTATCGGAGCGGTTACAGCGCCAGCGACCCCGCATCGCGCCGGCACTGGATCCGGTACCCTTGATCACGGGTGCCGACGCGCTCGGCCTGCCCGCTCGGGTCAACCCTCTTTTGTTAGAGGGTAACTTGCTGCCGATCGAAACACCGATCGCCAAAGAACTGCAACTGCGCGATGGTCAAGTCGTCCAAGCCACTTTGCGCTTGAACGGTGGTCAGCCGGAGTTGATGCTGCGTGGGCGCATCATCAACACGCCGGTGATGATGCTGGGCCATTTGGCCCCCACCGTGTGGATGAAGGTGGTGCAAACCCCGCAAGGCGGTTGGGCTTTGCAACCGACCAACGAGCCCCCCACCGCGGCCCTGCAAGCGGTGACGCCCTTGTCACCGCCAATGACCCCCTCTTTGTCGCAAGTGGCCAACATGCCGCCGGCCTTGTTGCCTGCGGTCTATTCGCGCATGGCCAATTTACTGTTCAGGCCCCCCGGCCCCTCAGATGTGGCGCAATTGTTTCGCCCCGGCACACTCGATGCCTTGCTCAAAACCATTGCCCGCCCCGACTTGCAAGCCCAGTGGCGCGGCATGCAACTGTCGATGGCGCAAATCACACCGGAGGCCCTTTCCCGTGCCTTGGCCAACGCGTTAGGTGCAGAAGTGTGGCTGTCACGTGGCCAACCAGCGCCCACAGGCGACCCTAAACTGTTGTTGCGCAAAGCCATTTTGGCGCTGCAGTCTCCCGACAAAGGCGCCAGCCCATTGCGCATGCTGCAAGACGACGAACCCGACGACACCATTCAGGCCTTGGGCTCAGACAACAAGCGCAAGGACAGCCCTGGCGCCACTTTTGCCCAACTGCAGCATGCCTTTGACGAATTGGAATCGGCCCAAGTGCAAGCGGTGCAGGCGCAGGCCCAACGCGAAGTCCTGTTTCGCATGACTTTGCCTTTTGTGGATGCAGAGCCGGTGGAGTTGGTGTTCCGCCGCGAGCCTCGCAACAGCGACCAATTGCCCTTGCTCACGGTGAATGTGCATTCGCGCAGTGAACTTTATGGGCCGGTCTGGCTCAAAACCCAGTTGGAAGGCAGCCAACACATCGACCTGACCATGTGGGCCGAAAAAGCCGATGTGGCCAGCTCCGCCCGCCTGCGCAGTTCGGAGTTAGGCCAGCAACTGCGACAAGCAGGGTTGACCATGCGCAGCTTTCAAATCGTGCATGGCGCACGACCCGAAGCCCCTGCCGACTTTATCCCCACAGGCCGCGGCCTGGTGGTGGACATGTCAGCCTGAGCCCCTTGAGACAGGCTGGCGGCAATCATGAGTAAATACCACCGCAAAGCCGTCGCGCTGGCCTATGGCCGCAACCCGGTGCCGGTGGTGACGGCCAAAGGAGAAGATGAGCTGGCCATTCAAATGCTGGAAGAAGCCCAGCGGCAAGGCGTCTTCGTGTCTGAAGACCCCCAATTGTTAGCCTTGCTCAGTCGTTTGAATGTGGACCAGGAAATTCCGCCCGAGCTGTATACGGCGGTGGCGGTGATTTTGTCTTGGGTGTATTGGCTCAAGGGCATGCGCCCGGGCGACGAGAAGAAACCGGCGTCTTGATCGGCACCTGCCAAGGGGCCTGGGTCTAGGCTTCGTTGACGCCACGGCCTTTGGAAAAACGGGACATCTTGCCCAGGCGGTCATACACTTCCACCGGGCTGCTGGCGTGACCCGCACTCAGGCTGCGCAAAGCACCGCGAATCGCGTCCAATTTGCGCTCGATCAGCATGGCATTGCGCCGATGCATGTCTCGGCAATCCACCAAGACGTCCTTCAAGTCCTGCCAGTCCGCATGGGCTTGCAGCACCTCACTGTCTGGGCACAAACGTGCCAGTTCACTCAGCAAATCGGTTTTGGCCGTTTGCAAATGCTCAAAACGATCCAAATCCTGCGCTTTCAGCGCTTCAAACTCCAAACCCAGCAATTGCTGCAGCTGTTCTGCCACAGGCAAAGCCATCGCTTGTGACGCGGCCATTTCTGCTTCTGACTCACCGGAAACGGTCATGCCCAGCTTATTCGCGGATCATTTGCTCGATTGCATGGAAGCTCTCGGCAATGCGCCGCGGATCCAAGGGGTACTGGCCGTCTTGAATGGCCTGCTTGATCGATGCCACTTTGACGCTGTCAAAGCTGGGTTCGTCGGCCAAGCGCTTGCTCACGTTCGACAGGTGCAATTGGTCCGGCCCGCCGGTCTTGGCTTTGGTGCTGACTGCCGCCGACGCTTCAGCCGCGGACGCATCTGTCGACAACAAGACAGACGTGGCTTTGGCCTTGCTCGCACTGCTGCGACCACTGCTGTCGGGCGCGGGGCGCCTGACATTGTTATAAATACCATCAGTCATAGGATGCTCACTTTCTGGTCCTTTGCCGGACATCCGGCTCGGTCTCACGCCAACTTTGAAGGTTGGTCATCCTCAGTATCGGCTCTTGAACAAATAACTTGAGCGTTTTTTTGAAAATTTTTGCCTCACAGGCCTTTCACCGCATTCGGCCCCGTCACCACGCCGGAAATATTCTTGCCGGACTCGGTGTTTTTCAGCCTCACCTGCTCACCCATGCGGCCATCTTGCAGCGCCTCGGCCCGCACCCGGATTTCAAAATCCGGACCGTTGCCCACTGTCAACATCACCTGCTGGCCCATTTTAACCAGCACCGCTCGCCGAATGTCGTGCGTTCGCAACGGAGTACCCGACGTCAAGTCCCTCACCAACTCGGCCATTTCAGCGTCCTTGATCGAGGTCAGCTGGCTGGCATCGATCTGGCCATTCGCTGGCGCCGGAGCGTCGACTTCCTGCAACATCTCCGGCTTGAGCACCGTGCCGCGCTGCAATAACTGTCTGGCCACCACCATTTTGGTCGCGGCCACCGCAGCGACCGCTGGGGCAGACCGGGTATTCGCCGCTGCCACGCCCGCACCCGCTGCAATCCTGATGTACAACTGCCAGACCGGTTGGGCCGTGGCATTTTGCGCCGCCGTCCCGCTGACAGCCGGGCAACGCACCCGCACGGTTTCTCGCGAGGCAAACGGGTGATCGATCCACAACGCCCGCTCGCAAGGCATGACCTGCACACGGTTGTCCATGGGGGCGATCTGCACTTCATCCGCAGAAATACCGCTGCTTTGCGCCACCCATTGGCGTACTTGTGAATTCATTTTCTCAGCCGCAGTGGCATTCGCCGATGCCGCATCCGGTTTGGTCACCCGGCTACTGACAGTATCGGCCCCAGTCGGCGAGACTTGAGGTGACGGCGTTGCCGCCCCCACCGAGGCGGCCAGGCCCAAGCCCACAACCAGGCACAGCATTTGCATGGTTTTGGCAGGTGTTGAACTTTTGACACGCGTTTTGAACATGCACTGATCACGCAAAAATAATGCCATGCGCCTCGACGACGCTCTGAACCCCAGTACCCACCTGACCCCCAGCTCCGGTGGCTCGGCCACGTATGCCAGCGACGATGTCGGCAGTGCGTCAGACGCTTTCAAGCAGGCCTTCAACGAAGTGCAATCGGTGCGCACCGTGAAGCCGGGTGACAACCTGGTGGGCATCGTGCGCCAACATGCCCAGGAGCAAGGGGTCAACCTGAGCCACTCGCAAGTGCTGCGTTATGCACAAACTTTGGCCAGCCAAAATGGCATGCCCAATGCCAACCGGATCTTCCCTGGCCAGCAAATGAACATGGCGGGGCTGACCGCCCAATGGCAAGCACTGGCCCAAGAGCCTGCGGCTGGGGGCGATGCCGCCAAGGCGGCCCCAGCTGTTGCGCCCAGCACACCGCCCTTGTCGACCGCGGCCGTGCTCTCGGCCAAAACCGGGCTGCGTCCTGCACCTGCGGCCAAACCCTCAACGCCTGCTGTGGCATGGGTGCCCAACCGCGCCAGCAACGCCACCATTGCGCGCAGCAGCGGGCAGAGCAGTGTCGCGCCTGCGGTGGGGGCCAGTATTCTGGCCACGCCCCACCCTGTGTTGGACAAAACCTTGGACCGTGCCGTCAGCAAAGGCTTCATCCCGGCCAATGAAAAACAAGACGTCTATCAAAAAGTCTTGCAAATGGCCAGCAAGCATGGCTTTGCACCCGATGACTTTGCCCGCATGACCTTGATGGAAAGCGATGGCATGAACCCCAAGGCCACCAACCAACGTTGTCACGGCATCATCCAGTTCTGTGATGGCCCGTCGCGCGGCGCCGCCGCCGTCGGCATGGGCAACAATCCCAAATCCATTTTGAATTTGAGCGTTTACCAACAGCTGCATTTGGCTGATACCTATTTCCAAAAAGCCGGTTTGAACAAACAACAGGGCAATGTGCCACTCGACGATTTGTACCTGTCGGTGTTGCAACCTGCCGCGCGCAGCGAAACCCGCGCCGATGCGCCCCTGGGTATCCCTGGCACGCAAGCAGGTGCCTTGTACAACGACAAAAACAACAACCCTTCGATCACGCGCCAATCTCTGATTCGCGGCCTGGTACAAAACGCTCAACGGGTGCTGGGCTTGGACCGTGCCGACGTCAAGCGCCCCGACAACCGAGCACAAACACCCGCCACGCCTGTGTCGCAAGCGTCCCCTGATGTGAACGCGCCAGCTACAACGCGTGTGCAAGCGCAGCGCGTCGCCAGCTACAACGCCAACGACACCGCGTCCACGCAAGTGCGTTAAAGCAAAGCGGCAAACCCAGCGGCAACACCTTGCCGCCGCACACAGTTTGCCGCCGGTGCATGTGAATTTAGATGCACATAAATCCCTCAAACACCATGGCACGGCTTTTGCAATCGACCTGATAAGGCGTAACTTGAGTGCGCTGAGTGTCGATAAACCGGCAATGTGAAAACAGCCCCTGCGCCAACCATGGAGGTGATTGCGATGAGTATTTTTGATTCAGCCTTGAGCACCCATGCCAAATCTTTGGCTGTGCGCAGTCAGCGCGTAGAAGTGCTGGCGCAAAACATTGCCAACGCCGACACCCCGAACTTCAAAGCCCGTGACATCGAGTTCAAAAAGGTTTTTCAAAGTGCCTCTGAAGACACGATGCAAACCACCCACGGCAAACACATGGAGCTGCCGATCGACGAGAACCCCGACGGCATGATGTACCGCATCCCCTTCAACGTGGCCTTCGACGGCAACACGGTCGAACTGAACGTGGAACAAGCCCAGTACGGTAAAGCGGCGGCGGAATACCAAGCCACCGTGAACTTCTTGCAAGACGAAATCAGCGGCTTGCGCAAAGCCCTGCGCGGAGAATAAGCATGGCACTCGACAATATTTTTGGCATCGGCGGCTCCGCCCTGAACGCACAAACTGTGCGCATGAACGCGGTCGCTTCCAACCTCGCCAACGCGGGCACTGTGGCGGGCTCTGACGCCGAAGCTTTTCGCGGCAAGCGCGCCGTGTTCAAAGCCATCTTGGACGATCAGTTGAACGGCAACAACAACGACAACAACAAAGGCGGCGTCAAGGTCACCGAGATTGCCGACGACCCCAGCCCCATCAAACGCATGCACGACCCCGGCAACCCGCAGGCGGACAAAGACGGCTATGTGTACTTGTCGAACGTGAACGAAATGACCGAGATGGTGGAAATGATGGCCGCCAACCGCTCTTACCAAAACAACGTCGAAGTGATCAACACGGCTAGGCAGCTGATGATGCGCACCCTCGACATCATCAAGAGCTAACGCAGAAAGTAAGTCATGGCCAATCTGAATTTGCTCAACTCCAACGTGTCCGCTGCGGTAGCCAATAACGCTGCCTGGAGCAGCGCTGTGCCTGCCAGCCTGAAGACCACCACCCAGGCCGCCAATGAGGCCCTGACAGCGAAAACAGGCTCCTCAGGGATGGGGCAAAAAGACTTCTTGACGCTGTTCACCACCCAATTGAAAAACCAAGATCCTTTGGATCCGGTGAAAAACGAAGCCTTCGTGGCCCAGCTTGCGCAGTTCTCGCAACTGGAAGCCACGACCGGCATGGCCAGCAGCTTAGACAATTTTGTGACCAGCCAAGCCGGTCAGCAAATCACCGCCAGCTCCAATTTGATTGGCAAAAAAGTCTCCGTGATCGACGGCCCCGCGCAACTGACTGCGGGCACACCGGTCGAAGGCATTGTCAACCTGCCCACAGGTGCCGACGGCGTGCAATTTCAAGTTTTTGATGACAAAGGCGTTTTGGTCAACACCCAAGTGCTCGGGGCCCAAACCGTGGGCGACCTCAAGTGGGCGTGGAACGGCGCTGATGACGCGGGCAATGCGTTGCCAGATGGTGTTTACCGCTTCAAAGCCACCGCCGTCAGCCAAGGTAAAACGACGACCCCTTCAGTGAGCACCATGGCCTCGGTCGTCGGCGTGAGCCAAGCTGGCGACAAAACGGTGGTGCTGCAAATCCTCGGCGGCAAGACCATCAAACTCGCCGACGTCAACCGCATCGACGGCTAAACCTTCGCACCAAATTCAATCTGTACCCCCTTAACGATACCAGGAGTCATACACCATGTCTTTCTATACCTCCCTCACCGGTCTGAACGCCGCCACCGCCATGTTGGGCGTGACCTCGAACAATATCTCCAACGTGGGCACCACGGGTTTCAAGCGCTCGCGTGCTGACTTTGGTGACATTTTCGCCACTTCGCCACTGCAAAAAGCCTCGTCCACTGTCGGTCAGGGTGTGTCCTTGAAGCAGGTGAGCCAGGAGTTTAGCCAAGGTAATATTTCTTTCTCGTCCAACGCGCTGGATTTGGCGGTGACCGGTGACGGTTTCTTCCCAATGCGCTCGGCCGACGGTCTGCAAGAAACCTACACCCGTAACGGCTCGTTCTTGCTGAACGAACAGTACAACGTGGTGAACTCGGCAGGGCAACGCCTGATGGCGGCAACGGTGGACTCGACCGGTAGCGCCAACGTCAACGACCGCGTGGTCTTGACCATTCCCCAAAAGACCTCCGGTGAAGCCAAACAGACTTCCCAAGTGAAACTGGGGTTGAACTTCCCTGCGGATGCGCAGGTGATTACAGAGCCGTTTAACCGCACTAACCCAGCCACTTACAACAAGAGCACGGCCTTCACCGTGTACGACGCCGGTGGTAACGGCTATTTGGCCACGGTGTATTACTCTAAAACCAAAAACGCTGACTCGACCAGCCCGACCAACACTTGGCAGACACACGTGTTTGTGGGTGAAGACCAGGTGAACGCCTCGCTGCAACAAGCCACCGACAGTAACGGTCAAAAACTCTACACCAACCAATATGGCCAGCTTAAGCCTTATAGCCAGGTGAAAGACGAACTGACCACAGCCAAAACCGAATTGATTTCGTTGACCGACCTGACGGACAAGCGCTCATCTGTTCCAGCCGGCGTCAGTGGCTCGCCCATCACCAATACGGTGAAATTCAACTACAGCGACGGTATCAACTTTGCAACGTCTACGGCCATTACAACAGCAGAAAAGGATGGCTTGGCCACCGCTTTCAGTGTGAACATTGACGGCACAACCAAGCCGGTGACCATCGACTTGAGTTTTTTGACCAGCGATGCAAATAAAAAATACACGGGTTCAGATATTGCCAATCAAGTCACCCTGCAAATGAATCAGAAATTTGGCAGCAGCAAATATTTTGATTTGAAAGACACGACTACGCGCAAATTTTCTTTGAGCGATTCTCGCCTCGATACAGGCACACCCCCAGCAGCCAATTGGATCGACATTGAGTTGAAGCCCGGCGAAGATGGATTGCCGACAGGTGATTTAAGTAAATTGACGCCTGAGCAAGTGGCCAATGCCATTCAATCTCAATTGAATGCAAACGATGAGGGTGCGACAGGTACACCGCCAGTGAGTCCCATCACGGTGAGCTACGACTACTCGAGCTCCAGTTTCAAATTCAAAGAAGATGGTAACTCTTCGATTCGATTGAAAACTGCAGACGGTACCAAAAACTCACTTTTCCAATTGGCGCCCACACAGGTGATTTTGGACAATACGACCGGTCATTACGACGCCAAAGTGATCCCTAATGGCGACTTCATGCGCCCCATTGAGGAGCAACGTTATGGCATGTCCATGACCTACGACTCGGTGAATAAAACTTTCAAAATCAATTCGGGAACGACCGGGGACAAATCCAGCATCCAAGTCCTTGGCATTAATCCTAACTCGATCGGTCAACAAATGTTTGGCTTTACAGCCGATGCCCAATCGGGTGAATTGCCCAACAATTATGTCGCCCCATCGGGCGTAGCCTTACGCGGTATTCCATCAAGCCCGGCGATTGCGTTGGGCACCACACCGCTCAAAAACATTTCCAATAATTTTGCTGTAGATGAAACCAACAACAAATTTGTGGTGACCGTCGATGGTGTCAAGGGCACCGTGGTCATCCCAGTGGACCCCAACTACTCTTTGGACAAATTCAAGGCTGAACTGCAAAAAGGCATCAATGCCTTGGGTGGCAATACAGATTCCGGCGCCCCTGCGACAGTCAATGGTGTGAAAGTGGTTTATGACGATGTGAATAAGCATTTTGTGTTCACGACTGGCACTACAGGCAACAATGCCTTTATGAAAATTTCGGGCAGTGCGGACTGGGGCTTGGACCAAGTGGAAGCTGCGCGCGGCGCCGACTCCACCTGGATCAAACCCACCCAACACAAAGATACGGTGGCCGGAGTTTCGCAGCCCAAATTCATCGATGGTCAAGGCTTGGAAACCACCAGCGGTGACGGCTTCACCACGCTGCCGGCCTGGTCACCTGTTTTCCTCAGCAAAGGCGAATTGACCTTCAGTACCGGCGGTAAATTGGTCTCGCCCATTCAAGGTACGCAGTTGGAGCCGGTGTACCTCGCCGGTGGTAAGGGTGTTTTGACGATCAACGTCAACTACTCCGCCTCGACCCAGTACACCTCGCCGTTTGCCGTTTTGTCGCAATCGCAAGATGGCGCCCCTGAAGGTGACTTGGTGGGGGTGACCATCGGTAACGATGGCTTGGTCTCGGCCTCGTTCTCCAACGGTACGCAAAAGTCTTTGGCCAAGATCTTGTTGGCCAACTTCTCCAGCCCCGTGGGTCTGCGCCAGATGGGTGACTCCACCTTCTTGGCTTCTGCGGCTTCGGGCAAAGCGACACTGGGTAACGCAGGTTCGGCCGGTTTCGGTACGCTGCGCGCCGGTGCGACTGAGCGGGCCAACGTGGACTTGACACAGGAATTGGTGGACTTGATCACCGCACAACGTAACTTCCAGGCCAACGCCAAGGCGATCGAGACCTCGACCACCATGACGTCCGCCATCATCAACTTGCGCGCTTAAGCGCCATTGACGCCAGGAGCTTGAGATGGATCGTTTAGCCTTTAACGCGGTGGCCAGCATTAACGAGCAACGTGTTGCCCGTCAGATGACCACCAACGAATTGGCCAACGTGTCAACGCCGGGCTTCAAACGCAGCTTTGAAGCGGCGATGCGCCCCATCCAAATCGAAGGCCCCGGTTTTGAAACCCGGATGCAACCGCAGTCGCAAACCACAGACAACATCAACCTCAGACCCGGCATTGCGATGAGCACCGGCAATGAGATGGATGTGGCCATGAATCAGCAAGCCGTGATGGGCGTCACGGCGTCCGATGGCACCTTGGCTTTTACGCGCCGCGGTGATTTGAAAATGACAGCGACAGGTGCTTTGGAAAACGGTGCAGGCCATTTGGTGCGGGGCCAAGGGGGCGGCCCCATCACGATTCCGCCAGGTTTCAAAGTCAGCATCAATAACGATGGCTCGGTGTTTGCCGTGAATCCCGCCCAAGCCGGGCCGGCCGCGCCTGTGCTGATTGACCGCATTTTGATGCGTGACGCCAGCCAAACCGCGCTGGAGCGCAGAACAGATGGCCTTTTTCAGGTGTTGGGAAAACCACCAGGCACGGACATTGCTGCAATTGCTGGAAGGCCTTTACCGTCACTGACCTCTCAAACCTTGGAAGGCAGCAATGTCAACCCCTTGGAAGTGATGGTCAAGTTGATGGAACAAAGCCGCAGTTTTGAACAGCAAGTGAACGTCATCAAGCAGGCCAAAGACGCCGACGAAGCCGGTGCCAGCATGATGAAACCGGCGTAATCAACGCCGCTGAATGACAAGATAACAGGAGCACCAAAATGGATGCATCGATGTGGGTAGCGAAGACGGGTCTGGATGCGCAGCAAACGCGCATGAACGTCATCTCGAACAACTTGGCCAACGTCAACACGACAGGCTTCAAGCGTGATCGCGCGGTGTTCGAAGACCTGTTGTACCAAAACATCCGCCAAGCCGGCGGCCAAACCGGTGCCAACACCCAGGCCCCAACGGGTTTGATGCTGGGTACCGGTGTGCGCGTGGTGGCAACTGAAAAGCTGCACGCCCAAGGCAATATGGTCAACACCCAAAACCCGTTGGACGTGGCGATTGCCGGCGAAGGTTATTTTCAAATTGCCCAACCTGACGGCACCATCGCCTACACCCGAGACGGCAACTTCAAGCTGTCCAATACCGGCCAATTGGTCACCTCCAGCGGCATGCTGCTGCAGCCCGCCATCACCATCCCCAATACGGCTTCGAGCGTGACGGTGGGTCGCGACGGCACGGTGTCGATCGAGCTGGCCGCCGGTGGTGCGCAGGTGTTGGGTCAGATCCAAATTGCCCGTTTCGTGAACCCGGGCGGTCTGCAATCCATGGGTCAGAACATGATGAAAGACACGCCTGCCAGTGGCTTGCCGCAAGTCTTGCAGCCCGGTGTGACCGGGGCCGGCACCTTGATGCAAGGCACACTGGAAGCATCGAACGTGAACGTGGTTGAAGAAATGGTGAACATGATCGAAACGCAACGGGCCTACGAGATCAACTCCAAGGCCATCTCTGCGGTCGACGGCATGCTCAAATTCATCAACAACAACATGTAAGGCGGCGCCATGAAGACGCTCTTGACCCTGTTGTCCACCCTGCTGCCCGCCCTTTTCATGGCCAGTTGCTCGGTCTTGCCCCCCACGCCCATGACCCACTCGCCGGGGTTCGAGCCGGTGCAGCCGCTCGAGAAACAGGCCGAGCGGATGCCTACAGGCGCGATTTATGCCGGCCGTCAAAGCGACAGCTGGTTTGGCCGGGGCCGCAACTTCCAGGTCGGCGACGTCATCACGGTGTTGCTCAACGAGTCCACCCAAGCCGCACGTAAACAAGGCTCCGACTTGTCCCGTGAGTCCACCAACAACGCCATGAGCACCGCGTTCACGCCCAAGTGGGGAGGGCAATTGGGTTCGGCCTTTAATAGCCCCCTCAATTTAGGCAACAACTCGACCAAGAGCAAAGGCACAGGCACCGCCGACCAAGAGGCCAGCTTGACCGGCTCCGTGGCCGTCAGTGTGGTCAGCGTCATGGCCAATGGCAATTTGGTGCTGCGCGGCGAAAAACAAGTGGCTTTAACCGAGGGCGCTGAAGTCATTCAGGTTTCGGGCATCGTGCGCCCCGAAGACATCTCGGCGGTCAACACCGTGCAGTCTCGCCGTTTGGCGAATGCCCAAATTTCCTACCGTGGTTCTGGCGATCTGGCTTCCACAGCCAAAGCCGGTTGGGGCACCAGCGCTTTAATGAAGCTGTGGCCTTTCTGAATCTGATCACACATTGAAGTGCACACCATGAAATTCTGGCTGATCACCCTGGCAACCTGGCTCTTGGCCTGCTTGCCCGCCCACGCCGATCGGATCAAAGACTTGACCGAAGTCGCCGCCATGCGCAGCAACCAACTGGTGGGCTACGGCCTGGTGGTGGGCTTGCAAGGCACAGGCGATGGCGCTGACGTGACCTTCACGGTGCAAAGCATGAAAAGTCTGCTGGCCCGTTTGGGTGTGAATTTGGATGGCCCGCTGTCTGACTTTGAAACCAGCGCCACCACCGGCAAGATCGACGTGAAAAACGTGGCGGCGGTGATGGTGACAGCTGAACTGCCCGGTTTTGCCAAGCCTGGACAAAAAATTGACGTCAACGTTTCGGCCATCGGTAAAGCCAGCAACCTGCGCGGCGGCAGTTTGGTCTTGACCAGCTTGCGCGGTGTGGACGGCGAAATTTATGCCTTGGCCCAAGGCGCATTGACGGCCACCGGCATTGACGCCTCAGCGGCCGGCTCCAAAGTGGCGGTTGGCGTGCCCACTTCGGCGCGCATCCCGTCAGGCGCCATGGTTGAAAAAATCGTCGAGAACTCGTTCGAGAAATCCGAACGCATTGTGCTCAATGTGCGTGAAAGCGACTTCACCACCACCACCTCGATCGTCAACGCGATCAACAAACAATTTGGCGACGATGTGGCCCGTGCCATGGACGGCGTGACCATCACTTTGCAGGCCCCTGAAAACTTAAGCCAGCGTGTGGCCTTCATGAGCATGGTGGAGAACATGGATGTCAAAGCCGGCGAGCCGCCTGCCCGCGTGGTGATCAACTCGCGCACCGGCACCGTGGTGATCAGCCGCAACGTCAAAGTCACGGCCGCGGCCGTCAGCCACGGCACGATTTCGGTGGCGATTGCCGCCACCAACGAAGTCTCGCAGCCCGGCGCATTTTCCAATGGCCAAACCGCCGCGGTGCAAAACGCTGACGTGAAAGTCACCGAACCGAACAAACCCATGTTCTTGTTCCAACCCGGTATCGACCTGCGCCAAATTGTGGATGCAGTCAACCAAGTGGGCGCCTCGCCTTCTTCGCTGATTGCGATTCTAGAAGCGCTTAAAAGCTCGGGCAGTCTGCGCGCCGAGTTGGTGATCATTTAAAAGAATTTCATGGAAGCACAACCGGTTTCTCGTTCGTACCTTGACTTTGATGGCCTGGGCCAACTCAAGGGACAAGCACGCACGGACTCCAAGGGTGCACTGCGCCAAACCGCGCAACAATTTGAAGCGCTGTTTTTGCAAATGACCATGAAGTCGATGCGCGACTCGGTGGTCAAAAGCGATCTGATCGAATCCAACACCTCGGACCAATTTGAGTCCATGTTCGACAAAGAGGTGTCGGTGCAACTGTCTAAACGCAACAGCATGGGCTTGGCCGATATGCTGGTGAAAAACCTCGAAGCGCGCCAAGCCAGCACCCCTGTCACGGCCGAAGTGCTCAAAGCCCGCGACCCGAGTGCGCAAGAGCCTATGGCTTTGAATCCCGCACAAGTGGGCCTGTCTTTGCAAGCGGCCAAGAAAGCCTTCAACGAGTTACCCCGCCCGCAAGGTGCGATGCTGCTGACGGCGCCCAAGCGCTCGATTAACGGGGGCACGCCATGACCGATCTGGTTGCCGTTGCCGGTAATGCCGTAGCCGCCTACCAACGTGCCCTGGGCACGGTGAGTAACAACATCGCCAACGTGTCGACCGATGGTTACTCTCGCCAAGAAATCACACTCGAAGCCAACCCGGTCAGCAAGGTCGGCAATGTGTATTTGGGTACAGGCGTGATCGTCGCCGGCGTGAAGCGCCAGTACGACGCCTTTACCGAAGCCAATTTGCGCAACAGCAACTCCGATTTGACCAGCCAAGAACCCATGGTCAATTACGCCAACCGCGTGATCGATGTCATGGGCGGCCCCACCACGGGTTTGACCACGGCGCTGGACCAGTTTTTCAATTCAGCCCGCGACCTGTCCTCGGACCCTGCCTCCAACGTGCTGCGCGGCAGTTTTGTGCGCGATGCACAAGGTCTGACCTCGCGCTTTGGCGAGTTGTCTTCGCAACTCGACATGGTCCAATCAGAAACCGACCAGGCCGTGCAAAGCAGCGTCAGCAAGATGAACACCATTTTTGGTGAGCTGGCCAACGTCAACAAACAGCTGACCAAGGTGCAAACGGAAGGGGCTCAGCCGCCGGATCTGTTAGACCAACGCGATAAATTGCTCAGCGACTTATCAGCTTATGTCCATGTGAATGCCAGCTTCACTTCCAACGGTACGGTCAAAGTCAGTTTAGGTGCCTCCATCAACCAAGACGTGGTGGTGGACGGCAATTACAGCAAATTGATTTCAACCACAGAAAACCCAGACTCGCCTGGCAAAACCAATTTAGTTTTGGACCAATACGGTACGCCATCGACACTGACGGGTATCACCAGTGGCAGTTTGTCGGGTCTGATCGCGTTTCAAGAACAAGTGCTGAACACCTCGCGCAGTGCCTTGGACAATTTGGCCCAGACTTTGAGTCAAGAAATCAACAAAGTCCATGCCCAAGGGATTGATGGTTATGGTCAACCGGGCGGCCCTTTGTTTAGCATCGATGCCAGCGCCAGCAGCATTGCCGGCGGTCTGAAGGTGGCCTTTGAAGACCCGATGAAAGTCTCTGCGGCTGCACAATTTCGAGTCATCCAAGACCCGAACAATACAGGTGGCGGCATCACGACAGTGCGGTTTGAAGACCCGGCCAGTTCAACCGCTGCGCCTGGGCCTAATGCACTGCAGGACATTCTCGTCAACAATGACAATCCCAGCGCAGGTCGCGCGATCACGATCGATCAAACCCGTCCCGCCATGGCCGTGGCCACAGTGCAAAGCGGTATGCAAGATGTCAGCATTTTTCTGGACCATGCCAAGGCGGGCCAGCAACTGCAGGTGATGACGCGCGACGGGCGTCAGATTTTGGGTGCGGCCATAGACCCCACGTCGCTGATGGGCGCTGCACTCATGTCCACCAGCGGCATTGCCGAAGGTGCAACTTACAGCGCTGACTATTTGAATAAAAGTGGTCCCACGGGCTACAAGGACATGACCGTTTTTTACGGTGCACGCGCCGCAGTTTTGCAGCAACCCAATTTCGACAACTCAGGCCATATTTTGGGCAGTACGCCGCTGGCGGCTGTGCTGAACGGCGGCCCCATTGATCCGCAAAGCACAGGCTTCGCTGCGGGTGCTTTTGTACTCAATGGCGTCAGTCTGGGGGCCTTGGTGCCCATCGGCAACGACAAGCTCAGCGCCAAAGACATGGCGTCTTGGCTCAATCAGGCCAATCTACCTGGCACACAACCCAAACCCTCAGGGGTTACAGCAACGGCCATGAATGAGATTCATGTGCCGGATCGGCAATTGAATCTTGATGCCAGTTTGGTTATCAACGACACCCCTATTGGCGCTGGCCCGTTTGACAACAAAAAAGCCCTGGTCGATGCCATCAACAGCAAGAACATTGCAGGTGTGACGGCCAGCCTGGGTATCGATGGCTCATTTGTGCTCAGTAGCGCCGATGGCAGCAATATCGACATTCAAGCGCAACTTGTCTCCAACGCCCCCGGCAATGCTTTGGGCCTCACCCCTGGCATGTACGGCGGATCCATCACGCTCAAAAGACCGCTTGCCGCCGCGCCGGTCACACAGAGCAATCTGAATCAGATCAAAATTCCGGCGGGCCAACTCAATTTATCGCTGCCTTTGGCGATCAACGGGCAAACCATTGGTCAAATCGGCATTGGTTTTGGTTCGGTACAAAATTTAGCAGCGGCGATCAACAAAGCCCAATCGGTGGTAACCGCCTCAGTGGGCTTAGATGGTAGTTTGAACTTGACCAGTCTCAACGGTCCTGACAACAACAGCATACAAATCGCGACCAACAGCGCCGGGGATAATGCGATCGGCAATGCTTTGGGCTTACCCGCGCAGGTCTTTAGAAGTGCAATCACGGCAGCCGCAACGAAGTCCACTGTGGCCGACACGCCCATTGAACTGGGTTTTGGCACGGGCACCCCAGCGGACTTGGCCCAGTTGGGCATGCGCACAGGTGTCTACATTGAAGGCGCAGCCAAAGATGATTTGTTGGTTTTTGTGACCGGCGCAGGGACCGCCAGAGTGGCGGCCTCGTATTCAGGCAAGCCCGCAGACGCGCGCCAATCACTGCGCGCACAACCCTTGGATTTGAATTTCACCTCCGCCACGCATTACCGCATTCGCGATGTCAACACCGACACCATCTTGGCTGAACGGGACTTAGATCCCACGCAATTGGACCCAGGCATCACTTTTCAGGGTTTGCAAATTTCTTTCGTCAAGCCGCCCGCTGCCGGTGACATTTACAAAGTAGATGGCAACGCCGACGGCACCGGCAATAACGAGAACATGCTGGCCGTGGCGGCGCTGGAGAATAAAAGTTTTGTGGGCAACAAAACCCTGAGCACCGCGTATATCGATCACGTCAACAACGTGGGCAATATTGCACGCCAAGCCACCATTGCCCAAGCGGCGTTGAAAGTGGTGCATGAGCAAGCGGTCACGGCCAAAGACCAGGTCTCGGGTGTCAGCCTGGACCAAGAGGCGGCCGATTTGATTCGCTTCCAACAAGCGTACCAAGCCGCCGCCAAAGTGCTGCAAGTGGGCAGCCAGTTGTTTGACAGCATTTTGCAAGTGCGCTGAAACGGACTTGAGCCATGAAAATTTCGACCTCTTACCTCTTTGACCGTTCGGTCACGCAAATGAGCACGGTACAAACCGATCTGGCGCATACCCAAGCGCAGGTGTCGGCGGGCAAACAAGTGCTGACCCCTTCGGACGCGCCGGATCAAGCCGCCGCCATTCAACGCCTGAAAACCGTGCTGGCCAAACAAGACAGTTATGCCAAGACGCTGACCACCGTCAAAGCCCGCCTGGAGGGTGAAGACACCACCCTGAAAAGCGTGAGTGACTTGCTGATTCGCGCCAAAGAAATTTCGGTCCAAGCATCCAACGACACCTTGAGCACGCAAAACCGCCAAGCCTTGGGCGTGGAACTCAAAGCTGTGCGCGATCAAATGCTCAGTCTGGCCAACTCCAAAGACTCCAATGGCAATTTCTATTTTTCAGGCAGCCGCCTGAAACAGCCCCCGTTTTTCCAAGACACCCATGGCGAGGCCACCTACCAAGGTGACCAAACCCGCATGTATGTGCAAGTGGGTGACCAGCGCAGCATCCCGCTGAACCGCAGTGGCTCTGAAGCCTTTGTTGGCGTGACACGCACGGACAGCACAGGGCAAAAAGCCAACCGTGAGTTTTTTGGTGCAATGGATGACTTGATCGCTGGCATCAACAATTCAGATCATAAGGCGATGACGCAAGGTGTTGGCGAAATGGACACCTTGCTCAACGGCGTGAGCCTGGCCCAAGCCAAAGTAGGTACCGATCTGAATGTGGTGGAGCAGCAAAATCAGGTGATTGACGACACCAAACTCACGCTCAAGACCACGCTGTCGAATGTCGAAGATTTGGACATGGCCGAAGCCATCACCAAGATGAACAAGCAGATGCTGTCGCTGGAAGCCTCGCAAAGCAGCTTTGCCAAGATCACGCAGTTGAATTTGTTCAACTTCATTAAATAATTTCGGCTTGCTGTCGATAGAGACCTAAAGATCCGGACACACCATGGCCACTTCTTCTGTCAGTTCTTCGGTCAATTCGACTGGCAGCGTGACTGCCGCAGCCAAGCCCAACATTGTCAATGTGATGGGTGCTGGCTCAGGCATGGATGTCAAAGCCTTGGCCCAATCCTTGGTGGATGTCGAGCGCCAACCTCGTGAAGCGGCCATCAACAAAAAAATTGACAAAGCCAATGCGCGCATTTCCGGCTATTCGGCTTTGCGCTTCGGCTTGGATCAGCTCAAAACGGCTTTCAGTGCCTTGAACAATAAAACCGATTTCAACTCGGTCACGCTCACCAACAACAAAAGCAGCTATTTCACCGCCACTTCAGACTCGAATGCCACGGCCGGCAACCACACCGTGTCGGTCAGCGCCTTAGCGGCGCCTCAGCGCAGCCAAAGTTCGATTGGCGCAGGCAGCACAGTCATCACCGATTCATCGGCTTCCATTGGGCTGTCCAGTGCGACCGATCTTTACTTGACGGTGAACGGCGGTACAGCCAAAAAAATTGCCCTTTCCGCGGATGACAGTCTTACCGGGATCGCAGACTCAATCAATTCAGCCAACGCGGGCGTGACCGCCTCCGTGGTGTATATCAACTCGACCAGTGGTTACCAATTGATTGTGACGGGTGAATCGGGTACCAGCAATGCCTTCACATTAACCAGTGATGAGCCCTCCGTTTTGGATTTTGGTGTCATCTCAGGGCAAGCTGCTGCCGATGCCGTCATCACCGTCGATGGCCTGACCTTGACACGCAGCAGCAATCAAATTGACGATGCCATCACGGGCGTCAACTTGAATTTATTGGCGATCACTGATGCACCCGGGAAACTGGGACTGGCACGTGATGTCGGTCAAGTCAAAACCAATGTGCAAGCATTGGTTTCAGCCTACAACGATCTGATGTCCATCATGAAAGATGCGACAGATCCTAAATCCAAAGTGGATTTATACGGCGCAACATTGGTGGGTGACTCCGTGGTTGACACCATCAAGTCACAGGTGCGCAGCATGTTCATGGATGATGCCTCGTCAGCGGCAGCTTCGGGCAGCATGACTGCTTTGAGGGACGTTGGGATCACGGTGCAGTCCAACGGCGATATGAAACTGGACCAGACCGCCTTGGACACGGCACTCACCAACTCCTTCGGTGATGTGGTCACCATGTTCAGTAACAACATCGCCAATGGCACCTACGTGACCAGCGCGACCACCGCTGGCATTGCAGGCGATGCCATTGTCAGTTTGACCAGCCTATTGGATTCCTCCAATGGCGACAAAAGTGGCGTCTTGTTTGTCAACAGCAAGAACGCCGACAAGCAAGTGCAAAGTTACCAAGACGACCTGCAAAAACTCAGCGACCGCATGGACATGCTGCTGGCCCGCTACAACAAACAATTCTCGGCGATGGAGAGCATCGTCGGCGAATCAAAGAGTTTGGGCACCAGCCTGACCAGCACTTTTGCGGGCATGTCGAACATGTACAAAAATAACTGATCTGCGTTGAGTGCTTCACTCCCCTTCAGGAGTCGCAACCCAACTTCACGGCCACGACCGTTCAGCCATCTGCGCCGAGGCCACGGACATGCCTCGGACCATGCAGCAAAGCAATCAGTTAGGCGGCTGGCGGCTCTTTCAACCCATCTCGCAGTTCTGCCAACTTGGCCATGCCACTTTGCTCCCACACCAGTTCACGGGTGTGTCCATAGGCATCCAGGTATTCCTGTGCCCCCAATTGCACATGTGCCAGTTTCAAAGCATTGGCGATCACAGCTTGAGGCATGAATTGATTCAATGGCGTGACCGAGCCCGGCATGTCAAATACATTGAAGGCCTTGGACTTGAATGTCGCTTGCGCCAGCACCAAATTGACCAAGCGTTCTTGAACAAAAATCTTGTGCGGCAAATACTCTTGTGAATACAAAGTATTTTGCTGCAAAGATTTCGCAACATCACCTTGCCCAGATTCAGCCACCTGAAACAACTTCTCGCCTAACTCTAGCCAATGCAACCAAAATTTCTTTTTGGCAATGAAGTAATTGCAAAAAGCTGTATTGTCTGTATGCATCACTACCGTATTCAAGTTCAGCTGCAATCCAGCATGGTCTGAGAATTTTTGCATCGATTCTAAAAGCCCAGGGTGAAAGAATTCACCTTGCAAAAACGGGTTCAAAAAGAAACTGTTTAGATCCCAAAATGGGCTGAAGATGAGCACGTCATGCGCACGGCCATGTTGATGCACAAAATTTCTAATTTTTTCAAAATCCAATCCGGTTTTGTAAGTGAATCTGGGCGACAAAAATCCATAAAACGTGTCGTCTTCCAGCGTATGGTTCAATAAGAATTGACGAATAGGCCAGTATTCTCGCCAGTCGGGTCGATGGTTATTCAGGTTCTCAAGAGCCAAAAACTGAGCGGGGATGTTTTGTGTCGTCTCGTCTGAATAGCAAATCTGGTGCAATCGCAGTTTCGGTTGCGACTTGACTTCCAACTTGGCAACTGGCTCCTGAAGGTGAACATCATTGACAATTTGCGACAGCGCCAGATCGATATTCATAGCGTCTTCGCTGCGGTACCGAGGAGCCAAGACCCCGGCTTTATTTTTCAAATAAATCTCCAGCACCTTATCTTCATAGTCCGCTAACGAGCGGGTGGCCATTTCAGGTACGTGCATGGCTTGCATCAGGCTCAACCCCATGCGCGAAACCATGGTGCGACCATATCTTGTCACCAAAGGCACCCCTGCAGCAATCACATCGTTGCTGGTTGAACCGCAGTTATAAGGGTAGGTGTCCAGGAAAACATCAGCCAGTTTGAGCCTGGCACAGAACTGGACATGCGTTGTTCTGGGCATGAAGAACAAACGCTCTGCTGAAATACCCAATTGCTGGGCATGTGCCCGCAGATTGCGCGTGCCAACTTCATTGTCATCAATCAACCACAACACCGCGTCAGGCATGCGCTCTAATAAACGCAGCCAAGCGGTGAACATCTCAGGGGTTATTTTGTAAGAGTTCCCAAAACTGGCCATCACAAAGGCAGTTTCAGGCAAACCCAACTCTTGCCTTGTGACACGCAAACTGGGGTCTGCGTTTGAAACCATGGGCAGAAAAGAGCCCTCTAAATAGATCGGCTTCTCAGAGAAATAATTCGCCAACTCGGCAGGCAACACATGCGGGTCCGCCATCACAAAGTCAAACCAGGGCATTCCTGTCGGGCCAATGAATCCCAAATAGGTGCCTTGCTTAGGTGCGGGGTGAAGTGCAAATATGCCAGGGCGTGCACCGGAACTCAATCCGTGCAAATCAATCAGTACATCAATCTCATCACTCAATATGATCTCAGCCGCTTGTCGATCGGATACTTTCACTATTGATTTGAAATGATCGAATTGATTTTTGAGTTGCATTCTCAGCGGAGTTGCCTCTTCTCGGCTGAAGTCATAGGCATACAGTTCAAACTGGTCTCGGCTGTGTCCTTTGAGAAATGGGGGCAACAAAAAGCCCACCGCATGCTCACGGAAATCACCAGACACATAGCCCACACGCACCTTGTCATGTTTCCAAGAATGGCCGTGGAACAAAAATTCCTCTTTAAATCCATAGGTTCTGGCGACAAAGGCCTGAGATATGGCCAGCTGTTCAGCCGGCTCTTCTGTCAATGCCAGCATGGCCAGCGGTGACGTACACCGACGTAACTCCGCCAAACTGATGCCTGGCAGTGCTTTGTAAACCGGCCATTTGCAGGCCTTTTGACGTATATGGACCCAATGCTGAATGACACCAGGCTGCTTGGGCTGCAAAAGCAAACTTTGCTCCAATGCCTCCTCCGCCTGCGCATAATTTTTCAAGGTTTCTTGTACTCGCCCGACGTGGTTCAACGCCATCGCAAGAAATTCCACAGGCGGTGGCTTGTTGAGGTAGCGACGTCCAATCAACAGCAACCAGGTATTTAAAGCCTGCTCCGTCTTGCCGAGTTTTTCGAGCATCAACCCCAGATTGATATACGCCTGAGGAAAGTCATCTTGCAATGAGATGCAAGACTCGTAGGCCACTTGCGCGTCGTCAAAGCGGCCCAAGGTCTGCAACAAGCCGCCGTAATTGAACAGCGCAAAGTGCTTACCGGTTGCAGGCGCGTGGTTGATCCACAAAACACATAAATTGGCAGCCGCCCGGGTTTCTCCCATGGACTCCAAATTCTGAACATGCCGCATCAAATCAATTTGCGACATGTGTCCGGAAACAATGTCGTTTTTGAGTTCTTCAGATGTAGCCTCTGAGTGATCCATTTCTTCAGGCACTTGATTCGAAATGTCAGCGTTCATCAATGGGGCACCTTCAGGTTAGGTTAACTTGTGTCGAACAAAGTCGCATGCGGCAACTCAGTTAATTTAAGCAAAATACAGGCCAAATTAATGTTGACGGGCCTGCGCTGGCCAAGGCCCTGCAACGGCCAATCTCACCCGATTCAAGCGCCGTACGGTTTTATTTATATGCAATAAGTACTCATGCGGCAAAATATTGCCGCTTTTTTCAAAGATTGCCGGTAATTCACTCAAGTTTTACAAAGCAGGTCCGAATCACCTGATGAGACCACTGGGCTTGGAATTGTCTTTCGCGTTCGTTGCCCAGTGAACATTCCCTTTTGACAATTGCCTGACAAGGCAATTGACAAGAAAGACACACCATGTCGCTCATCAGTTCTATTTCGGCCTCTCGGTTCGCCACGTTGTCCACCACGCAGATTCAAAATCTGTCGTCATCCGACATCAAATTGCTGTCCACCGCACAAATTGCGGTGATGACCAGCGGTCAAATAGCGGCCATCGGCACGAGTGACATTCTGTACCTGAGCAGCTCGCAAGTTGGTGCCTTTGATGCAACCAACTTTTCGGATGGCATGTTGACTTACAGCAAAGTGGGTCTGATTTCAGGCTCGCAAGTGGTCGGCATGACGACCGCTCAGCTGAGCGCTTTCACCTCTGAAAACTTATCCTATTTCAATACACAAGACATCTCTAAGTTGAGCACTTTACAACTCAACAGCTTTCAAACAGATGTGATTGCGACGTTGAGCACATTGCAAGTGCAAGCCTTGACCACCTTGCAAATCAGTGGGTTGAGCACGGACCAGTTTTCAAATTTTTCCACTGATGCGCTGCAGGCGCTGACCACCGCGCAAATTCGCGCCCTGGGTTCAGATCAACTCAACAGCTTGAGCACCGCACAAGTTGGTGTGCTGGAAACCCGTGATGTCGCAGCTCTTTCTTCAGCACAAGTTGCCTTGTTATCCACCGACGTGGTGATTGCCTTGACCACAGCACAGGTCAAGGCCTTGACCACTGCAGCGCTGAATGCGATGTCCAGCGACCAGATTTCCTCGATGGAGACTGAGGATGTAGCGGCCTTGACAACAGCGCAATTGAGCAAGCTTGCAACAGCGCAATTGGCGGTCTTGACCACCGGCCAAGTCAGCAACTTGACCACCGCGCAAGCCAAAGCGCTGTCCACAAGCCAAATGGTGGCACTGACCTCAGACCAGCTCAACAGCCTCAACAGCGATGATTTGACGACACTGGGCACCAGCCAAATTCGCAGTCTGACATCGGAGCAATTGGCCGCCATCAACACCGACCAATTGGTGTTGTTGACCACTTTGCAGGTTCAAGCCTTGAGCACCGCGCAAATTACGGCTTTGACTTCCGATCAAATCAATACCATGGTCAGCGACAACCTGCAGGCGCTGACCACGGCCCAGGTGCGCGCCATGACCACCGACCAATTGAGCGCCTTGAGCAGCGACCAAATGTCGCTGATGGAGTCGCGTGACGTGGCCGCATTGTCCAGCGCCCAAGCTGCAGTGTTGTCTACCGACGCCATTGTGGCGATGACCACCGCGCAAGCCCAAGCCTTGACCAGCGCCGCTTTGAACGCTTTGACCAGCGATCAACTCACATCGATGGAAACAGAAGATGTGGCTGCGCTGACCACGGCGCAATTGAGCAAATTGGACACGGCCCAATTGGCTTTGTTGACCACTGGCCAGACCAGCAACTTGACCACAGAGCAAGTCAAAGCACTGACCACCAACCAGATCGTGTCTTTGACCTCTGATCAGCTCAACACCCTGAGCAGCGATGATTTGCAAACATTGGGAACTGGTCAAATCCGCAGCCTGACGTCGGACCAATTGGCCGTGGTGACTACCGATCAAATGGTTTTGTTGACCACCCTGCAAGTTCAAGCTCTGAGCACGGCCCAAATCACGGCCTTGACATCAGACCAAATCAACACGATGGCCAGTGACAACCTGCAAGCCTTGACGACTGCCCAGGTGCGTGCTTTGACCACAGACCAACTGAGCGCATTGACCAGCGATCAAATGGCACTGCTGGAAACCCGTGACGTCGCCGCCTTGTCGAGTGCCCAAGCCGCAGTATTGTCCACGGATGCCATCGTGGCCATGACAACCGCACAGGTACAGGCTTTGACCACCGCGGCACTGAATGCGCTGACCAGTGACCAACTGACATCCATGGAAACCGAGGATGTGGCCGCTCTGACCACGGCACAAGTGAGCAAGTTGGACACGGCCCAACTGGCTTTGTTGACGACCGATCAGACCAGCAACTTGACCACCAAGCAAATCCAAGCTTTGGGTACCAACCAAATCACCGCTTTGACCTCGGATCAAGTCAATACCTTGTCCAGCGATGATTTGCAGGCTTTGACCACAGCCCAAGTGCGCGCCCTCAGCACAGACCAGTTGAGCGCGCTCAGCAGCGATCAAATGTCGTTGATGGAAACCCGCGACGTGGCCGCTTTGTCCAGCGCCCAAGCCGCTGTGTTGTCGACTGATGCCATCGTGGCACTGACCACCGCGCAAGTCAAAGCATTGACCACCGCCGCGCTGAATGCACTGACCAGCGACCAACTCACATCGATGGAAACAGAAGATGTGGCTGCATTGACCACAGCGCAAGTGAGCAAATTGGACACCGCGCAACTGGCTTTGTTGACCACGAACCAGACCAGCAACTTGACCACCGCGCAAATCCAGGCTTTGGGTACCAACCAAATCACAGCGCTGACGTCAGACCAAATCAACACCCTGTCCAGTGATGATCTGCAGGCTTTGACCACGGCGCAAGTACGCGCCCTCAGCACCGACCAATTGAGCACGCTCAGCAGCGATCAAATGGCTCTGTTAGAAACCCGTGACGTTGCCGCTTTGACGAGCGATCAAGCCGCAGTTTTGTCGACAGACGCCATCGTGGCGCTGACCACCGCACAGGCTCAGGCCTTGACCAGCGCCGCACTGAATGCGTTGGACAGCGGTCAACTGACCGCCATGGAAACAGACGACGTGGCCGCATTGACCACGGCACAAGTGAGCAAGCTGTCTACGGCCCAACTGGCGCTCTTGAGCACCGACCAGGTCAGCAACCTGACCACCGCACAAGTCAAAGCCCTGAGCACCAGCCAGATTGCTGCACTGACCTCGGACCAGTTGAACACCTTGTCGAGCGATGATTTGCAAACCATCTCGACCAGCCAAATCCGTGGCTTGACTTCTGATCAACTGAGCACGCTCAGTACAGATCAGCTGGCCTTGTTGACCACCGGTCAGATGCAAGGCTTGACAACGGTTCAGGTCACGGCATTCACCTCCGACCAGATCAACGCCTTGACCAGCGACAATCTGCAAGCCTTGACCACCGCACAAGTTCACGCGTTGAGCACAGACCAGCTGAGCACCCTGAGTGCGGACCAACTCGCTCTGATCGAAACACGTGACATTGCAGCCCTTTCTGCGGCGCAAGCGGCCATGTTGTCCACAGACGCTATCGTGGCACTGACCACGGCGCAAGCCACGGCCTTGACCAGCGCCGCACTGAATGCACTGGACAGCGGTCAACTCACCGCCATGGAAACCGACGATCTGGCTGCATTGACCACAGCACAAGTGAGCAAACTGAGCACTGCGCAGTTGTCGACTTTGACCACGCTGCAGATCAGCAACTTGACGACGGCACAGGTGAAAGCCTTGGGCACCAGCCAGATTGTTTCGCTGACTTCTGAGCAATTGAACACGATGTCCAGTGACGATTTGCAGATTCTCAGCACGACGCAAGTCGCCAGCCTGAAAACTGCCCAGATCAGCACGCTGAGCACAGACCAATTGGCTTTGATGACATCCAAGCAAATCCAGGCCATGACGACCTCGCAAGTGATCACCCTCACTTCGGAGCAATTGAATGGCTTGGCCAGTGACAATCTGCAATCCCTGACAACTGCACAGGTTCGCGCCCTGGTGACCGCGCAGGTCAGCAACATCAGCACCGATCAGATCGCGTTGCTGACGACCAAGCAAGTACAAGCACTGAGCAACAACCAAGTGGCCTCGTTGACATCGGATCAGCTCAACAGCATGGAGAGCGATGACATTGTTGCCTTCACAACAGCTCAGATTCGTGCTTTGACCACCGCACAACTGGAAGACTTGAGCAGCACACAAGTGGCTGTGATGGAGACTGCCGACATCGCCGCACTGACCTCGGCACAGGCCAAGGTCTTGTCGACAGATGCTGTGGCCGCATTGACCACTGACCAAATCAAAGCCTTGACCAGCTCTGCACTGAACGCACTGACCAGCGATCAACTGGGTGCTATTGAAGTGGATGATCTGGCTGCCATGACCACAGCTCAAATCAACACTTTGAGCACAGCACAATTGGTGTTGTTGAGCACAGACCAAGTCGTGGCATTGACAACCAAGCAAGTCCAAGCCTTGAGTAGCACTCAAGTGGCCGCGTTGACATCAGAGCAACTCAACAGCATGGAAAGCGATGACATCGTTGCGTTTACAACGGCCCAGATCCGCGCCTTGACGACAGAGCAACTGGCTGACCTGAGCAGCACACAGACCGCAGTGATGGAAACCCGTGACATTGCGGCTCTGACCTCGGCACAAGCCAAGGCTTTGTCGACAGATGCTATTGCAGCCTTGACCACTGACCAGATCCAAGCCCTGACCAGCTCTGCGTTGAACGCTTTGACCAGCGACCAATTGGCCGCCATCGAAGTCGATGACTTGGCTGCTATGACCACCGCGCAGATCAATACTTTGAGCACAGCGCAGTTGGTACTGTTGAGTACGGACCAGGTGGTTGCGTTGACCACCGAGCAAGTTCAAGCCCTGAGCACCAAGCAAGTGGCGGCCTTGACATCGGGACAACTCAACAACATGGAAAGTGATGACGTCGCTGCCCTGACCACAGCCCAAATCCGCAGTCTGACCACGGCCCAGTTGACTGACCTGAGCAGCACACAAGTCTCTGAGATGGAAACGGCCGACATTGCTGCCCTGACATCGGCACAAGCCAAGGCTTTGTCGACGGATGCCATTGCAGCCTTGACCACTGACCAGATCCAAGCCCTGACCAGCTCTGCGTTGAACGCTTTGACCAGCGACCAATTGGCCGCCATCGAAGTCGCCGATCTGGCTGAGATGAGTACCGCGCAGATCCGCAATCTGAGCACAGCGCAGCTGGTTCTGTTGAGCACCGATCAAGTGGTTGCACTGACCACCGATCAAGTGGAAGCGTTGAGCACGGCACAAGTGGCTTCGCTGACATCGGCTCAAATCAATAACATGGAAAGCGCTGACATTGTCGCCTTGACCACGGCACAAGTGTTGGCACTGACCACGGCTCAGATCAGTACGATCAGCACAGATCAGATCTCGCAGTTCTCGACTGAACAAGTGGCCGCCTTGACAACGGCACAAACTTCAGCCTTGACTTCAGATCAAATCGACAATATGACCTCTGATCAACTGACCGCATTGCCATTCTGATCTAAAACCAGAACGACAAAGTCAGTCCACGATTCGAGCACGGCACCCTCAGGTGCCGTGCTCGAATCGCATGTGAATCCCGTCAACATTGGTAGATGACTTTATGAAACTTGGAATTTGTACCATCCAGCGCGACCGAGGAAGATGGCTCAAAGAATGGGTTGCCTTTCACCATGCTGTTGGCTTCACTAAGTTCTATATTTTTCTGCATCGGTGCCAAGACGACTCGCAAGAGGTGGTACGCCAGTTGCAGCGCGACTTTGACATACGCTGTTTTGTGTTAACTGCCGATGTTCAGCGACCGCAGCTTGCGGCCTACCAACATGCCTACCAAAATTATGAGCATGAGGTTGATTGGATGGCCTTCATCGATGGTGATGAATTTATTTTCCCTACCCAAAACCAATCACTTCAAGATGTGATGCAGCGCTACCACTATGAAAAAATATCTGCTTTAGGTGTTTGGTGGGTCTGCTACGGCAGCAACAACCATGTTGCAGAACCTGATGGTTACATCATCCAAAATTATCTTCGCCGACCCGAGTTGAGTCATTTGAATAACCGTCACTTCAAATGTATCGTTCGGGGGCGACAAGGCAGCGAGTTCGCTGTGGGGATGAATGCGCATACTTTCAAGACACGCTACGGTACAGTGGATGAACATCTGCGTCCACTCCAAGGTGGTTATATGCCGGACGTCACTCCCACCTATGATTTTTTGCGCATCAACCACTACGTTTGCCAAAGTCTGGAGTATTTCAAAAATTTCAAGCAGCACAGTGGCATGGCCGATGCAGGTGCACAAGCTGTTCGTTCAGACGATCTTTGGCACAGAGACAATGTCAACGATGTCTATGACGACATCGCATTGAAATTTTTACCCGAAATTCACAAGCAAGGCTATTGAAGGTTTGCCATTGGCGCGCCCTGCAACGCCAACGCAGTTTTAATTATTTCCACGCTCAAGTTTTCCCCTCTGCAGCCGATTCACTATTCGTTAACCTGCGCATTCAATCCCTCTATCGAGCCGAAGATGCCATGGCTGACAGAACAGGATTTCGCATGTCTACAGAAATTATTTCCACGAGCGGCATTTCTGCCGGTCCCTTTCCTGGCTTGAGCGGCCAAGGTAACGCTGCGAACGGCATTGCGCACAATGTGACGCCTCAAGCCTTGAAAAAGGTGGAGTTGACGCCGACGCCCACGTCCAACATCCAATACGACCGCTCGGCCATGGAAAGAAGCTTGAAAGATGCCATCAATCTGCTGAATGCACAAATGACTTCCACCACGCAAGGTCTGGGCTTTTCCTACGACGACAGCACCAAAACACCGGTTGTGACGGTGCGCAATCTGGAGTCTGGCCAGGTGGTGAGGCAAATCCCCTCGACGGATCTGATCCGTTTGGCGCACCGACTCGATGAGCTCAAGGGCATTCTTTACAACGCCAAAGCTTAATTTTTGCAGTTGAGACTAAAGAAATTTCCAACTGCACCGAATCATCAAGTATCAGGGAGTGTTTCAAGCTTTCTGAGTTAAGAGGTTCACACACCTAAAGGTAAAGAACCTCTTAATAGAGAGCTAGAAACCAACCTTTCCAATTTCTTCAGGAGAAATACCATGCCAGTCATTAACACCAACGTCAATGCAATGTTTGCCCAAGGCGCTTTGAAAGTGAACGGGCGCAATTTGTCGCAAGCCATGCAGCAGTTGTCGACAGGTTCACGCGTCAATTCCGCTGCAGATGATGCAGCCGGTTTGGCCATCGGCCAAACCATGACCGCCCAAATTCGCGGTTTGACACAAGCGGTGCGCAATGCCAATGACGGCATCAGCATGTTGCAAACCGCTGAAGGCTCGATGAACGAGCAGTCCAACATCTTGCAACGCATGCGTGAATTGGCTGTGCAAGCCTCTACCGCCACTTACTCGTCTGCCCAACGCGGTTACTTGCAGACTGAATTTTCTGCACTGAGCTCGCAGATCGACAACATCGCCAGCCAAACCACATGGAACGGCATGAGCATTTTGGACGGTTCTACCAACTCTGGCTCTTTTGATATTCAAGTGGGTGCAGTGAGTGGCCAGACCATCACCGTGACCATTGCCAATGTGTCTGTGAGCGGACTCGGCGTCTCTGGTGACATCAGCACAGCGTCTGGCGCGTCTACAGCCATCACCACCATCAATGATGCACTGGACACTTTGAACTCAGCCCGCGCCTCCATTGGTGCAGGTGTGAACCAGTTGACCTATGCAGCCGACAACTTGACCAACGTGATCCAGAACTACTCC
>CANGEE010000001.1 GCA_947452635.1 Comamonadaceae bacterium | reverse complement strand
CCTCTTGGGTGCGCGATTCATTGGGTTGGGGCGTTAAAGACACGCGAATGGTGTCGCCAATGCCTTCTTGCAACAAAATGGACAAGGCGGTGGCCGAAGCCACCGTGCCTTTGGTGCCCATGCCGGCCTCGGTCAAGCCCAGGTGCAAAGGGTAGTCGCAGCGCCGGGCCAACTCACGGTAGACCGCGATCAAGTCCTGCACACCCGACACTTTGCAAGACAGCAAAATCTGCGAGGCTTTCATGCCCATCTCTTGCGCACGCTCGGCAGAAGTGATGGCCGATGAAATCAAGGCTTCGTACATGACCTGGCGCGCCTCCCACGGCTTGGCACGGCGGCTGTTGTCGTCCATCAATTGGGCCAGCAACTCCTGGTCCAGACTGCCCCAGTTGACGCCAATGCGCACAGGCTTGTCCCACTTCAGCGCGGCCTCGATCATTTGGCCAAATTGACGGTCTTTTTTGTCGCCTTTGCCCACATTGCCCGGGTTGATGCGGTACTTGGACAGCGCTTGGGCACAGTCCGGGTGATCGGTCAGCAAGCGATGACCGTTGAAATGGAAGTCGCCAATCAAGGGCACCTGCACCCCCATGCGGTCCAATTGCTCCCGAATATGCGGCACGGCGGCAGCGGCCTCCGGGGTGTTGACGGTCAAGCGCACCATCTCCGAGCCTGCCAAAGCCAGCTCCTTGACTTGGATCGCGGTCCCGATCACGTCCACCGTGTCGGTATTGGTCATGGACTGCACGCGGACCGGCGCATCGCCGCCCACGCTCAACACATGACTGCCCCATTTCACCTGGGCTTGAAGACTGCGCCGCGTGTGAGGCTGCGCTGAAGGAATAGGCTTTTCAATGTTCATCATTTCACCTCAAAACGGGCCACCGCACCACGACTGAAAGGGGTCAAGTCCAAGGGTTGACCTCGCACCAAAACCTCCACCGCATCGGCCAAGCCCACCACGACCGTTAAGACCGGCACCCCTTTGACCACATGCGTTTCGCCGGGTTTGACCAACTTGTTGAAAACCATGCCCCCGGCATGGTCCTTGACCTCGACCCAAGACTCGTCTGACTTTCCCTTGAAGGTGATTTCCAGGCCGGCATTCATCCCTGTTGACGCAGATGACACGGCCAGGGTTTTGGCGTTGACCGCTGCACGTCCGGCGTCGATGTCACTGGCGGGCTCAGAGGGCAGCAAAACCACCATGGGGTTGGAGGGTGGTGCGGCTGTCAGGGGGGTTTCGATCGCCACACCGGTTACCGAAGCCGGTACCTGTGGGCTGTTGACAAAACCGGAGGGCCATTGCGGCATCCAAATGACCAAGGCAATCAACACCATCAGCACCAAGGCCAAACCCAAGAACAAACGGTGTCGACCTTCTAAACGGCCAAAGAAGTGGACACGCCAATCAGGCCCAGAGGGTTCCAAACTGGGCGGCAGCGAGGGCAAACTGGTCTCGCCCCGAGGCAGCAAATCCAAAATCGGCGCGGCATCCACTTTCAGATGGCGGCAGATACTGCTGGTCAAGGCGCGCACAAACACAGGCCCTGAAAAAGGCGTGTGGTCATCCGCTTCCAGCGCGATCAAATGACGCACGGGCACTTTCAGCGCCACCGACAACAGGCCCAGATGCACACCTGAGCGCTCTCTGGCTTGCTGCAGCAACACGCCAGCGGTTACTGTAGCGGCTGGCGCAGACGGCTCCAGCGGCGATGCGGCTGACAACGGCGACGGGGTAGATTCATTCATCAAAGGCCTCGTGCTGAAACGCATTCCATTGCGAAGAGGTGGGAAATTGTTTTTGCAATTTCCAAGCATAGCGTTGAACCGTGGTTTCGTCTGCCATTTGGCGCGCCAACCGAATGCCCAGCCACAAGGTCTCGGGTGTTGCTGCGGCGGTGCTGTTGAAAGTTGCCAATACGGCCTGCGCGCGCTGGGTCAGGTTTTGTTGCTGGTAACTTTGCGCCAAGCTCAATGCGGCGGGGGCAATGGGCGCCATGCCCAGGGACTGCGCCCACAAGCTTTGCGCGCCCAATTCATCACCCGATTGTTGTGCACAAACACCCCAAACCCACAGTGTTTTCGCTTTGTCTGTGTACAAAGGCTGTTGCAGTGCACGTCGAAAACGCTCAAAAGAAGCCGGAAATTGCTGCTGTTCACAAAGAAACAAACCATAGTTATGGGCGATATCGGGGTCTTGCAGGGCGGCTTGCTCGGCTCTGTGGAAGCTGCGATGCGCCAAAGCCGTCTCGTTGAGTCTCGCAAAGATCAGGCCTTGCAAACTCATGGCCTGCGGCAGTTCCGGATGGGCCTCCAGCACTTTTTGGCTTTCTTCTAAGGCCACGCGGTATTGCCCGTTTTGGTAATAAGCATAGGCCAAGGTCAAACGCGGGGGCCGCGTGGACAAAGGGAGCGCAGAGTTGGAGGCGCTCAAAGGCACTGCACAGCCCCACAGACCCAACAGCACGCAAAGCCCGAGGGCTAACAGAGTCTGGCGCACAAATGACCAAAGGTGCGGGGCGGATCGCATGATCAAGCCCTCTTCAAGTCGAAATCGGGTTGGCGGCATGCAGCATGATCGTGCGCTGCTGAGCCATGCGCGCTTGCACCTGGGTGCGGTCCTTCACATCACCGGCCAATTGCCCACACGCGGCATCGATGTCATCGCCCCGGGTTTTACGGACCGTGGTCACCAAATCCGCATCTTGCAATTGTTTGGCAAAGGCCAGCACCCGCGTCTGTGGCGAACGCAACAAGCCGGAAGCGGGAAATGGATTGAACGGAATCAGGTTGAATTTACAGCGCAAGCCGTCTCGCCCATGTTGACGCACCAGGGCGATCAAAGCATCAGCGTGCTCAACTTGGTCGTTCACGCCATCGAGCATGCAATATTCAAAGGTGATGAAATCTCGGGGTGCATGGGCCAAATAGCGGGTGCACGTCGCCAGCAGTTCAGCCAAGGGGTATTTGCGATTGAGCGGCACCAAGTTATCGCGCAAGGCGTCGGTGGGCGCGTGCAAGGACACCGCCAGAGCCACAGGGCAATCGACAGCCAAGCGGTCCATCATCGGCACCACCCCGGAGGTGGACACCGTGACACGGCGTCTGGACAGTCCATAACCATGGTCGTCCAACATGGCTTTCAAGGCCGGCAACAATGCATTGTAATTTTGCAAAGGTTCACCCATGCCCATCATCACCACATTGGAGATGACCCGCTCACCCGATTGCAGATGCTGGCGCAAAAAATGTTCTGCAAACCACAACTGCCCCAGAATTTCGGCGGTGGTCAGGTTACGACTGAAACCCTGGTGACCGGTTGAGCAAAAACGGCAACCCACTGCGCAACCAGCTTGGGAAGAAATGCACAAGGTGCCACGGTCGTCCTCGGGGATGAACACAGTCTCGACCGCGTTGCCATCGCCGACATCAAACAACCATTTGATCGTGCCGTCAGCAGAAAAGTGTTCAGACAGCACCGGCAAGGATTGGACATGGGCATGGACTTTGAGTTTTTCTCTCAATGATTTGGCCAAATCGCTCATCTGGTCAAAATCACGGGCCCCTTTTTGGTGAATCCACCTGAACAACTGGGTGGCCCGAAAGCGCTTCTCCCCTAGCCGCTCACAAAAAACGGCCAGCCCTTCCAGATCGAATTCAAGAAGGTTGGCCGTCATAGATGCTTTGTCGCGAAAAAGTCGCGACTGAATTAACGTGTGTAAACGTTCATGCCTGCAAAGAAAAAGCCGATTTCCACAGCGGCAGTTTCAGCGGCATCCGAACCATGCACCGCGTTGGCGTCGATGCTGTCGGCAAAGTCAGCGCGGATGGTGCCCGCAGCGGCGTCTTTCGGGTTGGTCGCGCCCATCAGATCACGGTTTTTCAAAATCGCGCCTTCGCCTTCCAAAACTTGGATCATGACGGGACCGGAAACCATAAAATCCACCAAATCTTTGAAGAAAGGGCGCGCTTTGTGCACAGCGTAGAACTGCTCAGCTTCGCCACGTGACAGGTGGGCCATGCGCGCAGCAATCACTTTCAAGCCAGCAGCTTCAAAGCGCGCGTAGATTTGACCGATCACGTTTTTGGCAACGGCGTCTGGCTTGATGATGGAGAGTGTGCGTTCGATAGCCATGGAATTTTCCTGTTTTGAAGAAAGAGTAAATATTTTTGCCCAGTGGCAAAGCCCCCTATTCTACCCCGAGCCGCTGGCTATTTTCAGGGAGAACACGTGTAAAAAGCCAGTCCGACAGAGGGGATTTCAGCGACTGCGGCCACCACCACCAGCGCCGCGGCGAGGCCCTGCGGAGCGACCGCCCGGCGGCTTGGTCTGACGCTGGCGGCTGAAACTTTCTGCGCCGATGTAACCCTGCGAGGTTTTCAAAGGATCAGGCTGGCCCGCGCCCTCTTGGCGTGTTTGACGTTGGCTCGGACTGGCCACAGGGACGGCGGTGCCCGGCAGACCACGACCCATGGGCCGTGGCCGACGATCTCGGCCTTGGCCGGGGCCCCGACCTCGCGGCGCAGTGCGGGCTGCGGAGGCACGGTCCAAAAGATCAGATCCGCCAGCGGCTTTCATCAGTGCCCGAATATCGGCCTCGTCCAATTCCATCCATCCGCTGCGGCGCAAACCGTGCGGCAAGACCATGGCGCCGTAGCGAATCCGAATCAATCGGCTGACCGCATGCCCGACCGCCTCCATCATGCGGCGCACTTCACGGTTGCGTCCTTCCGAAATGGTGACGCGGTACCAGCAGTTGGCCCCTTCGCCGCCGCCGTCTTCGATGGAGCCGAAGTTGGCAGGACCATCGTCCAGCATCACGCCGTCGAGCAGTTTTTGCTTTTCTTCTTTGCTCAGCGCACCCAAAACACGAACGGCGTATTCGCGCTCCAAACCAAAGCGGGGGTGCATCAACTGGTTGGCCAACTCACCTGAACTGGTGAACAGCAACAAGCCTTCGGTATTCAAATCCAAACGCCCCACAGACTGCCATTTGCCGTGCTGCAAACGCGGTAATTTGCGGAACACCGTAGGGCGATTTTGCGGATCGTCATGGCTGACAATTTCACCGGCCGGCTTGTGGTAAGCAATGACGCGCGGTGGCGGTGGCGCAATACGGACATGAATCAAGCGGCCATTGACCTTGACCTGGTCGCCGTATTGGATGCGCTGACCCACGTGGGCGGGTTCGTTGTTGACCGAAATTCGGCCCTCCAAAATCAGCTGCTCCATCTCCAAACGAGAGCCCATGCCCGCTTGCGCCAGCACCTTGTGTAATTTGGGTGATTCAGCCTGGGGCGCCAAAACACGTTTGTTCAATAAAGGCGTATCCACTTCGGCGTCATATTGACCAGAGACCACGTCTGCGATGCCGATGGCGCGCAAACCTGCAAGTGCCTTCGTTGCGTCAGAGATCACGGGGGCCGACCCTTGATCGAGGGCCTGTGCGTCGTTGCTCGCCACTGGTGCGGTGGCGGATTGTGGGTCGTGCGGCGTGTGGGACTCAGTCATGTGATGGCGGCTCTTCTTCGGAAGTTGTTTCGGCAGAAGGCTTTGTGAGCAAACCGTCTTGGGCGTAAAAGGTGGGGGCCAATGGGGTGGCAGGAGCGGACTGTGCTGTATCGGACAAATCAAACTCTAAAGCCATCGTCGATTCCAAAGAAAGGGAAGACTGGAGAGGCTCTTGCGCAGCATTGCCCAAAACGCCAGACAAAAAGGACGCGGGATGCTCATCGGATTGCAGCAAGGGCAACTGATCCAGCGATGTCAAACCCAAGTCATCTAAAAACTGCTTGGTCGTGGCAAACAGGCCAGGTCGACCCACCGTCTCACGGTGACCGATGACTTCCACCCAACCCCGGTCTTCCAGCTGTTTCAAGATTTGGCTGTTGATGGTGACTCCGCGTATATCCTCCATGTCCCCGCGGGTGACAGGCTGTCGGTACGCGATGATGGCCAAGGTCTCGAGGACTGCACGGGTGTATTTGGGTGGTTTTTCAGGGTGCATCCGGTCCAAGAACTCGCGCAGTTCAGGCCGGCTTTGAAACCGCCAACCCGTGGCCACCGGCACGAGTTCGAGCCCACGAGTCGACCAATCGAGTTGGAGCTCTTCTAAAAGTTGCTTGACCGTGTCTGCGCCTAGAGCGTCGGCAAAAAGGACCCGTAACTCTCGCACGGAGACGGGTTGTGATGCACAAAGTAAGGCGGTTTCAAGGACACGCTTGGCTTGCGCCGTGTTCATGGTGTCGTTCTTCCGGGAAAAAATACGCCAACGGCGTGACCAACGGATGTGAAGATTCAATCGTGGGCGTTAACGCGCAGGTTGAACCCTTAGCGAATCACCAAGTGCGCAAAAGCACGCAAGGGCACCGAATCAGCAGCTTGGCAATCAAGGTCCATTGTAACTGAGACCCCAAGAATCGAGTGCATTTTGCATGTCTGGGGGCAAAGGCGAGCGAAAATCCAAAGCCTCACCTGTCACGGGATGCGACAAAGCCAAATGAAAAGCATGCAGGGCCTGCCTTGTCATACCCGCTGCAGGTTTGCCGCCGTAAACCGCATCCGCCAGCAAAGGAAAGCCCAAATGGGCCATGTGCACCCGAATTTGGTGGGTGCGCCCAGTGTGCAAAGTGCATTGGACCCAGCAGCCTTGCGCCGATTGCGCCACCAAATCGAAGGTGGTGGCGGCTGTTTTACCCGCCTGGCGCGTCAAATCGACTGCCGCCATGCGCAAACGATTGGCGGGGTCGCGGCCCACGGCTTGGTCCAAGGTGAAGCCCTCCTGCCTGTCCCAAACGCCCGTGGCCAAGGCCCAATACTGGCGCTTGACTTCGCGCGCAGCAATGCTGTGAACCAAGGCATCCATGGCTTGGCGGGTGCGGGCCACCACCATCAAACCACTGGTGTCTTTGTCTAATCGGTGCACGATGCCGGCACGCGGCAAGGTGCTGGCTTGCGGGTCTCTGGCCAACAGGCCATTGAGCAAAGTACCGCTCCAGTTGCCAGGTGCAGGATGCACCACCAAACCCGCGGGCTTGTTCAAAATGCACAGATGCGCATCTTCATAGACCACGTCCAGCGCCATCGCTTCGGGCTTGAATGCCTGCGACTGGGGCGTGGCTCGCAACTCCACAGCCAAAAAAAGGCCGGCTTTCACTTTGGCGGACGATTTGCAGGCGGGGACCCCGGCGAGCAACACAGCGCCCTGTTCAATCAACTGTTGTAAGTAACTGCGCGAGAACTCCGGTACGCATTGCGCCAGGATACGGTCGAGTCGCTCGCCATGCATTTGCGCTGGGACGGTAAATTGACGCCACTCGCAAGACTCTGCGGCCTCGCCTTCGCTTAAGCCTGCGTCCAAAAGGTCTTGCGACGGGTCCATCTCGGGGGGGGTCGATATAATCAATTGGCTTGAATTTCTACAAGGTTGCGTGATGCGTGGTTTCAGATTATCGATGTTCCCGCTGGGGTTGGCTGTGTTGGCCTCCCTGATCCTGTCGGCCTGTTCAACAAACATCGACAACACCATCGGCTGGTCTAACGACAAGCTCTACAACGAAGCCCGGGATGAAGCGAAATCGGGCGCCTGGGACAAAGCCATCGGCATGTTTGACAAGCTCGAAGGTCGCGCTGCGGGGACCACCTTGGCCCAGCAAGCCCAACTGGAAAAGGCTTACGCACAATTCAAAACCGGCGACAAGATCCAGGCTCTGGCCACTTTGGACCGGTTTTTGAAATTGCAACCCGCTAGCCCAGCCATCGACTATGCACTTTATTTGAAAGGCTTGGTCAACTTCAATGAAAACCTGGGCCTGTTTTCGTTCCTGACACGACAAGACTTGTCTGAGCGCGATCAAAAAGCAGCCAAAGACTCATACGAAGCGTTCAAGGAGCTGAGTGCCCGCTTTCCAGACTCCAAATATGCCTCCGATGCACGCCAACGCATGACCTACATTGTGAACTCCTTGGCCTCTTACGAGGTGCATGTGGCGCGTTACTATTTCAACCGCGGTGCGTATGTGGCCGCCATCAACCGGGCGCAACTGGCCATCGCTGATTTCCAGGGCGTGCCTGCAGTTGAAGAGGCACTGACCATTTTGATCAGCTGCTATGAAGCCTTGGGCATGACCGAGTTGCGTGACGACACGCGGCGCGTGCTGGAGAAGAGTTTTCCACCCAGCGCTGCGACCCAAAATGCAAGCGAACCTAAAGCTTGGTGGAAAGTCTGGTGAGTTGATCCAGCGCCGCCTCGAATTCGGCCGGATCTTGCAACACCCGCATCACGGGTAAACTGCCCAGCAGGCGTTTGCCGTAGCCCATGGAGCTCAGACGCGGATCGCACACCACCAAAATGCCATGATCGGTTTCACTGCGGATCAGCCGCCCTGCCCCCTGCTTCAAAGCCACCGCCGCTTCAGGCAAAGAATACGCGGCAAACGCGCTGCGCCCTTGACGCTCCAGTCGTGAGGAACGTGCTTCAACCAAGGGATCGTTGGGCGGGGGAAACGGCAGCTTGTCAATCACCACCAGCTGCAAAGCATCACCCGGCACATCAAAGCCCTCCCAAAACGAGGCCGATGCCACCAAAACACAACCGGGCTCACCGTCAGTCGCGCCTTGGCGAAAACGCTCCATCAAACGGCGTTTCGGGCCTTGGCCTTGTACCAAGACTTCCACCGCACCACTCAAGGCCGGGTCTTCACTCAAAAGCTGACCAATGCTGCGCATGGCGGCCAAGGTGGTGGTGAGCACCAAGGTGCGGCCACGCAAAGTCAAGGCCGCAGTTGCGACCAGCTGCGCCACATGCCGGCTGTGCTGCGCATCATTGGGGCGTGGCATGTGCCGCGGCACATAAATACCCGCTTGCACGGCGTAATTGAAAGGACTTGAAACCTGCAACAACCGGGCTTGCGTCAGGCCACAGGGCTCTGTGAACCAGCGCATTTGCGCATCGTCGCCCAAGGTGGCAGAGGTGAAAATGAAGGCCTTGCGCACCGGCAAAGCCGCTTGCGGTGCATCCCGAGGTGGGGGCAGCAATGCCGCACCTTCTCCTTCTTCAAGGATGGGCTTCATGCCCAGCAGCTGGCTTTGCACTGCATCGGCAATGTCCAAAGGCGACTCGACCAGGCGCAATTGCTGGCTGACCTCCAACCAACGCACCGATTCAGGCGCGCAAGGCTTTTCAAAACGGCTCAAGGTGTTCAGCACGGTGGCGCAGCGTTCATACAAACGCACAAAATCAGGTGCCAATTCGGCCACTGTTTCCAAAGCCTCCATATTGCGCTGGCAGGCGCTTCGCACGCCAGCCAAGCCCTGTTGCCAAGCGCTCACATCCAGGCCGGTCGGTTCGACCTCCGTCCAACGCAGGCGCGCGCCCGCGCGAAACTCAGACGCCGTGAGGCGCAAATCACGGGCGGATTTCTCCAGCAGACTGGCCATCGCCGACCAGTCCACCAAACCCCGCGCCAGTTGCAAACCTGCAGCCAAGACATCGCGCGCCAAATCGATCAACTGACCCGTGGTGATGTTATGGCCCAAGAAATTGACGCCAATTTCATTGAGTTGGTGCGCTTCGTCAAACACCGTCACTCGCACCGTGGGCAGTAACTCGGCCATGCCCGACTCACGCACGCTCAGATCGGCAAAAAACAAATGGTGGTTGATCACCACCACATCGGCGGCCAGCGCCTCTTTGCGCGCCAAATTCACATGGCAAGCGCGGAACTTGGGGCATTGCGAGCCCAGGCAGTTGTCGCGGGTCGAGGTCACCAAGGGAATTACCGGCGAGCGGTCATCCAAGCCCGAAAGCTCGGACAAATCCCCGGTCACCGTGGCGTGAGACCAGGATTCAATTTTGGCCAAGACATGGGCATAGACGCGGTCCGTGGCTTCATGGCCTTGGCGTGACTGCTCCAGGCGCTGCACACACAAGTAGCTGCCGCGCCCCTTGAGCAGCGCCACCTTGATTGGCAAATTCAAAATTTGCGTCAGCTTCGGGATGTCACGTGAAAACAATTGGTCTTGCAGCGCTTTGGTGGCAGTGGACACCAAGGCCCGCTGTCCGCTGAGCAGCACCGGGACCAAATACGCGTAGGTTTTGCCCACACCGGTGCCGGCTTCAACCACCAGTTCCCCCCCTTGCTCCACCACTTCGGCGATGGCCACGGCCATCTGGGTTTGCCCCTCGCGCGGCTGGAAATGCGCAGCACCCGCCGCCAAGGGGCCTTCCCAATCAAAAGCCTGCGCCACCGCCTGCGTCAAATCGCTCAAGCAGGCTCCTTGGGTTCCAGCAGCCATTGAAGCCGGGTGATTTCATCGCGTAACGCCAATTTGCGTTTTTTCAAACGGCGAATGCGTAACTCGTCCAGAGAGGGTTGCTGGTTCAACAAATCAATGAGGGCGTTCAAATCCGCATGTTCGATTTGCAATTCAATGCATTGGCGCTGAGGGGAGCGCAAATCAAGGTCGGCTGTCATTGAACCCTTGCGTCTGAGGCTGTTTGGCGTCCAAGCGTTCTTGGCGTTCGATCACGCTCATGGCCCTTTGGACGGCTCGCAAGGCTTGCTCCTGTTTTTCAACGGGGGCCAGTGACTGGCGGCGTTGCAAACGCGCTGAAGATAGACAATCGTTGACCATGAACTGCTGCCAGCACTGCCGAGCTGCGAGGGCATAGTTGGCTGCAATGGCCTCTCGTTCAAGTTGCAAAGCCTCTTTTTGAGCTTGAATCTGTGCCCGGTCCAAGGGTTCAGACGCATGGCTGCTGCAGGCCAACGACAGCGACACGCCACAGATCAAGGGAAGCCAAAAACCACGTGCGCTCATGTGATCTGGGTGTCCACCATGCGGTGCTCTAAAGCCAAGAATTCGGCCGATTGCATTTCGCTCAAGCGCGAGACGGTGCGCGGAAATTCATGCGCCAAGGGGCCGGCCACATACAACTGCTCAGGCACCACTTCGGCCGACATGATCAATTTCACCCGGCGGTCGTACAGCACATCAATCAGCCACGTGAAGCGCCGCGCCTCGGAGGCCAGGCGAACAGGCATGCTGGGCACGTTGCTCAGTAGCAGGGTGTGGAATTGACTGGCAATTTCCAAATAATCGTTTTGCGAGCGCGCGCCCCCACACAAGGCCTTGAAGTCGAACCACACCACCCCGCCAGCGCGGCGCCGGGCCTGAATCTCTCGGGCTTCGATATGCAAGACAGGCGATTCATCTGGACCGCTGACCAACTTTTCAAAGGCCTGGGTCATTTCCACCTCCACCTGTGGGCTCAGGGGCGTGAGGTACAGACGCAACATTTCCAAAGTGCGTTGGCGGTAGTCGGTGCCGTTGTCCACATTCACCACCTCCATGCGCGCATTGAGCAAGTCGATCGCGGGCAAGACCCGGTCACGGTGCATACCGCCCGGGTACAGGCCATCGGGCATGAAATTGGAAGTGGTGACAAAACCCACGCCATGTTCAAGCAATGCCGCCAACAAGCGGTACAGAATCATCGCATCGGTGATGTCGGCGACATGGAACTCGTCAAAACAGATCAAGCGGTAACGCTTGGCCATGCGCTTGCCCAGCACATCCAAGGGGTTGACCGTGCCTTGCATCAGGGCGAGTTCGCGGTGCACCTCGCGCATGAACTCATGAAAATGCAAGCGGGTTTTTTTCTCAATTGGCACCGCATTGAAAAAGCAGTCCATCAAGAAGCTTTTGCCCCGCCCCACGCCGCCGTACATGTACACGCCCTTCGGGATTTCAGGCCGGTTCAGCAGTTTTTTCAGCGGGTTGGAGCGCTTGGCTTTGTAGGCAGCCCATTCATCGGCACACCGCTGCAGGGCTTGCACCGCGCGCAACTGGGCGGGATCGCTTTGGTAGCCCCGGGCAGCGAGCTCTTGTTGGTAATTCTGGAGAACGGACATACAGCGGGTATTGTCTCTGAAATTTCAAAAGAAAAAGCCCGCCGAATGCAGCGGGCTTTTGAATGCCCCAAAGGGCAAAGCGGGAAAGAACTTAGAAGTTCAGCGTGCGTTTGTCCACGGCCAAAGCCGCTTCTTTGGTGGCTTCAGAGAGTGAGGGATGCGCATGGCAAATGCGCGCAATGTCTTCGGCCGAAGCCTTGAATTCCATGGCCACCACCGCTTCAGAGATCAACTCCGACACCTGCGGCCCCACCATGTGCACGCCCAAAATTTCGTCGGTCGCGGCATCGGCCAAGAACTTCACCATGCCTGTGGTGTCACCCAAGGCGCGGGCCCGGCCATTGGCCAGAAACGGGAAGGTGCCCGCCTTGTAAGCCACACCGTCGGCCTTGAGTTGTTGCTCGGTGCGGCCCACCCAAGCGATCTCCGGGCTGGTGTAAATGACCCAAGGGATGGTGTTGAAGTTGACATGACCGTGTTGGCCGGCGATGCGCTCGGCGACAGCAACGCCCTCTTCTTCGGCCTTGTGCGCGAGCATCGGGCCACGCACCACGTCGCCCACTGCCCAAACGCCTGGCAAGTTGGTTTTGCAGTCGGCGTCCACCACGATCGCACCGCGCTCGTCGAGTTGCAGGCCCACGGTTTCGCTGTTCAGTCCGATGGTATTGGGTACGCGGCCAATGGAGATGATGAGCTTGTCAGCGTCCAGCACCACCGCTTCGCCCTTGGCATTGGTGTAGTGGACGGTGACGCCTTTTTTGCCGTTGACGATCTCGCCGACTTTGACGCCGAGTTCGATCTTCAGGCCTTGCTTGTCAAAAGCCTTCTTGGCTTCTTTGGCGATTTGCTCGTCCACCGCACCCAGGAAAGTGGGCAGACCTTCGAGGATGGTGACTTCAGCGCCCAAGCGACGCCAGACGGAACCCATCTCCAGACCGATGACACCCGAGCCGATCAGGGCCAGCTTTTTAGGTACAGCGCCCAAACGCAAAGCGCCGTCATTGGACAAGACATTGATTTCGTCAAACGGCGTGCCGGGCAAAGCACGGGCATTGGAGCCGGTGGCGATGATGACTTGCTTGGCCGTGATGGACTCTTCGGTTTTGCCAGCGACCTTGATTTGGTATGCGCCTTCGGCCTGACCGGCAAAGCTGCCGCGACCGTGGAAAAAGGTCACCTTGTTTTTCTTGAACAGGTACAAGATGCCGTCGTTGTTTTGTTTTACAACGTTATCTTTGCGGGACAGCATCTTGGCCACGTCCATCTTCACATCCTTGGCGCTGATGCCATGCTCTGCAAAGTGGTGGTTGGCATGGTCGAAATGCTCTGAGGACTGCAACAAAGCCTTGGACGGAATGCAGCCCACATTGGTGCAAGTGCCACCGGGTGCAGGGCCACCGGCTGCGTTCTTCCACTCGTCGATACAGGCGACTTGGAAACCGAGTTGGGCCGCACGGATGGCCGCGATGTAGCCGCCGGGGCCACCGCCGATGACAACGACGTCGAATTGTTTGCTCATGGTGTGTATCTTCTGGGTGAAAAACGCCCCCTCATGAGGGGGCGTTTAGAACATGGAGGTCAGATGTCGAAAAGCAAGCGGGCCGGATCTTCCAGCGCTTCTTTCATCGCCACCAAGCCCAACACCGCTTCGCGGCCGTCAATGATGCGGTGGTCATAGGACATGGCAAAGTAGTTCATCGGACGCACCACCACTTGGCCGTTTTCCACCATGGCGCGGTCTTTGGTCGCGTGCACGCCCAAAATCGCCGACTGGGGTGGGTTGATGATGGGGGTGGACATCATGGAGCCAAAGGTGCCGCCGTTGGAGATGGAGAAAGTACCGCCGGTCATCTCTTCCATGCCCAACTTGCCGTCACGTGCTTTGACGCCGAACTCGGCAATTTTCTTCTCGATGTCGGCAAAACTCATTTGGTCGGCGTTGCGCAAAATCGGCACCACCAAACCGCGTGGCGAACCCACCGCGATACCGATGTCAAAGTAGCCGTGGTAGACGATGTCGTTGCCGTCCACCGAGGCATTGAGCACCGGGAATTTCTTCAAGGCATGCACCGCTGCTTTCACGAAGAAGCTCATGAAACCCAGCTTACAGCCGTGTTCTTTTTCGAAACGCTCTTGCATGCGCTTGCGCATGTCCATGACCGGGGCCATGTTGATTTCATTGAACGTGGTCAAAATGGCGTTGGTCGACTGCGATTGCAGCAAACGCTCAGCCACACGGGCACGCAAGCGCGTCATGGGCACGCGTTGCTCGGGGCGATCGCCCAAATTCACAGCCGGGCCAGACACTTGAGGCAAGGTCTTGGTGGGCACGCCCGTGGGAATGACTGCGGCGGTGGACTGCACGCCGCCGGCAACCGCTGAGAGCACGTCACCTTTGGTCACACGACCGTCTTTGCCCGTACCAGAGACGGAACCTGCAGCCAAGTGGTTGTCGGCCATCAGTTTAGAGGCCGCCGGCATGGCGACGCCGGCTTTGCTGTTGGAAGCTGCCGCCACGGGGGCCGCAGCAGCGGGTGCAGATGCGGCCGCTGGCGCCGCAGCAGGCGCTGACGCCGCCACTTTGCCGTCGGTGTCGATGCGGGCAATCAATTGCTCAGCCGCCACAGTGCCGCCGTCAGCGACCACGATTTCGAACAGCACACCGGCTGCAGGCGCTGGTACCTCGAGCACCACTTTGTCGGTTTCGATGTCGATCAGAATTTCGTCTGCAGCGACAGAGTCGCCCACTTTTTTCTTCCATTGCAGCAGGGTGGCTTCGGCCACGGATTCAGACAGCTGCGGAACTTTAACTTCTACGATGGCCATTTCAATTCTTTCTTGTATGTGAGTGTGGAGTGCGCCGACTTATTTGGTCAGGACAAAACCCTTGACCTTGCCAAAAGCGCCGTCCACCAGTGCTTTTTGCTGCTCTTGGTGCAGGTGGGAATAACCGACCGCCGGCGAAGCCGATGCGGCGCGACCCGAGTAACCCAGCTTTTGACCCGGCAGCATGTTTTCGTGGATGTAGTGCTGCACAAAGAACCAAGCCCCTTGGTTTTGCGGCTCGTCTTGTGTCCACACCAATTCCGTAGCGTTAGGGAACTTTTTCAACTCTGTGGCGAACGCTTTGTGGGGGAAGGGGTACAGCTGCTCCGCACGCAAAATGGCCACGTCGTCAGCGCCCAACTCTTCGCGTTTTTTCACCAGGTCGTAGTAGACCTTGCCCGAACACACCACCACGCGTTTGACTTTGTCGGCCTTGAGCGCTTTGTTTTCGGGGACCACAGTCTGGAAAGCGCCTTTGGTGAACTCCGACACCGGTGAGGTGGCGTCTTTGTTACGCAACAGCGATTTGGGCGTGAAGATGATCAAAGGCTTGCGCAAATCACGCACCATTTGACGCCGCAAGACGTGGAAGATCTGGCTGGCCGTGGTGGGCTGCACGATTTGCATATTGGTGTCGGCCGCCAACTGCATGAAGCGCTCCAGACGCGCCGAGCTGTGCTCAGGGCCTTGGCCTTCGTAGCCGTGAGGGAGCATCAAAGTCAAGCCATTGACACGGCCCCACTTGACCTCACCTGAGGCGATGAACTGGTCAATCACCACCTGCGCACCGTTGGCAAAATCGCCGAACTGCGCTTCCCAAATCACCATGGTGTTGGGGTCGTTGGAGGCGTAACCGTATTCAAAACCGAGCACCGCTTCTTCCGACAAAATCGAATCGATGACGACGAAGGGGGCTTGGTTCTCAGCCACGTTTTGCAAAGCGACATAGGTACCGGTATCCCACTTTTCACGCTTTTGGTCATGAATCACCGCATGGCGGTGGGTGAAGGTGCCACGGCCACAATCTTCACCGGACAAACGCACCGGGTAACCGCTGGCCACCAAGGAGGCAAACGCCATGTGTTCGCCCATACCCCAATCCACCGGGGTCTCGCCTCGGCCCATGGCCGCGCGGTCGTCATAGACTTTTTTCACCAATTGGTGTGGCGTCACAGACTCTGGGATGGTGGTGATTTTGGCCGCCAGGCGTTTCCACTCGGCCAAAGGAATGGCGGTGTCGCCCGCATCGGTCCACTTCTTGCCCATGAAGGGCGACCAGTCCACCGTGAACTTGGTTTTGAAGTTGGTGAGCGCCGGATCATCGGTGTGCTTGCCCGCGTCCAAAGCGGCACGGTAGGCCTTGACCATGTCGTCGCCCAAGCTGTCGCCCAGCCCTTGAGTAGTCAACTTGTCGGCAAACAACTTGCGGGTGCCCGGATGGGCGGCGATTTTTTTGTACATCAGCGGCTGGGTCAGCGCCGGCGTGTCTTGCTCGTTGTGTCCGAGCTTGCGGAAACACACGATGTCAATCACGACATCTTTTTGGAACCGCATACGGTAGTCGAGGGCCATTTGCGTGGCCAACACCACGGCTTCGGGATCGTCGCCGTTGACATGCAGCACAGGCGCTTCCACCATCTTCACAATGTCGGTACAGAACACGCTGGAGCGCATGTCGCGCGGATCCGAGGTGGTGAAACCGATTTGGTTGTTGATGATGATGTGCACCGTACCACCGGTGGAATAACCCCGGGTTTGCGCCAAGGCAAAGGTTTCTTGGTTCACACCCTGGCCGCCAAAAGCGGCGTCGCCGTGCACCAAAACAGGCAGTACTTGCTTGCCATGCGGGTCGGCGCGGCGGTCCATGCGAGCGCGCACAGAGCCTTCTACCACCGGGTTGACGATTTCCAAGTGAGAAGGGTTGAAGGCCAAAGACAGGTGGACCGGACCACCGGCGGTTGACACATCCGAGCTGAAGCCTTGATGGTATTTCACGTCGCCTGCGGGCAATTCTTCGGGCGCGGTATGGTCGAACTCAGCAAACAAATCGGCCGGCAATTTGCGCATGGTATTGACCAAGACGTTCAAACGGCCGCGGTGGGCCATGCCAATCACCACTTCTTGCACGCCTTGAAGCCCCGCACAATGGATCAACTCGTCCATGGCGGCAATGAAGCTTTCGCCACCTTCGAGCGAAAAACGCTTTTGGCCAACGTACTTGGTGTGCAGATAACGCTCCAAGCCTTCGGCTGCGGTCAAGCGCTCCAAGATGGCTTTTTTCTTTTCGGCATTGAAGTTGGGCTTGCTGCGGATGCTTTCCAATTTTTCTTGCCACCAGCGCTTTTCAGCTTGATCGGTGGCGTACATGTATTCCGCGCCCAAGGTGCCGCAGTAGGTCTCGCGCAAGGCATTGAGCAACTCGCGCAAGGACATGTTGTTCTTGCCAAAGAAGGTGTTGCTGGTATCGAAGACGGTTTCTTGATCGGCGTCGGTGAAACCGTAAAAAGCGGGCTCCAAATCAGGAATCTTGGGGCGTTCTGTGCGCTTCAAGGGGTCCAGATCGGCCCAGCGTTGGCCCACGTTGCGATAGGCCGCGATGAGTTGTTGGGCCGCAGTGCGCTTGCGGCCCATTTCCAGCGTTTCGCTGGCCATGACGACCTTGGTGCCGCCCGATTTGGCGCGCTCCGCAAAGGCATTGATCACCGGCAGGTGAGGCACGTCTTTGGCGTTGGTGCCGTCGACTGCAGGGACGTGCTGCAGGGCATCAAAGTATTCGCGCCAAGAATCAGGCACGCTGCCCGGATTGGCCAAATAGTTTTCGTACATCTCTTCGACGTACGGGGCATTGCCGCCGAACAGATAGGTGTTGCCTTGGTAGGCAGAGTAGACCGAATTTGTCTCGCTCATTTTTCGCTGACCTTTGTCTCCCTGAAGGAAACATGAGTTGGTTGATATTTACCTTCCGCGACACGGCTTGACCGGTTGGCGGATGCGACTGTGGCATGGGAAGGGCCTGAGTACATCCTCGATTGTGCCATGGCTTGACCGCGATCTAACTTACAAGCCCTGAAAAGAAACTGTCATGAAAAAGGCCCCATTCCTGGGGCCATGGCGGTTAAATCTGGATCAAATCGACAATCTGCTGCAAGGCGGCGGGATCGTCCATGGTGGTCAGGTCACCCGGATCACGGCCCTCAGCCACCGCCTGAATGGCACGGCGTAACAACTTGCCACTGCGCGTCTTGGGCAAAGCACTGACAAACAGCACCCGTGATGGACGCGCCACCGCGCCCAGTTGCGAGTCCACCACCTTCATCACTTCGCCTTCGAGCTTGAGGCGGGAAGCGGCATCTAGCAGGCCCGAGCTGTCTTTGACGATGGCAAAAGCCATGGCCACCTGGCCCTTGAGCTGATCGGCGACGCCGACCACAGCCACTTCCGCGATATTGGGGTGACTGGAAATGCTCTCTTCAATTTCACGCGTCCCCAAACGATGACCGGCGACGTTGATCACATCATCGGTGCGACCCAAGATGAAGAAATAACCATCTTCATCGCGCACCGCCCAGTCAAAGGTGCTGTAGACCAGCTTGCCCGGCACGGTTTTCCAGTAAGTGTTCACAAAGCGCTGGTCGTCCCTCCAAATGGTCTGCAAATTACCGGGTGGCAAGGGGCCTTCGATGGTCAACACGCCTTTTTGGTTCGCGCCGGTCAACTCTTCGCCGGTTTGGTCGTCCACCAATTTGACGTTGTAGCCGTACACCGCTTTACCTGGCGAACCGAACTTACTGGGTGCTTTTTCCACGCCATTGCAAATGGTCAAAATCGGCCAGCCGGTTTCGGTCTGCCAGTAGTTGTCAATGATGGCTTTACCGTTCAAACCCTCAGAAATCCATTTGGCCGTGGGCTCATCCAGCGGCTCGCCGGCTAAAAACAGGGCTTTGAGGCTGGACAAGTCGTATTTGGAGAGCAGCGCAGGGTCTTGCTTTTTCAACACCCGGATGGCGGTGGGCGCGCTGAACATGACGTTGACCTTGTACTTTTCAACCAAGCTCCACCAAATGCCGCCATCCGGCCGGGTCGGCAAGCCCTCGTACATGATGGTGGCCATGCCGCCAATCAATGGGGCGTAAATGATGTAGCTGTGGCCCACCACCCAGCCGATGTCGCTGGTGCAAAAAAAGGTGTCGCCGGGTTGGCTTTGGTAAATCAGAGGAATGCTCGACGCCAGGGCCACGGTGTACCCCCCCGTGTCGCGCTGCACGCCTTTGGGCTTGCCGGTGGTGCCCGAGGTGTACAAGGTGTAGCTGGGATGCGTGGACTCGACCCAGACACAGGGCACGATGGTGTCCATGTGTTGGGCGCGCGCGCTGGCGTAGTCCACGTCACGACCCGCCACAGGCGTGAAAGCCACCAAATGACGGTCCACCATCAAGACCTTATCAGGCTTGTGCGCCGACAGGCGAATCCCCTCATCGAGCAGCGGCTTGTAAGCCACGGCCTTGCCGCCGCGCGAACCGGCATCGGCGCTGATGATGACTTTGGGTGAAGCGTCTTCAATCCGGCTGGCCAGCGAGTGCGAGGCAAAACCGCCAAACACCACCGAGTGAATCGCGCCCAAACGCACGCAAGCCAACATGGCAAAAGCCGCCTCGGCAATCATGGGCATGTAAATCAGCACCCGGTCGCCTTTGACCACGCCCAAGTCTTGCAAGATGGCGGCCATGCGCTGCACTTCTGCATGCAACTCGCGATAGGTGTAGGTTTTTTCTTGGTCGGTCTCGGTCGACACAAAGATCAAAGCAGCCTGCTCAGCACGGTCTTGGAGATGGCGATCGACCGCGTTGTGGCACAAATTGGTCTCGCCGCCCACGAACCACTTGGCAAATGGCGGGTGGCTGTAGTCGCAAATTTGCTGCGGCGGCACTTTCCAGTCCACTCTTTGCGCTTGCTCTGCCCAAAAAGCATCCCGATCATGGATCGAGCGAGCGTGAAAGTCAGCAAAGCGGGTCATGGAGATCTCCTCAAAATATGAATCAGTGACTGGTCCGGTACCGCTGGGCCCAGACGTCTTCTGAATTCATAATTATTCATGAGGGACTTGCTACAAACTGACTTTCAAAGGAAAGGAGCTCAGGTGATCAAGCCTTGCCAAAATTTGAATTCGGGATGTTCAGCGCTGCGCAACCACTCAAACCCCACCATTTCAGTGGTCAACAATTCAGCGCCCGCACCAGCCAAACGGTCAAAAGCAGCATCCCGGTTGCGTTCGGTGCGTGAGGTACAGGCATCGGTCACCACCCAAACCTCATATTCATCTTCAAGCAAATCCAAAGCGGTTTGCAGCAAACACACATGGGCTTCGCAACCGGCAATCACGATCGTCTTGCGTTCAGCCGCGCCAGGGATGTTTTTTTGCAAGTGTTTGGGCAAACTGCGCGCATTCCCTTTGGGGGCTTGGGGTTCGGGTTGGAGCCACTCGCCCAAGCCCTCCTCCATGGCGCTGAATTGCATTTTGGCCAAAACCCGTTGGCAATGGGCGCTGATGGCGGGCGCCAGCTCGCCCAAACCCGAGGGATTTTGCGCCGTCCCCCAAGTAGGCACTTCCAGCCGCTGAGCCAATTGCGCCAGCACGGTCGCGTTATGCCAGGCCTTGTCAGCTTCGAACATGGCGGGAAATAAACGGGTTTGGTAATCCACCAACACCAACTGGGAATCAGACAATTCCAAAAGCATTTTGAATTCCAATGAATGATGACGCCCTATTGTCGCAGGCTTGCGAGGACGCCCCATCAAACTGATTAAATTGACAAATTCAATATATTTCAATGCCTTAGGGACATCAACTTATATTTAACTTGAAGTTAATTGACGCCGCAAGATCTTATGGTTATGATCAAAAACTATGCGTTTTTTGTTTTTACTGCTGATCTGGGCGAGCTTTTCTGTGGGGGCTGCCCCCACCGATGACGAGCTGGACCGCCAAGCCTTAGAAAAAGGCTTGGTGGCGCAACTGGGAGACCACTTCACCCAAGCGCGCCAGACCATGAGCGGTAAAGCCACCGATTTGGTGGTCCAGGCCATGGGCTTGCTGGGCGTACCTTATCGACGCGGCGGCGCCAATGAAAACACAGGTTTTGACTGCAGCGGCTTTGTGCGCCACATGTATGAGCAATCCATCGGTTTGGTGCTGCCACGACGCGCCGATGAACAGGCCAAAGCCACCCAATCCATTGAACGCAACGAACTCAAACCCGGCGACCTGGTGTTTTTCAACACCATGAAACGCACCTTCAGCCACGTGGGCATTTACGTGGGCGATGGCAAATTCATCCACTCTCCGCACACCGGCTCCTCGGTGCGGGTGGACGATATGCGTGAAGCCTATTGGAACAAACGGTTCACCGGGGCCAGACGAGTGGATCGCGCCGACAGCGATCCCACGCGCTGAATCGGATCCTGCCCCGGATCAGATGGTCACGCCCCCATCCACCACCAAACTCTGGCCCGTCATGAACGAACCGGCCGCCGAGGCCAGGAACACGGCAGCACCTGCAATTTCGTCGGGCTCCCCGATTCTGCGCAGGGGCGTGGTGGCGGTGCGCTGTGCCAACATGGTCTCATCCTCCCACAGCGCACGGGCGAAGTCTGTTTTGATCAAACCCGGCGCAATGCAATTGACCCGGATGTTGTGCGGCCCGTATTCCACCGCCAAGTTGCGCGCCAGTTGCATGTCCGCTGCTTTGCTGATGCAGTAAGCACCGATCACCGAGGAGCCACGCAAGCCACCGATCGACGACACAATGATGATCGAGCCCGCCTTGCGCGCCACCATTTGCGGCGCAGCCATGCTGATCAACCAATGGTTGGCAATGATGTTGTTGTCCAAAATTTTGCGGAACTGGGCGTCTGCGATCCCTGCTTGCGGGCCGTAATAGGGGTTGCTGGCCGCATTGCACACCAGCACATCGACCTTGCCCCAATGCGCCATGGTCTGATCCACCAGCGCTTGCAACTCGTCTTTGGACGAGATGTTGGCAGGCACCGCGATGGCGCTGTCCGCGCCGTATTGCGCTTGAATAGCGTGAGCCACCTCTTCACACGCTTCTTTTTTGCGCGACGAAATCACCACTTTGGCCCCATGCTGGGCCATGCGCTCGGCAATCGCACGGCCAATGCCACGGGACGATCCTGTGATGATGGCCACTTGGCCACTCAGGTCAAACAAATTCATGGGGAGTCTCCTTCAGTTCATAAGCTGAACAACCGTGTTCAAGGCCCTGCCGATAATTTCAACCGAAAACAAGCCCGTCGGCTGTCACCCCGGGCATAGCTGGCAAGGCCATGGCTGCATCTGTTTTCGCCGCACAGCCCCCAGCGCCACGGTGGTAAGGTCGGGGCCATGAAAACAGAAATCGATCATTTGGTGGTGGTTGCGGCCGATTTGCAGGCCGGCGTTCAGTGGTGCGAAGCCACCCTGGGCATCACGCCCGGACCTGGCGGCGAACACGAGTTGTACGGCACGCACAACCGTTTGTTCAAAATCGCCACCCCCGAAAACCCCTTGGCGTATTTGGAAATCATCGCCATCAACCCGCATGCGGTGCGGCCCAAAAAGAAGCAGCCCACGCGTTGGTTCGACATGGATGACGAGACTGTCCGCGCTGAAGTGGCGAAAGCGCCGCGCTTGCTGCATTTTGTCGCCAGCACCCCTGATTTGTTGGCCGCGCGCATGGCGCTGCGCATGGTCGCCATCGACCGGGGGCCTGCGGTGCACGCCAGTCGCCGCACCTCCAAGGGCGTTTTGAATTGGCAAATTTCGGTGCGTGCAGATGGTCAACGCCTGTTCAACGGCACCTTGCCCAGCCTGATTCAATGGGGCAAACCGGTGGCCACGGATCCGCTACGCCTGCACCCACGCAACAGCCTGCCGCGCTCAGGCGTCACGCTGCACAGTTTGGCTGTGCAACACCCGAGTGCCGACAAGTTGCAAGCGGCATTTGCTGCCATAGGTTTGAGCAGCGTGGCGATCACAGAAGGCACGCCGGACATCATTGCCACACTGAACACACCCAAGGGCTTGGTGCAGTTGCACAGCAACGGCATTTAAGGATTCATGGGGGTTTGATGCGTGATCCATGCGAAGTGCGATTCAAGGGCTTTTCGCCGCACACGCATCTGTGTGCATGGAGAGGTGAAACTCAGACCTCTTCAGGCAAGGTCGCCAGCAAGCCCATGCCCCCGGCCATCACGGCGGCGGTGACCCATAAAGCCCCGTGAAAAGTGCCTGTGGCCTGCGCCATGGCCCCGGCCACCACCGGGGCGATGATTTGCGCTGCGCCATAGCTGAGGGTCAAACGCGCCATGGCTTTGCCCGGGTTATTGGGCGAGCGACGCCCGACCAAGGCCAGCGTCAGGCTGACAATGCCAATGAAAGTCGCGCCATAGCCCAAGGCCCCGGCCAATGCGGCGGCCAAAGAGCCCGAAAGTGCCGGCAGCACAATGGCGACGGTTTGCAAGCCAAACGCCAACAGCAAAGCGCGCGTATCGCCGATGCGGCGCGCCACGCGGTCCCAGACAAACACGGCGGGCATGGCCGCCAAACCCACCAATGCCCAGGCCCAAGCGCCCTGCCCGGCCAAAGCCGGTTCTCGCTCAACCATGGCCACCGTGAAGGTGGCGCTGATGACAAAACCCCAGCCCGCCGCGAAATAGCTGCCCGCCATGGTCAGCAACCAACGGCGCGACACGGCTGCCGTGGCTGAGGATGCCGCCGCCACCTGTGGCGGCACCGGTGGGCGCCATCGCCAGGCGGGAATGAAAAAGACCACGCCCACCAAGGACAAAGCCAACCACTGGTCAGACCAAACCGGCCACCATTGCGCCAAACCCCAGGAACCCACGGCGGTGACGATGATGGACAGGCCAATGCCCATGAAAAATACCCCCAACTCAGGGCGTCGGCCTTGCCGCATCAACCAGCCCAAGACCAAACCCGAACCCAGCAACATACCGGCCGCGCCACACAAGCCGCCCAGGTAGCGCCACAGGGCCCAGGCGGGCATCCAGTCGCTCAAAGCCATGGCCGCGGTGGTGGCGATCGCCAGCCACAAGCCCATGCTGTAGAGGCGGTGGCGCCAGCGCACGTCGTCGATCCAGGCCGTGGCCAAGGCCCCGGTGATGTAACCGGCGTAATTGATGGCGGCCAAGCCACCCGCAGCGGCGTCGCTCAAGCCGGTTTGCGCTTGCAAACTGGGCAGCAAGGGGGTGTAGGCAAAACGCGCCAAACCAATGGTCAACACCAGGCCGCAAATGCCGCCCGTCAAGACTTGCCAAGGTTGCAATGCAGGCTGAGACTGAGACAAAAGCAGCCTTGCGTCAGAACTGCCCAGCGCGCGCGGGCTGCTTCATGCCCGCGTCCACCCAAGCTTGCACCGTCTGCCGGTTGAATTTGAATGCGGCATCGACTTTCCACTGCACCAACACCTCCCCCGCTTCATTCTGGGCGCTCAGGCTGGCGGTGGGGTTTTCGTCGTCCGGTTCAATGTCCAGCAGCACGGTGACCCGTCCCAAAGGCCCTTGCACCGACAGGCTCTGGTGCAAGCTGGCGTGCAACTGTTGTTCAGAGCGGCGCACAAACTCGCTGGCGGTTTTCACCAGGGTAATGAAGGAGTTACCGTCCAGCGGTTTGGGGTTCTTTTTGTCGCGCCCCATGGTCCAGGGTCCCACCAAGGCGGGCTCAACCTGCCCGATTTTGAACATGGCCACCGCCCAGCCATCGTCATCTTCGTTTTTCACGATGCGGGCGGTCCAGATCTCGTCTTGCCACACGCGGGCTTCTTGAGTCAAAGGGGCGTCGTCGGTCAAAGCGGTCTTTTCTGTGAATGGGAGGGCCTGGGTATTTTGACTCATCTTGCGATGCCACAAGAACGGACACCGGCTCACCAAGTCCTGTAAAGTTCAATGCCCCTCAGGAACTGCCATGACCCACCCCCCCATCACAGCCACACCACGCACCAGCCCAGCGACAAACACCCTGGACACGGAGATGCTGATCGTCGGCGCGGGCCTGTCGGGCATCGGCGCGGCGCGGCATCTGCAAGCCCAAAGCCCGCACACACGGTGGACGCTGGTGGAAGCCCGGGCTCGGCTGGGCGGCACCTGGGATCTGTTTCGTTACCCCGGTGTGCGCTCAGACTCCGACATGCACACCTTGGGCTATGCGTTCAAACCCTGGACTGAGCGCAAAGCGATTGCCGACGGCCCGGCCATCCTGCGCTACATCCAAAACACGGCAGATGAAACTGGCATCACACCGCAGATTCAATTTGGCCGCAAAGTGCAACGTGCCGACTGGTCATCGGCGCAATGCTGCTGGCAAGTCACCTTGTCGCTGGACAATGGATCTCTAGAGCACGTGCGCACCCGGTTCTTGTACCTGTGCAGCGGCTATTACAGCTACACCCAGGCGCACCAGCCCGCGTTTGAAGGACAGTCCACCTTTCAGGGCACCTGGGTGCACCCCCAGTTTTGGCCGCAAGACCTTGACTACAGCGGCAAGCGGGTGGTGGTGATTGGCAGCGGTGCCACAGCCGCCACGCTGGTGCCGGCCATGGCCGCCACGGCGGCGCACGTGACGCTGCTGCAACGCTCACCCACTTACATGGTGACGCGCCCCGCCGAAGACGCGCTGGCCTTGAAACTCCAGCGCTTTTTGCCAGAGCGCTGGGCCCACCACCTGACGCGCTGGAAAAACATCGGGCTGGGCATGTATTTTTTCCGGCTGGCGCGGCGTTACCCGCACAAAGTCAAACACCACATGATTGGCTTGGCGGCCCAGCAGCTGGGCCCTGAATTTGACACCGCCAAACACTTCACGCCGCGCTACAACCCTTGGGACCAGCGCGTGTGCTTGTTGCCCAATGGGGACTTGTTTGAAGCCTTGCGCAAGCAAAGCGCCTCGGTGGTCACCGACACCATCGCGCGCATCACCCCCACCGGCATGGAACTGAGCAGCGGGCAACACCTGGATGCGGACGTCATCGTCAGCGCCACGGGCTTGCAGCTCAATGCCTTGGGTGACATTGTCTTCACCTTGGATGGCCAAGCCTTCAACCCCGCCCAAGCCATGGCCTACAAAGGCATGATGTTGTCCGACCTGCCCAATGTGTTCATGGCCATGGGCTACACCAATGCCTCCTGGACGCTCAAAGCCGATTTAACGGCCAATTATGTTTGTCGCTTGCTGAAACACATGCAAGCCCATGGCTACCAACAGGCCGTTCCGCGCAAAGACCCGCAGGTGCAAACCCAGCCCTATTTTGATTTTTCATCCGGCTATGTGCAGCGCGCCGCAGGCTTGCTGCCCCAGCAAGGCGATCGCAAACCTTGGCGGGTGTATCAAAACTACCTGGCCGACATGCTCAGCCTGTGCTGGAGTCGCCTGGAGGACGGGGTATTGCAATTGACCGGCTCTGATAAGGCTGCTCGCTCGGGCCGCCCCGTCTCGCGGGGCGAAGCCGACTAAAATAGTGCGGATTGAAAGACCGCGAATGACCGAGCGACAAAACGCGCAGCCCACACAGCGCTTGCCAGAACACCCCACTGAACACTACGCAGCCCTCGGGCTTCACAGTGACGCCAGCTTGGCGGACATCAAAAAAGCGTTTCGCCAAAAAGCGTCCCAGTACCACCCCGACCGCAATACCGCCCCGGACGCCCCGGCCCGCTTTAGGCAAGTGCAAGAGGCTTATGAAGTTCTGTCCGACGCTACCCAACGCCAGGCCTATGACGACAACCGGCGTCGCAACCTGCTGGACGACCCTCAGCACACCGCACGCGAGATCTGGACCAGCTACTTTGCCCCGCTGCGCGCGCAAGCCCACTGAGAAATGAACTGATGCATATTTCCACTTTTTTCCTCGACCTGCGCAGCGCTTACCAAGCCGAACTTGACGACCTGAGCTTTGACTCAGATGGCCACCATGTGCTGCGCAAACGGCTGGCCGACAAGCGTCAAGAGCTGGGGTTTTTGCTGCAAATCATGGACCTGAACCCAGAGATGGTGGCGGTGGTTTTGCATCAAGCCTTCCAGTTCACAGTCCCTGCCGTGATGGACCAGTTTTTGACCCGCCACGAAGACGAGTTGCTGGGTTGGAACGTGCTGAAGCACTCGCTGAAAATAGAACCGTGGGCGCAACCCATCGTCGACCAAATCCTGCAAGAGCCTATGGGTGATTGGTTCATGAGCGTAGCCGCCGCCTTGGAGTACATGCACACCAAGCCCCTGAGCGCCGCCAACCGCCCACCCGAAGCCGAGAAAGACAACGAGGCCGAAAACGATGAAGCTGCGCACCGGCCCACAGACGAAGACGGCGGCGCGCGCATCGAAGACGACGACGACCAAGACGCACGCAGCCGCGAAGAGGCCGGCAACGACTGGCTGGCCGAACAAGGTTTTGACCGTAAAGATTGAAAATGACACAAGACAACCACAGCAGCGCCCTGGCCCTGATTGCCAAAACCCAAAGCCTGATCGCGTCGGGCGACATCGTGGCGGCCGAGGCCGCTTTGGTCGAGTTGGCCGACGAGCAAGGCGACAAGGCCTTGATGGTGGTGTTGGAGCAGTTGCCGCCCAAAGACATGCTGGCCGTGATCCGCGAATACGACAACTCCAAAGAATCGGTCATCAACCTCTTGGTCACACCCGAGCAGTTTGCCCGCGCCGTGGTGATCGAGAAACAGTACAAAGACCTGTCGCGCACCCATTTGCGCGGCATGATGAACGCCATCATCTTCCGTGACGATGCGGACCCGGTGGAATTTTTGACCGCGATTGGCGACTTGGAAGGCGGGGCCGAGGCATTGGCCGATTACTTCACCGAAAAGTGGAGCCGCATTGAAGCTTTTGCCTGGACCGGCGTGTTTGACGCGGTGGAAGACGATGGCCGCATGCTGTCTGAAACCGCCCTGCTGGCTTCGGCCTATGTCAAACCCAAGCTGGACGCAGACGAAGTGGCCGACCAGGACTGGATGCAAATGGCCTGGACCCTGCGCTACCAGTGCCCCGACTTGTTTGTGGAAATGCTGTTGGTGCTGCGCGCCAAGGCGCGCGCCCACGACCTGGGCCTGTCTGAAGAAGAAGAGTCGGCCGAGGACGATGGCAAAGTCGAAACCAGCGCCACCGACCGCGGCCAAATCACCCAGGCCGCACTGGACCCGGATGAAGAGTCGGCCATTTAAGACACCCGATTCATGACTGCGACTCCTGCCGCTTCAGGCCCCAACACGCACAGCGTCTCGCTGTTTGACCGCAGCGCTTTTTTCGAAAAAGCGCTGGCTTACGGTTTGGCGCAGAACCTGATTTCGACCGAAAAACTGGACGCGATTCAAACCGACGCGCCCAAAGGCATGGTGCAAATCGCGCGCTACTTTGGCAGCGAGTTTTTGCGCCCCGAGTTGGAAAAAGCCAAAGACCGCATCGTCAACCTGGTGAGCCTGAACCTGGAACTTGAAAGCGCAGGCGATCTGCACCGCGCCGCCTTGCTGCTGCGCGACCACAGCTTCATGTCGCGCTCCAAAGCCGCCTCTGACATGCTCAAGGCCTTGATCGTCATGCCGCAAAACAGCCACTTTGGCATGAACGAGCACGGCGGCTTCAGCGACAAACACATTGCGCAGTTGGCCAAATGGTCGTTGTGCAGCTTGGGCGATTACCAGACCGAACTGGCCAAGCGCCAGCAGGTGGCGCAGCGCATCGACGCTGCGCTGTGGTTGGCCGACGCCATGGGCATGGACGCAGACGATTTGGAAGACGCCGGCCCCGACGCCGACGCGGTGATACGCACCGCCTTGCTGGTGCTGCATGGCAAACAGCAAGGCATGCCCGATTGGGTGAAGTTCCAGAGCCTGATTGCCGCCTTGCGCAAGCCCTCCAAGCAAGCCCTGAAGTTGTCGCTGCCCCAAAACCTGCCCCCACCGTTCAACGCTGCGGTTGAAGAAGTACGCCAAAGCCTGATCCTGGATTTACCCAAAATCCAAGACCCGGCCATTCCCGTGGCCAAGCTGTTTCAGCAAACACCCGCCTTTGTGGGCCGCTACTTTTGGATCGAAGACAGCCTGGCCGAGATTGACCATTTTGACCGCGAGGCTTCCGCCGCCTGGAACAAACTCACCCAAGGCCACAGCGACGACGGCTCCTTGCTCACCTTGTTTTTGTGCATCGCCGCAGGCAGCGCCCCCAAAACTTTGTTGACCGAAAAATCGGCGGCCGCCTTGGTGCGCAAAATCCGCAAATCAGGTTGGCAAACGGATTTGGCCACTGCCTTCATCCACGACCATGCGCCCGTGCAACACCAAAGCGACTATGTGCAGGTGTGGCAGCATTTTGTGGAAGACGCACAAGACACCCTGGTCAGTGACCGCGACTACAAATTGCACGATGCGCTGGCTTTGCTGCGCCGGGACTGCAATGTCAGCGAGTGACTATGAACCAATGGCTACAGGTCTTATCCCTATACGCTGAAGACGCTGATTGACCTACGATAGGGACATCGTTTTTTTCAGAGTTATTCGATGCCCCTGCCTTTAGTCACTCAAGCGGCCATGCGTAGCTTCTCACAGGCCACCGACCCCCGGCTGGGTCAGGTCATGGCCCTGTTGGTCAAGCACCTGCATGCTTTTGTCGCCGAATCCCAACTGACCAAAGAGGAGTGGTTGCGTGGTCTAGAGTTCCTCACGCAAAGCGCGGCGATCACCGATGCCGAACGCAACGAGTTCAGCTTGTTGTCCGATATTTTGGGTATTTCATCCATGGTGGATGTGGTCTCCCAGCCCGAAGGCGGCACTGCCAGCAGCGTCTTGGGGCCTTTTCACAACCATGACTCTGTGTTGCACCCGAATGGCGTGGATTTGACCGGCGATCAGCCCGGGCAGAAAACATGGTTGCATGGCCGTGTTTTGGATGTGCAGGGCCAAGCCATTGCGCATGCCGAACTCGACTTTTGGCAAAACGCCGACAACGGCTTGTACCCGGCGCAAGACCCCACGCAAGACCCGCACAACCTGCGCTGCAAAATCCGCTGCGATGCCGACGGCAGCTTCAACCTGCTCACCCTGCGCCCTCACCCCTACACCGTGCCCACCGACGGGCCTGTGGGCGCGCTGCTGGCGGCGAGCCAGCGCAGCATCTGGCGTCCGGCGCACTTTCATGTGATTGTCAGCGCGCCCAGTTTCGTGGGTCTGGTGACCGAGTTGTTCCCGGCCGACTCTGACTACCTGGACAACGACACGGTGTTTGGCGTGCGCGAAGGCTTGATCGTGCCTTTGGTGCCCTGCGAGAACCCTGAAGTGGCCCAGCGCTATGGCATCACGACGCCATTTTCAGAAGTGAATTTCGAATTTCATTTGGTCCCTCAGGCTTGAGAGCCTGCTTCACACAAACCCACTGGAGCCATACCCATGCTGAACTTTGCACGCCCTTCTTCGCTGCTGTGGGGACTTTGCGGCGGCCTTATTGGTCTGACTGGCCTGAGCGCCCAGGCCCAGGCACCAGCACAAACTGATTGGCCCAAGGCCAAACCCGTCACCTTGCTGGTGGCTTTTGCGCCGGGCGCGTCCACCGACATCGTGGCGCGCAACTTGACGCAAAAACTGTCTGAACTCACCGGCGGCAACTTCGTGGTGGAAAACAAGGGCGGTGCCGGTGGCAATATCGCCTCAGCCCAAGTCAAGCGCGCAGCCCCCGATGGTTACACCTTGTTGGTGCACAGCGTGGCCTTTGCGGTGAATCCGTCTTTGTATGCCGACGCGGGTTATGACGCCTTGAAAGATTTTGTGCCGGTGGCCTTGGGCCCCAAAACACCCAATATTTTCACGGTGAACCCCAGTGTAAGCGCCAAAACCTTGCCTGAGTTGGTGGAAGCCGCCAAAAAATCACCACTGAGCTATGCCTCCTCGGGGATTGGCACCACCACCCATTTGTCGATGGAGCGGCTCAAAACCGCCGCCAAGGTGGACATCGTGCATGTGCCCTACCAACCCGCTGCCGCCATCAATGCCGTGGTGGCAGGCCACACGCCCATCGCCTCCACCTCCATGCCACCCGCCGTTCCGATGATCAAGGCCGGCAAAATCAAAGCCTTGGCGGTGACCAGTGCTACGCGCTCGCCGCTGCTGCCCGATGTACCGTCCATCACTGAATACGGCTACAAGGAGTTTGACGACTACACCTGGTTTGGCTTCTTTGCCCCGGCAGGTACACCGCCTGCCGTCGTGGAAAAACTCAATGCGGCGCTGAACCGCGCCATGGAGTCGCCCGAAGTGGTGGAAAAATTTGCCCTGCTGGGCATGGCCAGCACGCGAAACAGCACCGCCGATTTCGGCAACTTCTTGCGGGCTGAAGTGCCCAAATGGTCAGCGGTGGTGAAAAGCTCGGGGGCCAAGGCCGATTGAGCCCTGGGCTTTCCATCTGCGCTGTGACCCGGGCCTTTGACCGCCCGGGCACGCTTCACGCCTCGTCGGCGATCGGGTTCGACAAAATGCCGATGCCCTCGATCTCAATCTCGCACACATCGCCCGGCTGCATCCACACCGGTGGCGTGCGGGCATACCCCACGCCGGCGGGCGTGCCGGTAATGATCACGTCGCCGGGTTCCAGCGTCATGCATTCGGTGATCAAGACCAAAGACTCCACCACGTTCCACAAAAAATCGCGGGTGTTGGCGTCTTGCATGACTTGGCCATTCAAGCGCGACTGGATACGCAGCCCCGCAGCGCCAGGCGGTAATTCGTCAGGCGTGACCAAACAGGGGCCAAAGGGGCCAGTGCCATCAAAGTTCTTGCCAATCGTCCACTGCGACGATTTACGCTGGTAGTCGCGCAGGCTGGCGTCGTTGAAGCAGCTGTAACCAGCGACGCATTCAAGCGCATTGGCCGCTGTCAAATGACGTGCCCGTTGGCCAATGACCACCGCCAATTCGGCTTCGTAGTCCAGCTTGTCAGACACTTGGGGCCGGATGATGGCTTGTTGGTGACCCACGGTGGAGGTGTTGCCACGCAAAAAGAAACTGGGGTAGTCAGGCCGGGCATTGCCACCTTCTTTGGCGTGATCGGCATAGTTCAAACCCATGCACACGATCTTGCCGGGGTGCGGAATCAAAGGCAATAAATGCGCGCTTTTCAAGGGCTTGTGCGCAGTGGCTGGCGCTTGAGCGCCTGCTGCGTGAGCCCGCGCCATGCCACCTGGGGTGTTGATGAGCGCCATCAAATCCCTCGGCAAATCAGGGGCGAGCTGGGCCACGTCGACAAAAGTGGTGGCGTGAATGTCTTTGACCCAACCGATGCCTTGGCGGCCATTTTCTTCAAAACTCACAAAACGCATGACAGCTCTCTCTAAAGTGAAGTTGGCGATCTTCACCGCACGGCGCTCGCAGCGCAGTCGCCCATGCGCCAACCCAGCCCAGCCACGACCGTGACAGCCCGACAGGCTGTGCAATGGTTAAATCGGACATGCTCTTTCCCCAACCCACGCTTTGAGAACCCTATGGACTTGCACCTGCACGACAAACACATTCTGATCACCGGCGGCAGCAAAGGCATTGGCTTGGCCTGTGCCCACGCGTTTTTGGCAGAGGGGGCCAAGGTCAGTTTGGTGTCCCGCGATCCGGCCAATCTGGCGGCAGCCCGCTTGACCCTGGAAAAAGACTTTGAAGCCACGCGCATCTTCACCCAGGCCGCAGATCTGCGCGACGCCGCCTTCGCCGTAGCGGCCCTCGATGCCGCACAAGCCCACTCGGGCGATGTGGATGTGCTGGTCAACTCCGCCGGCGCGGCCAAGCGCACCCCGGCCGCCGAGCTCACACCGCAAGCCTGGCTAGACGCCATGCAGGCCAAGTACTTCAGCTACATCCACATGATCGACCCGGTGATCAAGCGCATGGCGGCGCGCGGCCAAGGCAATATCGTCAATGTGGTGGGCAACGGCGGCAAGGTGGCCAGCGCCATCCATATTCCCGGCGGCGCGGCCAACGCGGCGCTGATGTTGGCCAGCGCCGGTTTGGCCACGGCCTATGCCCCCCAAGGCATCCGCGTGAATGCGGTCAATCCTGGACTGACCTACACCGACCGCTTGCAAGAAGGCTTTGCGGCCGACGCCCGTGCACAAGGCATCAGCCCCGAACAGGTTTTGCACAATGCGGTGGCGCGTATCCCGCTGGGGCGCATGGCCTCACCGCAAGAAGTGGCCAACGCGGTGGTTTTTTTGGCCTCGGACAAAGCCAGCTACATCACCGGTATCAGCATGAGCATGGACGGCGCGCTCAACCCGATCGTGGTGTAGGCCGATGCGGCAGGGCTTGCGGGCATGAGATCATTGGGACTGCCTCGTTTCAGCCCGCCCCATGACCCCCCAACGCCCCCTGCCCGACAAAGAAGCCATCGCCCTGCTGCCACCGTTTGAGCGGCTGGGTCTGGACCGCATCACGCTGGTCCAAACAGGCCATCAAGCGCGGGAGGCTTTTGCCCAACTCATGTCAGCCCAGGCTTGGGGTTTTGATACCGAATCCAAACCGACCTTCAAGGTGGGTGAAGCCTCAGACGGGCCGCACGTCTTGCAGTTAGCAACCCGTGAGCGTGCCTGGGTGTTCCAGTTGCATGAGCCCGATTGCCGCGCCGTGGCCGCCGAGCTGCTGGCCCACGGGGGCATCACCAAAGCCGGTTTTGGTTTGGGAGACGACCGCCGGCGCATCGTCCACAAACTGGGCATCGAACCGCAGGGTATTTTGGAGCTCAATACCGTGTTCCATGCCCGCGGTCACCGCAAAGACATGGGCGTCAAAGGCGCTGTGGCGGTGCTGTTCAATCAGCGATTTCAAAAGTCTAAAAAAGCCGCAACCAGCAACTGGGCCAACGCCAAATTAAGTGAGTCGCAATTGGTCTATGCCGCCAATGATGCATATGCAGCGATTCGGGTTTGGCAAGCCCTCCAGCCCTCGGATTGAGCCCTGCGCGATTCGTCCGCCAAGTCTCCATCAGCGCTCAGGGCAGGCTGCGGGCGTAGACCGCCATGGCTTCGATCTCTTCATCGGTCAAACTGCGCGCCGCACTGGCCATGGTGCCATCCATGTCAGCCCGTGCACCGCTGCGTAAGTTGCGCAATTGCGTCACAAAATAATCGCTCGCTTGGCCCGCCAAACGCGGTACGTGTTTTTGCCCTTGGAGTTGCGCGCCATGGCATGAGGAACAGTACTGCTGCTGTGCAATGTTTTGGCCGTGTGCGATTTTTTCCACGCTGCCACCCGCCACTGGCGCTGGCGCTGGCAAGCCGGCGTAATAAGCCGCAATGTCACGCATGTCTTGCTCACTCAAGGTGGCGGCCATCGCCTCCATGCCACCGCCTTTTCGGCGTTGATCGCGAAACTGCAACAGCTGATAGAAGATGGACAAGGGCGGTTGCGCCGCCAAATGGGGAAAGCCTGGCACGCTGGACACACCGCTGTCACCATGACAGGCGGCGCAGACTTGCGCTTTGGCCTTGCCCGCGACCGCATCAGGTGCAGCCCAACTGGGCGTGCAACTCCAAAGCATGAAAAAAAAGGCCACTCCCTGAATGGCCTTTGAACTGAACAGGGACTTCATTTGCTGTGCGAGATGCGGAAGATGGCCCCGGCCACATCGTCAGACACCAGCATCGAGCCGTCCTTCATGACATGCACATCGGCTGGCCGACCCCAGAAGTCATCGCCCTGAATCCAGCCGGAGACGAACACTTCTTTTTTGGTCACATTGCCTTTGGCATCGAGGGCAACACGCACCACATCAAAGCCGCTTTTCTTGGTGCGGTTCCAAGAACCGTGTTCGGCGATGAAGATATTGTTTGTGTACTCGGCCGGGAACTGCTTGCCGGTGTAAAAGCGCATGCCCAAAGCGGCCACGTGAGGGCCAATCTTGAAGACCGGTTTATCGAACTCATCGCAAGAACGGCCTTTGCCAAATTCGAGGTCCAGCAGATCGCCTTGGTGGCAGAAGGGGTAGCCAAAGTTCATGCGTTTGGCGGTGATCCGGTTCAGGGTGTCATTAGGCAAATCGTCGTTGACCCAATCGCGGGCATTGTTGGTGAACCAGAGCTCCTTGGTGAGCGGATGAAAGTCCATGCCCACGCTGTTGCGCACGCCCTGGGCCACGGTTTCCAAGATGTTGGTTTTGAGGTTCAGGCGCACGATCACGGCGTGCGTGACGGGCTGGACCGTGATGTTGGCCGGTGTGCCAATTTGGAAGTACAGGTGGTTGCCGTCTGGGCTGAGCTTCATGAACTTCCAGCCGTGTGCTTCGTCCTTGGGCAGGGCATCAAACACCACAACGGGTGCCGGTGGGTTGTCCAAATTGGCTTCGATATTGTCGTAACGGATGATGCGCGACAACTCGGCCACATACAAAGAACCATCCTTGAAGGCGACGCCGTTGGGGCGGTGCAGCCCTTTGGCAATGGTCTTGACTTCACGCTTGCCGTCTTTGTCCACCACGGCATACACATTGCCTGGGAAACGGGTGCCGACAAACAAAGTGCCCGATGGCGTTTGCACCATGGAGCGTGCATTGGGCATGCCCGAGGCCCACAACTCCACTTTGAAACCGGCAGGCACTTTGAGCTTGTCGGTCGGGATGTCACTCACCGGCAAGGCGGTCATGCCAGGCGGATGAGGCACCAAGTTCAAAGCCACTTGTTCAGGGGTGCGCCCTTGCGCCCAAGTGGGCGGAATGGCCGAGGCGGGAGGGGCAGCAGGGGCTTGGGCCAAAGCCAAGCCGGAAAAAACCAGGCAAAGTGCCGATGTGGATTGCCGGATAGACGGGTTTAAAAAATTGAATTTCAAGTTTGACTCCGTAGTTGGGAAATGGATTACAAACGCAAGGACCTCTTTGTTCAGTCGCCAAGGCGATTGAGTAGCCGGTCATGCCGCGAGGCCATCAGGCACCCACAGCCCAATTGACCCCATGAGGGGCTCACAGGTCGAAGCCCTAAAATCAACACCCTTGCCGCCCACTGTTTGCCTTTGACCGCAACCAACACGCCACCATGTCCGAATTGACCGCGCCCTGCACAGACACGCTCACCGACCCCTGCGCTGGGGTGCTGGACTTCGCCGACCGGGAATGGCGCGTGCGCCGGCCCAAGCCCTATGTCTTGGTATTTGAAGGCGAGCTCAGCGATGAGGGCAAGCCTCAGCCCAGCGACTATTTGCACGACAACCTGCTGATGCCCAAATGGCGCGAAGCCTTTTACCAATTGGTCGATGCCACCGGCTTGGTGGTCTGTCTGAACTTGCACACAGTGCACCCGACGTACCGCGATGTGCGCGGGCGCTCCAGCAAGGGGCGACTGAGCCAAGGCGAGTACTACCATCACGACGGCTGCACCGGCCCGGTGAAACCCCGCTTTGTCGAAATCCGCTGCCCGATTCAGCCGCAAACGCGTGGCGTGGCCACCGCTGTGGCGCCGCACCGTGACGTGGTCAAAGCCATGGTCCACGTGCTGCCCGCCGACTTGGCCGCCAACGTCGCTCTGGCCAGCCTCAATTTGCAGCCTGAAGCCCTCGATCAAATGGACGACGCGGCGCTCGACCACTTACAAGGCCTGATCACCCGCACCGTGCGTAAAAAGCGCAACGCCGAAGGTGCTCGCGCCTACTTTCGCCAAGTGGATGCAGCGGCCAATGCCTACTTTGAACCCTGGGCTTTGGGCGAGAGCCGAATCATTGCCAACGCCAACAGCGGCATGACCATGCAGCATCGCCGCGCCTACCAAAGCCTGCACGCGGGCGGTGTGGCCAACGGCCACTTGGTCAAGCGCTGGCCCCATGAAGAATTGTTGCTGCCCGGTCAGGTGCTTGACCCCGCCTTGCTGGCGGCGCTGTGCAGCGAAGAGGGTGATGAGGGGCCGCAGGGTGGGCACGATCCCGCATGCTACTTGGGCCCGCACTGAGAAAAAACCGAGTGACGAAGCCTTCAGGCTTTTAAAGCGGCAACGTTAGGCTGAATTTAGCGAGGTTTCAGCTGTCCGACCTGGCAGTTCGGGTGATGGTGGGTAATTCCACGATGGTGTTTGCGCCCCCCGTTTTGCAACCACAGCCGAGCGCCTCAATTTCTTAGACAATGCACCATCTGTAATTGAATGGGCGTTTTCATGACTTGGTTGATCTTGGGCTTGGTTTTATTTTTAGGCGCACATTCCATCCGAATTTTGGCTGACCCCTGGCGCACCCGAACCATGGCGGCTTGGGGTGAGAAACCTTTCAAAGGGGTCATCGCCGCATTGTCCTTGCTGGGCTTTTATGGGCTGATTGTGGGCTATGCAGAAGTGCGATTGCAGCCCCTTGTCATCTGGCAGCCCCCCATCGCGACACGCCACATCAGTGTGTTGCTGATGTTGTTTGCGAGTATCTTGCTGGTTGCAGCCCACATTCCAGCGAATCACTTCAAAGCGCGACTGGGTCACCCGATGGTGTTGTCGGTCAAGGTGTGGGCCTTGGCCCATTTGTTGTCAAACGGTAACTTGGCCGACATCATTTTATTCGGATCGTTTTTGATGTGGTCAGTCCTGAACTTCAAATCAGCGCGTGCACGCGACCGTGCCAGTGCTGAAATGCACGTGCTGGCATCTGATGAAACTGCGCAAGCCAGCGCACCCAAAATATCGGCCACGCTCACCGCCGTAGTCTTGGGGGCCGGTCTTTGGGCACTGATCACGTTGGTTTTGCATGCGCAGGTGGTGGGCGTTTCGCCATTGGGTTGAAAAGCACAAAGCCCGAACCGTGGCCAGTCCGGGCTTTGTCGTGATGGCTGTGAGGCAGTGCTACTTGCGCGCCGGCGGCAAATCGGTGCAACTGCCGTGCGCCACTTCGGCCGCCAAACCGATGCTCTCCCCCAGCGTAGGGTGCGGGTGAATCGTCTTGCCAATGTCCACCGCGTCAGCGCCCATCTCGATGGCCAGCGCGATTTCGCCCAACATGTCGCCCGCATTGGGGCCGACGATGCCGCCGCCCAGGATCTTGCCGTGGCCATGCGCTTCAGGGCTGTCGTCGAACAAGAGTTTGGTGAAGCCCTCGTTGCGGCCGTTAGCAGTGGCTCGGCCTGAGGCGGCCCAAGGGAACAAGCCTTTTTTGATCTTGAAGCCTTGCGCCTTGGCCTGGTCTTCGGTCAAGCCGACCCATGCCACCTCGGGGTCGGTATAGGCCACGCTCGGGATGACGCGGGCGTTGAAGGCGCTGGCGGCCAGTTCTTTGTTGCCTTGCAGTTCACCGGCAATGACTTCGGCGGCCACATGCGCTTCGTGCACGGCTTTATGCGCCAGCATGGGCTGGCCTACGATGTCGCCAATCGCAAAAATGTGCGGCACGTTGGTGCGCATCTGGATGTCCACGTTGATGAAGCCCCGGTCCGTCACGGCCACACCGGCTTGGTCGGCGGCGATTTTTTTACCATTGGGCGTGCGGCCCACGGCTTGCAAAACAAGGTCGTACACGCCTTCGCTCTTGGTGCCGTCCAGCCCTTCAAACTGCACCTTGATGCCGCCCGGCGTGGCTTGCGCGCCCACGGTTTTGGTTTTGAGCCAGATATTGTCAAAGCGCGGCGCGTTCATCTTTTGCCAAACCTTGACCAGGTCGCGGTCTGCGCCTTGCATCAGGCCGTCCATCATTTCCACCACGTCCAGGCGAGCGCCCAGGGTGCTGTAGACCGTGCCCATTTCCAAACCAATGATGCCGCCGCCCACGATCAGCATCTTCTTGGGCACTTCTTTGAGCAGCAACGCCCCGGTGGAGTCCACCACGCGCGGGTCATTGGGCATGAAGGGCAATCGCACCGCTTGGCTACCGGCAGCGATGATGGCGTTTTTAAAGGCCACCACTTTTTTGGCGCCGGTTTTTTCTTGCGCCGTGCCCGTGGTTTCTTCCACTTGCAAAAGGTGGCTGCCCACAAAGCTGCCATAGCCACGCAGTACAGTGACTTTGCGCATTTTGGCCATGCTGCCCACGCCGCCCACCAGCTTGCCCACCACTTTGTCTTTGTGGGCGCGCAGCTTGTCGATGTTCAGTTGGGGTTCACCAAAGCTTACGCCCAGGTCGGCCATGTGGCTGACCTCGTCCATCACCGCCGCCACATGCAGCAAGGCTTTGGAAGGAATGCAACCCACGTTCAGGCACACACCGCCCAAGTCGGCGTAGCGTTCGACCATGACCACTTTGAGGCCCAGGTCAGCAGCGCGGAAAGCGGCGCTGTAACCGCCGGGGCCAGAGCCCAGCACCAGCACGTCGCACTCGATATCGGCCAAGCCCGCAAAGCTGGCGGCCGCAGGGGCAGGCACAGGTGACGCAGCCACAACAGGAGGCGCGGCGGAGGCTGACGCGATGGCCACTGGTGCCGCGTTGGTCGAAGAAGCCGAAGCCGCTGGTGTAGCAGCGCCCTCGCCTTCCAGCACCAAGACCACCGAGCCTTGCTTGACTTTGTCGCCGAGCTGGACTTTGAGTTCCTTGACCACGCCCGCATGAGACGATGGAATTTCCATCGAAGCCTTGTCGGACTCGACGGTGATGAGCGACTGCTCAGCCTTGACGCTGTCGCCCGGTTGGACCAGCAACTCGATCACTGCCACTTCGTCGAAGTCACCGATGTCGGGAACTTGGATATCAATCAATGCCATATCAGTTCCTTTTGGCTTAGAGCAAAACGCGGCGGAAGTCGCTGAGGATTTGCCCCAAGAAGGCATTGAAGCGGGCCGCTGCAGCGCCATCGATCACGCGGTGGTCCCAAGTCAGGCTCAAGGGCAGCATCAGACGCGGCACAAACTGCTTGCCATCCCACACCGGCTCCATGGTGCTTTTGCACACACCCAAGATGGCCACTTCGGGCGCATTGATGATGGGCGTGAAGTACTTGCCGCCAATGCCACCCAGGCTGGAGATGGTGAAGGTCGCGCCCGTCATTTCGGCGGGGCCGAGTTTGCCGTCACGGGCTTTCTTGGCCAACTCACCCATTTCCTGGCTGATTTGCAGCACGCCTTTTTTGTCGCAATCGCGAATCACCGGCACCATCAAACCATTGGGCGTATCGGCCGCAAAACCGATGTGCCAGTAATTTTTGTAGACCAGCGCATCGCCATCCAATGAGCTGTTGAACTCGGGGTACTTCTTGAGCGCGGCCACGCAGGCCTTGATCAAGAACGCCAGCATGGTGACTTTGACACCGGATTTTTCGTTCTCTTTGTTGGTCGAGACGCGGAAGGTTTCGAGGTCGGTGATGTCGGCGTCGTCGTGGTTGGTGACGGCCGGAATCATGATGGCATTGCGCAACAGGTTGGCACCGCTGATCTTCTTGATGCGGCCCATTTCTTTGCGCTCAATGGGACCGAACTTGGCAAAGTCGACCTTGGGCCAGGGGATCAGGCCCAAAGCCGCGCCGTCGCCGCCCGCAGCCGCTGGGGCTTTGGCCGCTTGCGCTTGGGTTCGGGTGGCGCCTGACATGACCGCCTTGGTGAAGGCTTGCACATCGTCTTGGGTGATACGGCCTTTGTGACCGCTGCCTTTGATTTCTTCCAAGGGCACGCCGAGTTCGCGGGCGAACTTGCGCACCGAAGGGGACGCATGCGGCAAGCCCACAGTCGGCGCGCCGGGTACGTGCGCCGGTGCGGTGACGCCAGCCACGGCGGAGGCAAGCGACGTCGGCGCAGCCACGGCGGCAGGCACAGCGGCCACGACCGCAGCAGAGGCCGCAGCCACAGGTGCAGCAGCGACAGAAACTGCCCCTTCCAAAATGGCCAGCAAGTCACCGATGTTGACCGTGTCGCCGACTTTGACTTTGAGCTCTTTGAGCACACCGGCGTGCGAGGATGGGATTTCCATCGACGCTTTGTCAGACTCCACCGTGATCAAGGACTGCTCGACCTTGATGCTGTCGCCGGGTTTGACAAAGACTTCGATGACGGCCACGTCTTTGAAGTCGCCAATGTCAGGCACGTGCACCTCAACCAGGCCAGCGGACATTGAAGGTGCGGGAGTGGCAGTCGCCGCCACGGGTGCAGCAACAGGCGCAGCCACGGCGGCTAGAGCGGTCACGGGTGCTGCGGCGGTACCAGCGGCTTCGACCACCAAGACGATCGAGCCTTGCTTGACCTTGTCGCCCAACGCGACGCGCATTTCTTTGACCACACCGGCTGTGCTCGATGGGATTTCCATCGAGGCTTTGTCCGACTCCACCGTGATCAGCGACTGCTCGGCTTTCACGGTGTCACCGACTTTGACCATCAACTCGATGACGGTCACTTCGTCGAAATCCCCGATGTCCGGGACTTGTACTTCTATCAGTGCCATGGGAATGCCTCCTGCTGAGCCGCCTCAAAGGAGGCATACGCCCCCTTGGGGGGCAACAAATGAATATGCGTGTGGGGGTTCATTGCTTACTCCCGAGATTTAAGCGTACAGCGGATTGATCTTGTCGACTTTGATGCCGTACTTGGTGATGGCCTCAGCCACCTTGGTCGCGGGCAACACACCGTCTTCGCTCAGCGCCTTGAGCGCCGCGATCACGATGTAGTGGCGGTTGATCTCAAAGTGCTCACGCAGTTTGCTGCGGAAGTCGCTGCGGCCAAAGCCATCGGTGCCCAGTACTTTGTAGGTACGGCCTTTGGGAATGTAAGGACGGATCTGCTCGGCATAGGCCTTCATGTAGTCGGTGGAGGCGACGACCGGGCCGCTGTGCGGGGCCAGTTGTTGCGCCACAAACGACACACGGGGAGTCTCCAGGGGGTGCAGCAAGTTGAAGCGATCAACGTCCTGACCGTCACGGGTCAACTCGTTGAAGCTGGGGCAGCTCCAGACATCGGCTTGGATGCCCCAGTCGTTGGCCAGCAGGACTTGCGCCCAAATGGATTCGCGCAAGATGGTGCCCGAGCCAAGCAGTTGCACGCGGTTCTTGCCAGATCCGGCGGCGCGTTTGTCAGTCTCGGCGCCGGGCTTGCACAAATACATGCCTTTGATGATCTGCGCTTCGGTGCCAGGTGTGAGGCCGGGCATGGCGTAGTTTTCGTTCAGCAGCGTCAGGTAGTAAAAGACGTTGTCTTGTTTTTCCACCATGCGCTTTAAGCCATGGTGCAAGATGACGCCCACTTCGTGGGCGAAGGTGGGGTCGTAGGACACGCAGTTGGGGATGGTGTTGGCCATGAGGTGGCTGTGACCGTCTTCGTGCTGCAGGCCTTCGCCGTTCAGGGTGGTGCGGCCCGAGGTGCCGCCGAGCAAGAAGCCACGCGCTTGCATATCGCCGGCCGCCCAAGCCAAATCGCCCACGCGCTGGAAGCCGAACATCGAGTAATACACGTAGAACGGCACCATGATGCGGTTGCTGGTGGAGTAGCTGGTGGCGGCCGCAATCCAGCTGGACATGCCGCCCGCTTCGTTGATGCCCTCTTGCAAGATTTGACCGGCTTTGTCTTCCTTGTAGTACATGACCTGGTCTTTGTCGACCGGGGTGTACTGCTGACCTGCAGGGTTGTAAATACCGATCTGGCGGAACAAACCTTCCATGCCAAAAGTGCGGGCTTCGTCCACCAAAATGGGCACCACACGGGGGCCCAGTGCCTGGTCGCGCAACAACTGCGTCAAAAAGCGCACATAAGCTTGGGTGGTGGAGATTTCACGGCCTTCGGCGGTGGGCTCCATCACCGACTTGAAGATGTCCAAGCCTGGCACCGTGAAGCTTTCGTCGGCTTGGGTGCGGCGGTGGGGCAAATAGCCGCCCAAGGCCTTGCGGCGCTCGTGCAGGTACTTCATTTCGGGGGTGTCGTCAGCTGGCTTGTAGAACGGGATTTTGGGCAACTCGCTGTCCGGCACCGGGATGTTGAAGCGGTCACGGAAGGCTTTGATGTCCTCGTCCGACAGCTTCTTGGTTTGGTGCACATTGTTCTTGCCTTCGCCCGATTTGCCCATGCCAAAACCCTTGACGGTTTTGATCAAGAGCACGGTGGGCTGGCCCTTGTGGTGCACGGCTTTGTGGAAAGCGGCATAGACTTTTTTGGAGTCGTGACCGCCGCGGCGCAGGTCAAAAATTTCTTCGTCCGACATCTTGGAGACCATCTCCAAGGTGCGTGGATCACGCCCAAAGAAGTGCTTGCGCACATAAGCGCCGTCGTTGGCTTTCATGGCTTGGTAGTCGCCGTCCAGCGTTTCCATCATGATCTTTTTCAGCGCGCCGTCTTTGTCGCGGGCCAGCAAAGGGTCCCAGCCCGAACCCCACAACAGTTTGATCACGTTCCAACCCGAACCACGGAACTCGCCTTCCAACTCTTGAACGATCTTGCCGTTGCCACGCACCGGGCCGTCCAAGCGCTGCAAATTGCAGTTGACCACGAACACCAAGTTGTCCAGGTTCTCACGCGCTGCCAAACCAATCGCGCCCAAGGACTCGACCTCGTCCATTTCGCCATCACCGCAGAACACCCAGACCTTGCGGTTTTCGGTATTGGCAATGCCGCGTGCGTGCAGGTACTTTAAAAAGCGCGCTTGGTAAATCGCCATCAAAGGGCCCAGGCCCATGGACACGGTGGGGAACTGCCAGAACTCAGGCATCAGCTTGGGGTGCGGGTAACTGGACAAGCCTTTGCCGTCGACCTCTTGGCGGAAGTTGAGCAACTGCTCTTCGGTCAAGCGGCCTTCAAGGTAGGCGCGGGCGTAGACGCCGGGCGACACATGGCCCTGGATGTAGAGGCAATCGCCGCCATGGTTTTCACTTTCTGCGTGCCAGAAATGGTTAAAGCCTGCCCCAAACAGACTGGCCAAAGAAGCGAAGGAGCCAATGTGGCCACCCAAGTCGCCACCATCTTCGGGGTTGTGGCGGTTGGCCTTGACCACCATCGCCATGGCGTTCCAGCGCATGTAGGCGCGCAAACGCTCTTCGATTTCCAGATTGCCGGGCGCGCGCTCTTCTTCTTGGGGTTCAATCGTGTTGACGTAGCCGGTGGTGGCCGAGAACGGCATGTCGATGCTGTTTTCACGGGCATGTTCGAGCAACTGCTCTAACAAGAAGTGCGCGCGTTCGCCGCCCTCCTTTTCAATTACAGCGGACAGCGCATCCATCCATTCGCGAGTTTCTTGAACGTCGAGATCCAATCCCGGTTGATTCGAGGGTACGGCGGACATGGTTGTCTCCTTGTGTTGGGGCCGTTGAAAATTTGTGCGCCGAGTTTCTCATACTTTTTTAAAAATTTCAAATTGTGCTTTATCTTTTTATAATGTGAAATTAAAAAAATCCAATCCTGCCAACGACCTGTTGGCTTCAAGGAATCGCTCTCCCCTACACTCTGCCAATGACTTTACGTTGGTCCTCAGGCCGAAAATTTCAGCTCTTACCCGTGGATGTATGGCGACGCTGGTGGAAACGCCAAGCACCGCATCGCCAAGACCGTTTTGCGACATTGGCCCCAGTGGCTGCCGTGTTGCTGTTTTTGGCCGCCATTGTTTCGGCATTCTGGTATTTGCGGGTCGAAGAAATCGACCGTGAACAAGAAGCCGTCAAGCGGGATGTGGAATATGGCCAACAGCGACTGCGCCTGCGCCTGCTCGAGCGCCAAGAACAAATCATGCGCCTGGCCCGGGACATGTCGAACAAAGAACTGGACAAAGAACATTTCATCTCCAGAGCCGAGTCCTTGGTCATGCAAAACCCAGAACTGCAGGCTCTCACCTGGATCGACAGCAAGCGCCGCATCATGGCCAGCCAAACAGCCCCCCGCTTGATGATCGGCCACCGCTGGTCGATGGGCGAGGTGTTGCCCATCGGTGAGACCGAAAACACCTACGGTTTGGCACGCGATTTGATGCAACCGGTCTACGCCCAAACCGATCTGAATAAAAACAAGGACGGCACCACCAGCCAACCGGTGCTGCAATTGCACACGCCTTTGACCGATGACAACGGGCGTTTTGGCGGCGTGCTGATGGGCGAGTACAGCATTGAGAGCTTGTTGCGTTATGGCGTACCCACTGAAATATTGGCCAAATACGCTGTGGCATTGCTGGACAGTGAAGGCCAGGTGATTGCAGGCCAATCGGTGCCCAAACGCACGCAAATTTGGAGCTTGCAAACTTGGACGGGGCGCGAAGAAAACGAGTATGAAGTGCCGGTTTCACCGGTCGGCAATGGCCTGGTCTTGCGGGCGCAAGCCTGGCGCACCTCCCAAGGTGTGGTGGGCAGTGGTTTGTTTTGGCTGGTCTGTACGCTGAGTGTCATGACCGCATGGATGCTGATTGGCAACTGGCGCCACACCCGCAGGCGCATGCAAACCCAGCAAGCTTTGGTCGCTGAAACCAATTTTCGACGTGCCATGGAAAACTCCATGCTCACCGGCATGCGCGCACTGGATATGCATGGCCGTATCAGTTATGTGAATGCGGCTTTTTGCCAAATGACCGGCTGGAGCGAGGGAGAATTGGTCGGCACCACGGCGCCTTTTGCTTACTGGCCCGAGGCCGACCGTGACCAGCTGATGTCACGCTTGAACGAAGAAATCAGCGGCCACAGCATGCCGGGCGGCTTTCAGGTGCGCGTCAAACGCAAAGACAACAGCATTTTCGATGCGCGTTTGTACGTCAGCCCTCTGATCGATGCGGTGGGCGTGCAGACGGGTTGGATGACGTCGATGACCGACATCACCGAGCCGAATCGGATTCGCGAGCAATTGGCCGCCGCTCACGAGCGCTTCACCATCGTGCTCGAAGCCTTGGATGCCGCCGTATCGGTGGCACCCCTGGGCCGCTCCGAGTTGCTCTTTGCCAACAAGTTGTACCGGCAATGGTTTGGTGCGGACACCGTGGGCCATTTGAGCCTGGTGGCTGAGGCCGGGGTGATTCAAATGAACCAAGTCTCCAGCAACGAGGAAGACGTCGACGCCTTCGCCGGCATGCCCACTGAGAGCCTGACGGTGGCGCCGTCTGAACGGGCTGAGTTGTTCATTCCGGTGCTGGGCAAATGGCTGGAGGTGCGGTCGCGTTACATCAACTGGGCCGATGGTCGCTTGGCCCAAATGGTGATCGCCACTGACATCACCGCCCGGCGTCAAGCCGAAGAAATTGCTGCACAACAAGCCGAACGCGCCCAAAACGCCAGCCGCCTCATCACCATGGGCGAAATGGCGTCCAGCGTGGCCCACGAACTGAACCAACCGCTCACCGCCATCAGCAACTATTGCAACGGCCTGGTCAGCCGCATTCGCAATCAGAACATCGACGAAAAAGACATGCTCTGGGCCTTGGAGAAAACCGCCCACCAAGCCCAGCGCGCCGGACAAATCATCCAGCGCATTCGCTCTTTTGTGAAGCGCAGTGAGCCCAATCGCACCTCGTCTGAGGTGTTGCCCATGGTGCACGAAGCGGTGGAGTTGGCCGAAATCGAATTGCGCAGGCGCAACGTACGCTTGTCTCACTACGTGGCCGCGCGCTTACCGGCTTTGTGGGTGGACCCGATTTTGATCGAACAGGTCTTGGTCAACTTGATGAAGAACGCCGCCGAATCGATTGACCATGCCAACCGCCCACTGGGCAAAAGACAGGTTGAATTGCAGGTCGGCCCCAAGGTCATGGAGGGCCAAAACGTGGTGCACTTCTCTGTCACCGACACCGGCCAAGGCCTGCCCCCTGAAGTGCTCGAACATTTATATGAGGCCTTTTTCTCTACCAAGGCCGAAGGCATGGGCATTGGCCTGAATTTATGCCGAAGTATCGTGGAGTCGCATCAAGGCCGCATTGCTGCGGAGAACCTCTACAATGCCGGGCAGGTCGAAGGATGTTGCTTCACGTTCTGGATACCCGTTTCCAGCACGCCCGTCTCACAAAATGAAATTTCACCCGGGGTAACCGCATGAGTTTGATTCCGAAAAAAGGCACTGTTTACGTCGTGGACGATGACGAAGCGGTGCGCGATTCTTTGCAATGGTTGCTCGAAGGCAAAGACTACCGGGTGCGTTGTTTCGACTCGGCCGAAACCTTCATCAGTCGCTACGACCCGCGTGAAGTGGCCTGCCTGATCGCTGACATTCGCATGGGCGGCATGACCGGCTTGGAGCTGCAAGACCGCTTGATCGAACGCAAATCGCCTTTGCCCATCGTCTTCATCACCGGTCACGGTGATGTGCCGATGGCGGTCAACACCATGAAAAAAGGGGCCATGGATTTCATTCAAAAGCCGTTCAAAGAAGACGACTTGGTGAACTTGGTCGAACGCATGTTGGACAACGCGCGCGAATCGTTTGCTGACCACCAACAAGCCGCCAGCCGAGATGCCTTGATGTCCAAGCTGACCGGACGTGAAGCGCAAGTGCTGGAGCGCATCGTCGCCGGTCGCTTGAACAAGCAGATCGCCGACGATTTGGGCATCAGCATCAAAACCGTGGAAGCGCACCGCGCCAACATCATGGAAAAGCTCAACGCCAACACCGTGGCCGACCTGCTCAAAATTGCCTTGAGGCAAAACGCACCCAAGGCCTGAGCGCCCCGCCCTGACTGAAACGCCCGTGCCTGTGCCGGGCGTTTTGCTTTTGACCCCTCCCCCCCTCATTTCAAGCCACCACCATGACCGCCCAACTGATCGACGGCAACGCCCTGTCCAAACAACTGCGCATCCAAGTCGCTGCGCGCACCCTGGCCCTCAAGGCCAAAGGCGTCACCCCCGGTCTGGCGGTGGTGCTGGTGGGAGACAACCCCGCCAGCCAGGTCTATGTGCGCAACAAGGTCAAAGCCTGCGAAGACGCGGGCTTGCACTCGGTGCTGGAAAAATACGAGGCCAACATGACCGAGGCTGACTTGCTGGCCCGCGTCGAAGGCCTGAACCAAGACCCCGGCATCCACGGCATCTTGGTGCAACTGCCCCTGCCTGCGCACATGGATGCGCAAAAGGTGATCGAAGCCATCAGCCCGGCCAAAGACGTGGACGGCTTTCACATCGCCAGTGCCGGTGCCTTGATGACCGGCATGCCCGGCTTTTGGCCTTGCACGCCTTATGGCTGCATGAAGATGCTGGAGAGCATTGGCTATGACCTCAAGGGCAAACACGCGGTGGTGATTGGCCGCAGCAACATTGTGGGCAAACCCATGGCACTGATGCTTTTGCAAAAGAACGCCACCGTGACGATTTGCCACAGCGCCACCCCCGATCTGAAAGCCATGACCCTGCAAGCGGATGTGATTGTGGTCGCTGTGGGCAAACGCAATGTGCTGACCGCCGACATGGTCAAACCCGGCGCGGTGGTGCTGGACGTGGGCATGAACCGCAACGATGAAGGTAAGCTGTGCGGTGACGTGGACTTCGACGGTGTGAAAGAAGTCGCCAGCTACATCACCCCGGTGCCCGGCGGTGTGGGGCCGATGACCATCACCATGCTGCTGGTCAACACCCTTGAAGCGGCTGAAACTGCCGCCAACTGAAGACTGTACCCTCCCATCCATTTGCTGCCCACTGGCCCCAAAGCCCTTGAAAACCATGTCCAATCCCTTGCTCAACTTTGCCGATTTGCCCTTGTTTGATGCGATCAAACCTGAAAACGTGGAAGGCGCAGTCGATACCTTGCTGGGGCAAGCCGAGAACGCTTTGGAACAGGTCGCGCAAGACGGCTTTCCCGCCGAGTGGCAAGCCATTGCCAAGGTGCTGGACGTGGCCACCGAACGCCTGGGCCGCGCTTGGGGCGCGGTGAGTCACTTGAACAGCGTGGCTGACAGCCCCGAGCTGCGTGCCGCCTACAACGCCGCGCTGCCCAAGGTCACCGAGTTTTGGACCCGCTTGGGTGCGGACGAGCGGCTGTATGCCAAATACAAAGCCATTGACACCACCGTCTTGAACCCCTCGCAGCAAAAGGCACACGCCAATGCGATGCGCAATTTTGTCTTGGGCGGCGCCGATTTGACCGGTGCGGCCAAAGCACGCTTTGCGCAAATTCAAGAACGCCAAGCCGAGGTGGGGCAAAAGTTCAGCGAAAACACCTTGGACGCCACCGACAGCTACGCCTTGTTTGTCAGTGCCGAAGAATTAGCCGGTGTGCCCGACGACGTGCAACAGTCGGCACGCGCTGCGGCTGAAAAAGACGGCCAGCCCGGCTACAAACTGACCCTGAAAATGCCGTGCTACCTGCCGGTGATGCAGTTTGCGCAAAGCAGCACCTTGCGTGAAAAACTCTACCGCGCCTACGTCACCCGCGCCTCCGACCAAGCCATGGGCGATGCAGCGCGTTTTGACAACACGCCCTTGATTCAAGACATCCTGGCCCTGCGCCGCGAAGAAGCGCAGCTGCTGGGCTATACCAATTTTGCTGAAGTGTCCTTGGTGCCGAAAATGGCCGAGTCGCCGGCCAAGGTGATTGCGTTCTTGCGCGACCTGGCCGCACGTGCGCGTCCTTTTGCGCTCAAAGACGTGGCCGATTTGAAAGCTTTCGCCGCTGAACACTTGGGTCTGTCAGAGCCCCAGGCCTGGGACTGGCCGTACATTGGCGAAAAGCTCAAAGAAGCGCGCTACAGCTTCAGCGAGCAAGAGGTGAAACAGTATTTCACTGCCCCCAAGGTGTTGGCCGGCTTGTTCAAAATCATCGAGACCTTGTTTGAAGTCCGCATCCGCCCCGACACCGCGCCGGTCTGGCACCCTGCGGTGCAGTTTTACCGCATCGAGCGCGAAGGTACGTTGGTCGGCCAGTTTTACCTGGACCAACCAGCGCGCAACGGCAAGCGCGGTGGCGCTTGGATGGACGATGTGCGCACCCGTTGGCTGCGCCCAGACACCGGCCAGTTGCAAACGCCGGTGGCGCATTTGGTGTGTAACTTTGCCGAAGGGGTGGACGGCAAACCCGCTCTGCTCACCCATGACGATGTGACCACCCTGTTCCATGAATTTGGTCACGGCCTGCACCATATGCTGACCCAGGTGAACGAGCATGACGTCTCTGGCATCAGCGGCGTGGAGTGGGATGCGGTGGAGCTGCCCAGCCAGTTCATGGAGAACTTTTGCTGGGAGTGGCCGGTGCTGCGCCACATGACCGCCCACGTGGACACCGGCGAGCCCCTGCCTCGCGCCTTGTTTGACAAAATGGTGGCCGCCAAAAACTACCAAAGTGGCCTGCAAACCCTGCGCCAAATCGAGTTCGCCTTGTTTGACATGCTGCTGCATTCAAGCCACGACCCCGCGCAAGATTTCATGCCCTTGCTCAATGCGGTGCGCGCCGAAGTGGCGGTGTTGCCTGCGCCGGCCTTCAACCGTTCAGCCCACACCTTCAGCCACATTTTTGCGGGCGGCTATGCCGCGGGCTACTACAGCTACAAATGGGCCGAGGTGCTCAGCGCCGATGCCTACGCCGCGTTTGAAGAAACCGTGCACAGCGACGGCAGCCATGACATCGAAACCGGCCGCCGCTACCGCAAAGCAATTTTGGAAGCCGGTGGCAGCCGCAGCGCGCTGGAGTCGTTCAAGGCCTTCAGAGGCCGCGAACCGAATTTGGATGCGCTGCTCAGGCATCAGGGGATGCGCGCATAGCCGAAAGTCTGTGCGCTGGTTTGGTCAGGCTCTTTGCGGGCTCAAAACGTCAAAGTCTTCACGCCGCTGGCGGTCCCCAGCAGACACACATGCGCTTTTTGATGCGCAAACACGCCCACCGTCACCACGCCAGGCCATTGACTGACCTGGGTTTCAAACGCCAAGGGATCGGTGATGTGCAAGCCCGTCACATCCACAATGTGTTGGCCGTTGTCGGTGACCAGCGGCTGGCCCTCTTTTTGGCGAATCTGCGCCACGCCGCCCATCGCTGCAAATTGGCGCATCACACGGGCGGTGGCCATGGGAATGACTTCGACCGGTAACGGAAAAGCGCCCAAGGTGTTCACCAATTTGCTTTCATCAGCAATGCAGACAAATTGGCGCGACTGCGCGGCCACAATTTTCTCGCGCGTCAGCGCCGCGCCGCCGCCTTTGACCATGTGACCGTGTCCGTCAATTTCGTCCGCACCGTCGATGTACACCGACAGCTCCCCCACTTCGTTGCAGTCGAAGACGGCAATGCCCAGGGCTTTCAAGCGTTGGGTGGAGGCTTCGGAGCTGGAGACTGCGCCCTGAATCTGGTCTTTCATGCTGGCCAGCGCGTCAATGAATTTATTCACCGTGGAGCCGGTGCCCACCCCCACGATCTCGCCGGGGACCACGTAATGCAGGGCTGCTTGGCCCACCAAAGCTTTGAGTTCGTCTTGTGTCATGTGAAATTCAAGGGTAAAAAATGAGGCGGCTATGCGAGGGACTGGCCGCGTGGTGGCGGTTTGCGACAATCGAGGCCAAAGCACACCACCTGCAAGCGCAAATTATCCAATGATTAACCTGTATCCCCTGGCCCGCCCCGTTTTATTTGGCATGGACCCCGAGGCCGCCCACGACCTGACGCTGGACACCCTGGCGAAAACCCAAAACACGTTGCTGGAGGCCTTGTACCGCCAACCCTTTGTGCCGGACCCCCTGACCTTGGCCGGTTTGGCTTTTCCCAACCGGGTGGGTCTGGCGGCAGGCTTGGACAAAAACGCGCGCTGCATCGACGGTCTGGGGGCCATGGGCTTTGGCTTTGTCGAGGTCGGCACCGTCACGCCCAAAGCCCAACCCGGCAACGACAAGCCGCGCATGTTCCGCCTGCCCCAGGCGCAGGCCTTGATCAACCGCCTGGGCTTCAACAACGAGGGGCTGGACGCCTTTGTCGCCCATGTGCAGCAGGCGCGCTTTCGCCAGCAAGGGCGTTTGCTGGGTTTGAACATTGGTAAAAATGCGGCCACCCCGATCGAAAACGCCACCGACGACTACCTGATCGCCCTGAGTGGGGTGTATCCCCATGCCGACTATGTGACGGTGAACATCTCCAGCCCCAACACCAAGAGCCTGCGCGCTTTGCAAAGCGACGAGGCCTTGGACGGCTTGCTCGGCGCTTTGGTCGAGCGCCGCGCCTTGCTGAGTTCCCAGCATGGCCGCCATGTGCCGATGTTTTTGAAAATCGCCCCCGATCTGGACGAGACCCAAGTCGGCGTGATCGCTGCCACCTTGCGCAAGCACGGCATGGACGGCGTGATCGCCACCAACACCACCCTGGCGCGTGACGCCGTGCAAGGCATGGCGCATGCGCAAGAGGCCGGCGGCTTGTCGGGCACACCCGCGTTCGAGGCCAGCAACCGGGTGATTGCCCAATTGCGTGCCGCTTTGGGCTCGGCGTTTCCCATCGTCGGTGTGGGCGGCATTTTGAGCGGGCCAGATGCGGTCGCCAAAATCAAAGCCGGTGCCGATGTGGTGCAGATTTACACCGGCCTGATCTACAAAGGCCCGGCCCTGGTTACCGAAGTCGCACGGGCGCTGCAGGCTTTGCGCTGACCGTGTGGGTGCAGCCGCCCACGTTGCGGATGCGGGCATCACCTCGCCGCCAGCAGGGCGTGACCATTTGCCAAGCGGGGCTGGGAATGCCGTCGCCATCAATCTGCACGCCTTCGGTGTCCAGACCTTGGACCCCTCTGCGGTCGATATTCAGTTTGAGCACCCAGGCTTTGCGCTGATGGTCGTTGTCGGTTTCTTTCATCACAAAATTGCCCACGCTGTAGACAATCGGCTTACCGCGATAGAGATCAATGTCTTGCGTCACATGCGGATGCCCACCAATCACCGCGTCAGCGCCTGCGTCGATCATGCGGCGCGCCAGTTGCCGCTGACGCGCATTGGCGCGGGGCTCATTTTCCCAACCCCAATGCATGATGGGAATCACCACATCGGCCCGGTGCACGCGCCGCGCCGCCACGATGTCGGCCACCACCTGTTCGTCTTCACTCCAAGCCACGCCCGGCAAATGGGGGCCTGCCTCAAAGCTGCGCGGGTGAAATTCGTTGTAACTCAAAACCGCAATGCGCAGCCCTTGGCGTTTGAAAATCAAGGGCGCGTGGGCTTGTGTCAGGTTCATGCCACCGCCAACTTGGGGCAAGCCCGCCTGATCGAGCAGCATCAACATTTGCGCAAAGGCCTCAGGCCCATAGTCGCCAGAGTGGTTGTTGGCCAGGGCCAAGGCATCAAAGTGGCGCTGCAGCACCGGGATCACGCGCGGGTGGGCGCGAAAGGTGTACATCTTGTCGCTGGCACCGCCAGTCGTGGCAATCACGCATTCGAGGTTGGTGATGCGGATGTCGGCGTTGGCAAAGGTGGCGGCGAAATGCGCGTAAGGGTCACCCCCCTGCGCGATCAAGTTACCCGCCGCATCGTCGAGCACGCTGTCTCCGGCGAAGACCAAACGCACACTGTGTTTGGGAGCGGCCCCTACCGGGGCGCTGAAAAAAAACAGGCTCAAGACTGCAGCAACAGCTGCGGTAACGGCTGTGGAGAGGGTCGCCCATATCTTCATGGCCGTACCCCGCCCAGCCAGCATGTGTAAATCAACTCCCGCTCAACCGGGCCGGCATACACATGCTGCTCGCCGGTGAGCATATAAGGCTGTGCCGTGACGCGAAAGGGCGGCAGGTACTTGCCCTGTTGCACGATCACCGGCCGCGGCTCCTGGTCCAAATACGCATAGATGAGGATGTGATCGATGCGGTCTGCACGCCCCACCATCACCGTCTTGAAGAAAAACCGACCACCGACATCGACCGCTTCAACGTGGTAAGGATCTCGGACCGGTCGCGCCGTCAACACATGGGTATGGCCTGCGTAGGTGACTTCGCAGCGCAATAACGGCGAGGCTTGCGCAGATGCCGCCGCAGCCCCAAAAAAGAACAGCAAACCGCAAAATCTACCCAGGGCTTGACGCGGACTGCGTGGGACGTTCAAAAAAGCCAGGGCGGTGGTTGTGACAGAAGTCATGCGCGACCACTCAAGCGATGCAAGCAGCTTGAGCCAGTGCAGTCTGGACACCCTGCGCGATGGCCAGCGAACTCGTCAAGCCCGGCGACTCGATGCCCAGCAGGTTCACCAGGCCGGGCACGCCATGGGTGCTCGGGCCTTGAATCACAAAGTCGGCTGCAACTTCTTGCGGGCCGCTGATTTTGGGTCGGATGCCCGCGTAACCGGCTTGCAAGGCGCCATCGGGCAAAGCTGGCCAGTATTTGCGCACCTCAGCGTAAAAGGCATTGCCCCGCGCCGGATCGACTTGCAGATCGTCCTTGGACGCGACCCACTGCACATCCGGGCCGAACTTGGCTTGACCGCCCAAGTCCAGTGTCAAATGCACGCCCAGACCCGCGCTTTCGGGCACCGGATAAATTAAGCGGCCAAATGGCGAGCGGCCTGCCAGGGTGAAGTAATTGCCCTTGGCATAGTAGGCGGTGTAGAGGCAGGACGCGGGTAAACCGGTCATGCTGTGGGCCAGATTCGGTGCCGACAAACCGGCTGAGTTGACCAGGGTTTGACAAGCCAACTCGGTACCGTCTTGCATGACGATCACATGCGGGTGCGAGTCCGGGCCTTGACGCAAATGCACGGCTTGCACAGGGGCGTTCAGCGCCAACAGACCATCGGCGTTTTCCATATCGCCCAAATACGACAGCATCAGCGCGTGGCTGTCCACAATGCCGGTGCTGGGCGAATGCAAAGCGGCTTCGCACTGGAGCGCAGGCTCCATGGCCACCGCCTGCGCCTGGCTGAGCAGGACCAAATCATCCACGCCATTGGCATGGGCTTTGGCTTGGATTTGGGTCAATTGGGCCACCTGCTCGGGTGAGGTGGCCACAATCAATTTGCCGCAGCGCCGGTAGCCCACCCCACGCTCTTCGCAATAGGCATAGAGCCGCTTTTTGCCCTGCACGCAAAGCTGCGCTTTCAAGGAGCCTGCGGGGTAATAAATACCGGCGTGGATGACCTCGCTGTTGCGCGAACTGGTGCCGGTGCCAAAGGCGTTTTCAGCCTCCAACAGCAGCACCTCTTGCCCGGCCAAAGCCAGACCGCGAGCGACCGCCAGGCCCACCACACCGGCACCGATCACGACTGCATCCACCGTATCCATAGCTACTCCGAAGCGTGTTTGCGAATGAAAAAACCCGGCCAAGCCGGGTTTTCAGAACCAAAGCAATGTCGCTTGAATTTAAGCGAAGTTGGCTTCGGCAAACGACCAGTTCACCAATTTGTCGAGGAAGGTCTCGACAAACTTGGGGCGCATATTGCGGTAGTCGATGTAGTAAGCGTGTTCCCACACGTCCACGGTCAACAAGGCTTTGTCGCCTGTGGTCAAGGGGGTGCCTGCTGCGCCCATGTTGACGATGTCCACCGAGCCGTCGGCTTTTTTCACCAACCAAGTCCAGCCAGAACCGAAGTTGCCGACCGCGCTTTTGACAAACGCTTCTTTAAAAGCCGCGTAGCTGCCAAATTTGGCGTTGATGGCTGCCGCCAAAGCACCTGTGGGCTCGCCACCGCCATGGGGCTTCATGCAGTTCCAAAAGAAAGTGTGGTTCCAGATTTGGGCCGAGTTGTTGTAGATGCCGCCGCTGGACTTTTTGATGATCTCTTCGAGCGACATGCCCTCGAACTCAGTGCCTTTTTGCAGGTTGTTCAGGTTCACCACATAGGCGTTGTGGTGCTTGCCGTGGTGAAACTCCAAGGTTTCCTGGCTGTAGTGAGGGGCCAGCGCATCAATCGCGTAAGGCAAAGCAGGCAGTGTGTGTTCCATCGAGAATCCTCTTGAGATGTGAAAAAAGACCTGTGCATTGTAGGTCGAGCCGAGGGCATTGTCGGCGGCGAGCCGAGAATGGTCTTAGAGACTGCGGGGTTGACCCGAAACGATCAATGGCGCTTCACCGTCAGACAAAGTCGCCACCAAGGCCTGCCCCGGTTGCAAATGCGCAACGGTGGTGATGGCTTGCCCGTTTTCATCGGTCAACCAGGCGTAACCGCGCTCCAGCACCCAGCGCGGATCCAGCAATTGCAAACGCAGCTGCGCACGTGCCAGCCGTTCACGGCGCTGTTGCAGATCGTGCTGGGCGGCTTGCGGCAGGCGCTCTGCCATGTGCAGCAGGCTTTGCCGGTGCGCCCGCACCGTCTGGGTGCGGCCAAATTGAAGTTGCTGGGCCAATCGCTCCAGCCGCAAACGATGACTCGCCATGCGGGCAGAGGGACGACCCAACCGAGAAGACAAGACGTCAAGCCGCTGCGCTTGCCGGTCCAAATGGCGGTGCACGGCGCTGTCCAGTCGCTCGCGCAGCAAGTCCAGAGCGTCGCGCCACACTTGCAAGGGCTGCGAAGCCATCTCGGCCGCAGCCGTCGGCGTGGGGGCGCGGACATCGGCGACAAAATCGGCGATGGTGAAATCGGTCTCATGGCCCACGCCGCTGATGATGGGCACGGGGCTGGCGGCGAGGGTGCGCGCCAATTGTTCATCATTGAAGGACCACAAGTCCTCGATGGCGCCACCGCCGCGCACCAGCAAAATCACGTCCACCGGCTGCGCGGCCTGAGGATCGTGCAAAGCGGTTCGGGCGTACAACTGCTGCAAGGCCTGCACCAAAGCCGGCGCGGACCCCGCCCCTTGCACGGCAGCGGGAGCCAAAATGACCGGGATGTGCGGCACCCGCCGCTGCAAGGCCGTGACCACATCGTGCCAGGCGGCAGCGCCCAAGGACGTCACCACACCAATGGCCCGCGGCATCCAGGGCAACGCGCGTTTGCTGGTGGGGTCGAACAAACCCTCGCCTTCCAACTGGGCTTTGAGCCTTAAAAACTGCTCAAACAAAGCGCCTTGACCGGCGCGGCGCATGGACTCCACCACCAGTTGCAAATCGCCGCGGGCTTCATACACCCCCAGCCGACCGCGCAGTTCGACCAACTCACCGTCTTTGGGCGAAAAGTCGAGCATGCTGGCGGCACGTTTGAACATGGCACAGCGTATCTGACCGGTGGCATCTTTGATCGAAAAATAACAATGGCCGCTGACGGCGCGCGAAAAACCCGAAATCTCGCCGCGCACCGCCACCGGGTTGAAGCGGGCATCCAAAGCATCCGCCACAGCGCGGCACAGCGCACCGACCGCCCAAATACGGCTTGAAATCATGGGGTTTTCGGGGCTCATGCTGTCATCCATGCGGCTTGCAGAAGCAAGTCATCCACAAACTGAGGAACTGCGCCATGTGACCGCCAAAAGGCCTTCCACTTGCTGACAATAAAACCGCAAACTATTGATTTCATTAGGTTAATTTATATTCAATGGACAGCACTCAAAAACAAATTAAGATAAAAAAGTCCTCATTTACATGAAAAAACAAAGGTTCTTAACAAAGTTATCCACAGAAAATGTGGGTAAGTGATCTGGGATTGTGTGCTGACTTCCACAGGGCTTCAGACATAATCAAAACCCAATGGAACGCGATACGCCACAAGGGTGATATGGCCAATTCTGTCGAATCCGGCCTGCCCTTGTCATCATACAAGTTGCTACGCACCCTCACCCTGGCACCAAGCACCGAATGAACCTTGGCATTGAAACTTGGCTAACCCGCATCTGGCTCACCCGGGGTTGGCGCTCCACAGTCCTTTTACCCCTGGCATGGGTCTATTGGGCTTTGGTGGCTTGTCGGCAGTTGCTTTACCGGGCTGGCGTTTTCAAGGCTGAATCGGTTGACGCGATCGTGATCGTGGTCGGCAACATCGTCGCGGGCGGCGGCGGTAAAACCCCATTGACCATGGCCATCGTGTCGCACCTGCTGCAAGCGGGCTACCGCGTTGGCATTGTTTCTCGGGGTCACGGTCGCCATTTGCAAGATGTGCGTGAAGTCGCGGCCCAATCGCCGGTGGCCGAGGTCGGTGATGAACCCCTCCTGATGAAACGCCGCTGCAATGTGCCGGTGTTTGTGGCCCAACGCCGTACCGAGGCGGCCAAAGCCCTGTTAGCCGCCTATCCGGCTACGCAAATCGTGGTCTGTGACGATGGTTTGCAACACCACGCTCTGGCCCGTGACATCGAAATTTGCGCCATGGACGCCCGCGGGTTAGGCAACGGCCGCCTGCTGCCCGCTGGCCCCTTGCGCGAACCCTGGCCTCGCGCTGTGGATTTGCTGATTCACACCGGCCAACGCACCTTGGCCGAAGGCTACAGTTCGACGCGCGTCTTGGACAGCCATGCGTTGGATGCATTTGGGCAAACCACCGCCTTGAGCGCTTTGCAATCCCAAAGCGTCAATGCCGTGGCGGCAATTGCCCAACCTCAAGCCTTCTTTGACATGCTCCAAGCCCAAGGCCTGAGGCTGGGCCAGACCTTTGCCCTGCAAGACCACGCGAGTTTTGAAGCGTGGACGCCGCCCCTGGGCGAGGCCCCCTTGCTTTGCACCGAAAAAGACGCTGTCAAACTGTGGCCGCGCTTGCCTGAGGTTTTGGCCGTGCCTTTGCAATGCACCCCGGAGCCCGCTTTCATGGTGGCGCTGGATGCGTTGGTTCAGGCCAGACTTTCACAGCGAAACCCCGTTGGCTGATTTATCATCCCCTCATGGACTCCAAATTATCAGAACTGCTCGTTTGCCCGGTCACCAAAGGCCATTTGGACTGGAACCCTGAGCGGCAGGAACTGCTGTCGCGCAGCGCCCGATTGGCATACCCAGTGCGCAATGGCATACCGATCCTGCTCGAAAACGAAGCCCGCGCGCTGAGCGACGAAGAGTTGGAAGCACTGCCCCCACGCACCCCTCTGGCTTGAGCGCCCCGTTGATGCGCGCTCAAGCCCAAGACATGCCGGTGTTCACCGTGGTCATTCCGGCCCGCCTGGCCTCCAGTCGTTTGCCAAACAAACCCCTGGCCGACATTGGCGGCGCCCCCATGGTGGTGCGGGTGGCGCAGCGCGCGCTGCAGTCAACCGCCAGCCATGTGGTGGTGGCAGCCGATCACCCCAGCATCGTGCAAGCCTGCCAAGCGCATGGGGTGCAAGCGATTTTGACGCGCCAAGACCATCCCAGTGGCAGTGACCGATTGGCCGAAGCCTGCCAACTGCTGGGTTTGCCGGATGAGGCCTTGGTAGTGAATGTGCAAGGCGACGAGCCCTTGATGGACCCCGCTTTGATCAACCATGTGGCCGCTTTGCTGGCAGCCCGGCCGCAAGCCAGCATGAGCACAGCCGCGCATGCCATTGACACCTTGGCGGAGTTCACCAATCCCAATGTCGTCAAAGTCGTTGTGGACGCCAGCCAATTGGCCATGGTGTTCAGCCGCGCGCCGATACCCTGGTGGCGTGATGGCAATGCACAAGGTATCAGCGCCCTGCCCGAACCGCGCCCACTGCGTCACATTGGCATTTACGGCTACCGCGCCGGATTTCTAAAGTTGTTCCCCTCCCTGGCTGTCGCACCGATTGAAATCGTCGAAGCCCTCGAGCAAATGCGGGCCCTGTGGCATGGCCACAAAATTGCCGTGCACATCACGCCACAAGCCCCAGGCCCCGGCGTCGACACCGCCGAAGATTTACAACACGCGCGCGCTTTATGGGCGACGACCGCAGGGGCATGACCCACGCGCAGCGATGTCATTTTTCAACGTAAGTTCATTGAGAGAAACGCGTGATATTCTTGCCCCGTTGTACTTGCGATGGGACTGATGCCGTAGCCCCACACAAACCCTGAACCCATAACAAAATATAAGGACCCTCATGAGACTGATCCTGTTGGGCGCACCCGGCGCCGGCAAAGGCACGCAAGCCACTTTCATTTGTCAAAAATACGGCATACCCCAAATCTCCACCGGCGACATGCTGCGCGCCGCCGTCAAAGCAGGTACCCCCTTGGGCCTGCAAGCCAAAGCCGTCATGGAGTCTGGCGGTTTGGTCAGTGATGATCTGATCATCAATTTGGTCAAGGAACGTATCGCCCAAGCCGACTGCGCCAATGGTTTCTTGTTTGACGGTTTCCCGCGCACCATTCCGCAAGCCGACGCGATGAAAGCCGCCGGCGTGAAGCTGGACTATGTGCTCGAAATCGACGTGCCTTTTGACGCCATCATTGAGCGCATGAGCGGTCGCCGTTCGCACCCGGCTTCTGGCCGCACCTACCACGTCACCTTCAACCCCCCCAAAGTGGCTGGCGTCGACGATGTGACCGGTGAACCTTTGGTGCAACGCGCCGACGACCAAGAAGAAACCGTGAAAAAGCGTTTGGATGTGTACAGCGCCCAAACCCGGCCGCTGGTGGATTACTACTCCCAATGGGCAAAGAACGAATCCACAGCAGCGCCAAAATACCGGGCCATCAGCGGCACCGGTAGCGTGGAGGACATCACGCTGCGCGCGATGAGTGCCCTGTCCAGCTGAGCCCCGACCGAACGCCTTGAAACCCCGCGCTGCGGGGTTTTTTCATGCGCGGCGCAAACCAAGCAGGTCATGCTCAGGCGGGCGCTAACCCCATGAGCGCTAACTGCAAGGCCACGCGGGCTTTGACAGGACCCGCGACTGACGCCAGGGGAATCGCAGACTCGGCACCAGCAATCAACTGCCCCAACGGACAGCGGGTGCTACGCACCACCGAAACCCCAGCCGCTTTAGCCTGCAACAAGGCTTGCGCCAAGGGCGCAGACAAGCTGCCATTGCCCGTGCCTGCAGCCACCAAACCCTTCACCCCCGCTTGCACCAAGGCCTGCACCACAGCGCCGGTGGCACCTGCATGGTTCATCACAATTTCCACCTGTGGCCATGGCCCTGAGGCGGGTAAGCTTTTTCCATCCCAAGCAGGAAGCACCCGCCTGAGGGGCAAACCGACCCAACGCACCCGAGCTTCCTCGACCCAGCCCAACGGTCCAGCCTCGCCCGAACTGAAAGCATCCAGGCGATAGGGGTGCACTTTTTGCACATGTTCAGCCGCATGGACCACCCCCGCGCACACGACGAGCACCCCTACAGCGTGTACATCCATGGCCACGGACAAGGCATCGCGCAAATTGGCGGGGCCGTCCGGACTCAAGGCTGACGCCGGGCGCATGGCGCAGGTCAAGACCACCGGTTTGCCTGCAGGCAGCACCGATTGCAAGAAAAAAGCGGTTTCTTCGATGGTGTCGGTGCCGTGCGTGATCACCACCGACTGCACGTCGGGCTGCGCCAAGGCCTGCAGGGTTCTCTGGGCCAAGGCAAGCCATACCTGCGTGTCCATGTCCTTGCTGTCGACCTGGGCCACTTGCTCGCACACCAACTCAAACCCAGCCACATGCGCCGCCAAGTCTGGAATTTGCGCAGTCAAGGCCGCGACCCCAAGCTGGGCAGCCTGGTAGGCAATGTTGTCGTTGCGCAACGCAGATAGACCGGCGATCGTGCCACCGGTGCCCAAAATCACAATTTTTTTCGATGAATGTGGCTCAAGCACTTGCACAACCTCAAAAACTGGTTAAAAATACAGTTACTGGATAAGAAAACAGTGTTTCGACTCCCAACCTGCTTTCGATGAAAGCCCACGAGGAACCTCCGATGATCATGACGCAGACAGACCATCCCAAGCTGACGGCCCGGCAGCAGCAAATTCTGGAACTCATCCAGAGCAGCATAGCCGAAACCGGCGCACCTCCCACTCGGGCTGAAATCGCACGCACTCTGGGCTTCAAGTCGGCCAACGCCGCTGAAGAGCATCTGCAAGCGCTGGCCCGCAAAGGCGTGATCGATTTGGTCAGCGGCACCTCGCGGGGTATCCGATTGAAAGGCGGCTCGCGCATGCGCAGCGACGCAGCGTCGGGCAGCAGCCTGATCGCCAGCTTGACGCAATGGGCCTTGCCTTTGGTTGGTCGCGTGGCGGCCGGCTCACCGATTCTGGCGCAAGAGCATGTGGACACCACCTACCACGTGGAGAACAACCTGTTTCAGGAACGGCCTGATTACCTCTTGCGGGTGCGCGGCATGTCCATGCGCGACGCTGGCATCATGGACGGCGACTTGTTGGCTGTCAAAGCCACCAAAGACGTGCGCAATGGCCAAATCGTTGTCGCCCGCTTGGGCGATGAAGTTACCGTGAAGCGCTTGCGCCGCAGCGCCGGCATGATCGAATTACTCCCCGAGAACCCGGACTACAACATCATTGTGGTCCACCCCGAAGAGCCTTTTGACATTGAAGGCCTGGCGGTCGGTTTGATCCGCAACACCTTGCTGATGTAGCTCAGCCCCCTTTTTTCACCACGCGCTGCTTCGGGTGGCGGGCGTTGACAAAGCGCTGCTTTGTCAACCCTGGAGAAGTGCGTCCTTTTTTCAATCCTGCCTGTGTTCGACCTCCTGATATTTTGAAAGGTTTCACATGGGAATCGCTCTCTTTTCTTTTTTGGTTTCTCTGGCCCATTCATTGAGTGACTGGCTCAACCCGCCCCGCGCCAAGATGTATCCTCCCAAGGCTGGACTGGGCAACGGATTGCGCGCACGCAGTCGCATCACCCCCCAGCAATGGGCCATCAACACCGTCAATGGCAAATCCTCGGGCTTGCGCTTGACAAAACCCACGCGCCCAGCCACGCCACTGCGGGTGGTGCGCCTGAGCGAAGCCGGTTCCACCCCGGAGTGTGCAGGCCGGATGCGAATTTCAGGTCGCATGGCCGATGTCTGCGCTGAACTGGATCGATTGGTCGCCAAAGAGGCACAAAACTTGGCCCATTAACAGCGCCCAGGCCCGGGCAGGGCCTGTCGTCAAGGCACAATGGCACTTATGAACATTGTGATCCTTGATGACTACCAAGACGTGGTGAGAAAACTCGACTGCGCATCCAAACTCGACGCATTTCCAGCGAAGGTATACACCAACACGGTCAAGGGCATTGGCCAACTCTCCGTTCGACTCAAAGACGCTGATGTGATCGTGCTGATTCGCGAACGTACGCCTTTGAATCGGCAGTTGCTGGAAAAATTACCGCGACTCAAGCTGATCTCGCAAACCGGGCACGCCGGCAGCCACATTGATCTGACCGCCTGCACCGAGCGCGGCATTGCCGTAGCCCAAGGAACAGGTTCGCCCTACGCCCCTGCCGAGTTGACCTGGGCTTTGATCATGGCTGCAGCCAAACGATTGCCTCAGTACATTGGCAATCTCAAACACGGCGCTTGGCAACAATCGGGACTCAAAGCCGCCTCCATGCCTGTGAATTTCAGCCTGGGTACGGTTTTGCGGGGCAAAACGCTGGGCATTTGGGGCTACGGCAAAATCGGTCAATTGGTCGCCGGCTACGGCAAGGCTTTTGGCATGCGTGTATTGGTCTGGGGCAGCGCCGAATCCCGCGCTCGCGCTGCACAAGATGGCTTTATTCCCGCCAGTACCCAGCAGGCCTTTTTTGAAGAATGCGATGTCTTGTCACTGCATTTGCGACTGAACGAGGCCACCCGCGGGATCGTCAAATTGGAAGATCTGTCGCGCATGAAACAGACGGCCTTGATTGTCAACACCTCTCGCGCTGAACTGATTGAACAAGACGCCCTGATCAGCGCCCTCAACCGCGGACGCCCAGGTTTGGCCGCGGTGGATGTGTTTGAGGTTGAGCCTATTTTGCAAGGGCATGCGCTGCTGCGTCTGGAAAACTGCATCTGCACGCCCCACATCGGCTATGTGGAAAAAGACAATTACGAGCTGTACTTTGGAGCCGCCTTTGACAATGTGGTCAACTTCATCAAAGGCACGCCGACCAACATCGTCAATCCAGGTGCCTTGCAAGTGCGCCGTTGAACGCGTGCACCCATAGCACCCCAGGTTTGCACAGGGGCCCGCGTTGACACCTCCTATGCCCCGCGTTTTGTGGCCATTGATGTTTGGCAACTTCGTGATCGGCACCGGCGTGATGATGGTCACGGGTATCTTGAACGAAGTCAGCACGTCTTTGAACGTGTCGATTGCCACCGCAGGCCAGCTCATTTCAAGCTCCGCACTGTGCACCTGCATCGGTGCGCCCTTGTGTGCCGCATGGGTTGCCGGGTGGGACCGTCAAAAACTGCTCACAGCCAGTTTGCTTTGGTACAGCGTGTTGCACGCAATGGCTGCATGGTCGGCTGAGTTTTATGCACTGCTCGGCTGGCGCGCCATGGCCATGGTGGGTGCCGCGATATTTACACCCCAAGCCGCCTCATGCATTGGCCTGCTGGTGCCAGCGGCGCAACGCGGTCGCGCCATCACCTTCATATTTTTAGGGTGGTCGGTGGCCTCTGTGATCGGCACACCTTTGGGCGCGTGGTTGAGCGGCACTTTGGGCTGGCGCTACGCTTTTGGCTTGATCAGCGCACTGTCGCTCTGGAGTGCGGCCTGGCTTTGGCGCACCTTGCCAACGAAAATTGTGCCTGCAGCCTTGTCACGCGCTGCCTGGGCCACCACACTGAGTTCACGCACCATCATGCTCACCGTCAGCGTCACCATGGTTTCTGGGGCTGGCCAATTTGTGCTGCTCAGCTATATGGCGCCTTATCTGAAAAACATCATCGGTGCCAGCACCAGTGCCTTGAGCATGTTGTTGTTGCTCTATGGCATCTGTGGCTTTATCGGCAACGCCTTCATTGCCCGTTACATTGACCGCATCAGTCCCTCGCGCAGCGTCATGGTGTCGCTGTCATGCATGGTCTGTGGAATGGCGCTGTGGCCACAGGCGGAAACACCCATGGGCTTGGTCTTGGCTTTTATACCTTGGGGCCTGGGGGTGTTCTCTGCCAATTCAGCCCAACAAGCCCGGTTGGTGCAATTGGCACCTGACTTGGCGTCCGCTTCTGTGGCAATGAACTCCTCAGCCATTTACGGCGGTCAAGCCATCGGCGCTGCCTTGGGCGGCTGGTTGGTGCTGCACCAAGGCTTGCGCGCTTTGCCTGGGCATGCCGTGTTGGTCATGGTTTTGGCCATGGCCGTGAGTTGGCAAGCCAGCCGTTATGCCCTGAGCCACCCCGTGCCTCAGCCCGGCACAGAGCACCGATAATGGGCGCTATTTTGAACTTTGTTTATTTTTCTATTGAATGACTATGAACCTTGCTTTTGAACAAGTGGCCATCATCGGCGCCGGCGCCATGGGCCGCGGCATCGCCCAAATTGCGGCGCAAGCCGGCAGCCAAGTGTGGTTGTACGACACGCAAGAAGAAGCGGTGCGCAAAGCGCGCGAAGCCGTGTTCACGCAATGGGACAAGCTGCAAGAAAAAGGCCGCTTGACGGCCGAGGTGGTGGCGGGCCACAAAAGTCGCCTGCTGGCGGCCAGCAGTTTGACTGATTTGGTCTCTTGCGATTTGGTGATCGAAGCCATTGTGGAGCGCCTGGACATCAAACAAAAGCTGTTTGCCGAACTCGAAGGCGTGGTCCGTCCCGACTGCGTGCTGGTGACCAACACCTCCTCGCTGTCGGTCACGGCGATTGCGGCTGCGCTCAAACGGCCGGCGCAATTTGCCGGTTACCACTTCTTCAATCCTGTGCCGCTGATGAAGGTGGTGGAAGTCATCGCTGGCTTGAAAACCGACCCTGCCGTCTGTGTCAAGCTCACCGCCTATGCCAAAGCCATGGGTCACACCGCGGTGCAGGCGCAAGATACACCGGGTTTCATCGTCAACCATGCCGGTCGGGGTTACGGCACCGAGGCGCTGCGCATCGTGAACGAGGGCGTGGCCGATTTCGCCACCATCGACCGCATCTTGCGCGACCAAGTGGGCTTCAAACTCGGCCCCTTCGAGTTGTTTGACTTGACGGCGCTGGACGTATCTCACCCCGTCATGGAGTCGATTTACAACCAGTATTACCAAGAGCCGCGCTACCGCCCCAGCGTGATCACCGCACAGCGCATGGCCGGTGGTGTGGTGGGTAAAAAAGTCGGCGAAGGCTTTTACAAGTACGTGGATGGCAAAGCCCAAGTGCCGCCTGAACCGCCAGTGCCGCAAGTGGGCGAGATGCCGCCCGTGTGGGTCTCGCCGCGCGCCAGCCGCCGAATGGAACTGCTGCAATTGCTCAAAGACCTGGGCGCGCAAATTGAAACCGGTGCCTCACCCTCGCCCACCGCGCTGACCCTGGTGGCGCCGCTGGGCTTTGATGTGACCACCGTGGCCGTGGTGGAGCGCTTGGACCCCGCCCGCACCGTGGGCATTGACATGCTGTTTGACGACGTGGCCACCAAGCGCCGTGTGCTGGCCACCAATCCGGCCACGCGCAGTGACATGCGCGATGCAGCCCACGCCTTGTTTGCACGCGACGGCAAAGCCGTCAGCGTGATCCGCGACAGCGGTGGTTTTGTCAGCCAGCGCGTGGTGGGCAACATCGTCAACATCGCTGCCGACATGTGCCAACAAGGGGTGTGCAGCCCGCAGGATCTGGAGACGGCCGTCACACTCGGCCTGGGTTACCCCGCAGGCCCCTTGGCCTTGGGCAATCAGTTAGGCCCAACGAATGTGTTGGAGGTGTTGTTCAATATGCAAACCGTGTATGGCGACACCCGTTACCGACCCAGCCCCTGGCTGCGTCGGCGCGGGGCCATCGGTTTGTCTTTGATGCATGAAGAGGCCTGAGCCATGACCGCGCAACTGATTGGTTCTTCCGTGGGATCCACCTTGATTCTCACGGTGAGTAATCCTGAATTTCGAAACGCTTTGGGCCCCGAGATGTATGCCGCCGGCGTTGAAGCCTTGAATGCGGCCGAATCCAGCCCCGACGTGCGCAGCGTCATCATCACCGGCGCGGACGGGGTCTTCAGCGCCGGTGGTAACTTGCAGCGCTTGCAAGCCAATCGGCAAAAGTCACCTGAACACCAAGCGCAGAGCATTGAGGGCTTGCACAACTGGATTGAAGCGATTCGCGCTTTTCCCAAGCCCGTGATGGCGGCGGTGGAAGGCGCGGCCGCTGGCGCTGGTTTTTCATTGGCCTTGGCCTGCGACTTGATCGTGGCAGCGCGCGACAGCCTGTTTGTCATGGCTTACAGCAACATTGCCCTGTCACCCGATGGCGGCGCCAGCTGGAGCTTGTCGCGCGCAGTGCCGCGCCAATTGGCCAGTGAGTTGCTGATGTGCGGCGAGCGCATGGGCGCTGAAAGACTGCATGCACTGGGCGTGGTCAACCGATTGGCAGAATCGGGCCAAGCCCTGGCCGTGGCATTGGCCATGGCTGATAACATCAATGCCCGCGCACCCAACGCCATAGCCAGTATCAAGGAGTTACTCAGCGAGACCGATGGCAGCAACCTGAACCTGCAACTCGCTCGCGAACGCGATCATTTCGTGAAGAATTTGCACCATCCCAATGCAGGCATAGGGATCAGTGCTTTTTTGAACAAACAAAAACCCACCTACGAATAAACTGCCTGGTCCCCCAGGCGACAAATTCCCCTTCGACAGTCACTCAAAAGACAGACCATGGACGAACCCATTCTGACAATGGAAGAAAGAGAAGCGATCAATCAAGGTCGCTGGTTTTCTACCCTTTCACCTTCACTGCGACACGACATTCTTCGATGTGCTTACGTCAAACGATACAAAGACGGCGAACTGATCTGTGCCCGGGGCGAACCGCCCGAGCAATGGATCGCCTGTGCCAAGGGCGCGGTGCGGGTGAGCTCGACTTCGGTGTCGGGCAAGCTGATCACCTTGACCTATGTGGAGCCAGGCATTTGGTTTGGCGACGTGTCGATTTTCGACGGGGATCGGCGCACGCACGATGCCTACGCGCATGGCGAGACCACCACCTTGAATGTGGCCAAAGCCGACTTCAAGAAAATTTTGGCCCAACACGTGGAGTTTTACGAAGCCATGCTGCGCCTGCATGCACGGCGCATTCGCCAGCTCTACGGCTTGGTCGAGGACCTCAATACCCTGCCCCTGCGCGCCCGACTGGCCAAGCAACTCAACCACTTGCTGCGCAGCTATGGCGTGCCGAGTTTGTCGGACGCCAAAGCGATCCGCATCAGTTTGCAATTGGCGCAAGAAGAATTGGCCCAATTGCTCGGTGCATCGCGGCAACGGGTGAACCAAGAGCTCAAGCAAATGGAACGCGAACAGGTCATCAAAATCGAACCCGGCGGTTTGCTGATTCTGGACCGCGCGGAACTTCTGAGAATTGTGGACGCCGACCACTAGCCCCTTTTCTTTTCTTTCACGGCGGTACCCACCCATGAGCCAGTTTGATCATTTTGTGGGCACCCGCCCTGTGTCCGGGCAGCACGCCTTTGACGTGTCCGCCTTGCAGACCTGGCTGAGCCAACACCTGCCCGGTTTTGCAGGCCCTTTGAGCGTGGAGATGTTCAAAGGCGGGCAATCCAATCCCACCTACAAGCTGCTCACGCCAAATCAGCACTACGTGATGCGGGCCAAACCCGGCCCGGTTGCCAAGCTGCTGCCTTCGGCACATGCGATTGAACGCGAGTTCACCGTCATGAAAGGTTTGGCAGGCACCGATGTGCCCGTGCCCCACATGCATGTGCTGTGCGAAGACGAGTCGGTGATCGGCCGCGCTTTTTATGTCATGGAGTGCATGCAAGGCCGTGTCTTATGGGACCAGTCATTGCCCGGCATGACCACCACCCAGCGCGGCGAGATTTACGACGAAATGAACCGCGTGATTGCAGCCTTGCATTCGGTCAACGTCGAAAAACAAGGGCTGTCGGCTTATGGCAAGCCCGGCAACTACATCGAGCGCCAGATTGGCCGCTGGAGCAAGCAGTACGTGGCCTCTGTCACGCAATCGATTCCGCAGATGGACCAGCTCATGGCCTGGTTGCCCGCGCATATTCCGGCCAGCGCCAAAGACAGCGGTTTGGTCAGCGTGGTCCATGGTGACTACCGCTTGGACAACCTCATGTTCCACGCCACCGAGCCCCGCGTGATCGCGGTGCTTGACTGGGAACTGTCCACACTTGGCCACCCTCTGGCCGACTTCAGCTACCACTGCATGGCTTGGCATATTTCCCCCGGTGCATTCCGCGGCATTGGCGGGCTGGACCACGCCGCGCTGGGTATTCCGGTGGAAGCCGAATACATCCGCCGCTACTGCGAACGCACCGGCTTCACCACCCCCGAGGTGCTGGCCAAAGACTGGAACTTCTATCTGGCCTACAACATGTTCCGCATCGCCGCGATTTTGCAAGGCATTGCCAAACGCGTCGAAGACGGCACGGCATCGAGCGACCAAGCACGCACATCCGGCGCGGGCGCCAAACCGATGGCCGAATTGGCTTGGCAATTTGCCTGCAAAGCCTAACCCTTTTATCAACACCAGTTACTCAACAGGAGAGACTCCATGGACTTCGACTACACCCCCAAAATAAAAGACATGCAGGCCCGCCTGCTGTCATTTATGGACGAGCACATTTACCCCAACGAAGCCCGCTTTTTCGCTGAGATCGCCGAGAACCGCGCCAAAGGCAATGCCTGGGTACCCACCCAAATCGTCGAAGAACTCAAGCCCAAAGCCTTGGCTGCGGGTCTGTGGAATTTGTTCTTGCCCAAATCCAACCGCGCGCCCCAAGGCTTGTCCAACCTGGAATACGCGCCAATGTGCGAAATCATGGGCCGTGTGCCCTTCGCCGCTGAAGTCTTCAACTGCTCGGCCCCCGACACCGGCAATATGGAAACCCTGGAGCGTTATGCCAGCGAAGCCATCAAAGACGAATGGCTCGAACCCCTGCTGAAAGGCGAAATCCGCTCGGCCTTCTTGATGACAGAACCTGAAGTCGCTTCGTCAGACGCGACCAACATCCAGTGCGAGATTCGCCGCGAAGGCAACGAGTACGTGATCAATGGTCGCAAATGGTGGTCCTCCGGTGCCGGTGACCCACGCTGCGCGGTGTACATCGTCATGGGCAAAACCAACCCCGAAGCCGGTCGCCACGAGCAGCAATCGATGATTGTGGTGCCCGCCAATGCCAAAGGCATTACCGTGCTGCGCGCTTTGAGCGTGTTTGGCTACGACGACGCGCCCCACGGCCACATGGAAGTCTTGCTGGAAAACGTGCGCGTGCCCGTGGGCAACCTGCTGCTCGGCGAAGGCCGTGGCTTCGAGATCGCCCAAGGTCGCCTTGGTCCTGGCCGTATTCACCACTGCATGCGCAGCATCGGCATTGCCGAGCGCGCGCTGGAGCTGATGTGCAAACGCCTGAACACCCGTGTCGCCTTTGGCCGTGAAGTGTCCAAACAAACTGTCTGGCAAGAGCGCGTGGCCGAAGCCCGGTGCATGATCGAGCAAGCCCGTTTGCTGACCCTCAAAGCGGCCCACATGATGGACACCGTGGGCAACAAAGTGGCCAAAGCCGAAATCGCCATGATCAAGATCGTCGCGCCGAACATGGCCTGCCAAATCATTGACTGGGCGATTCAGGCCCACGGCGGTGGCGGTGTGTCGCAAGACTTCCCGCTGGCCTATGCCTATGCCCACCAGCGCACCCTGCGCTTGGCCGATGGCCCAGACGAGGTGCACCGCAACTCGCTGGCCAAATTGGAATTGGCCAAGCACCTGCTGATGCCCGGCAACGTGGAAATGCCCATCACCCGCGGCAGCTGATCCTGCACAGGGGGCGCTGGAAGGGGCGCTGTGAAACTGCTCGCGCGTGCAAAAAAATCAGCACCCTGCCAGAGAACGGACCATTCCAGCGTTACAATAACTGCTTGTCGGAGCGTAGCGCAGCCTGGTAGCGCATCTGCTTTGGGAGCAGAGGGTCGCGAGTTCGAATCCCGCCGCTCCGACCACCCTTAAAAAAGCCCATTCGTTGGGCTTTTTTTCTTGGGGTGTCGTGTGTCGCCGTTTTCACGTATCCTCATCACCATCTGCCCGTAGCTCAACTGGATAGAGCAGTTGCCTTCTAAGCAACAGGTCGGGGGTTCGAGCCCCTCCGGGCAGACCATTTCTCCCTCATTTTTCAGCCCCACCATGCAAGCACTGCTCAACGCCATTGCCGCCATGGACAAGCCCACCGATGCGCAGCGCATTTTTCATGGCCGCGGCGGTTTGTACCCGGGCTGTT